>JAJKIR010000001.1 GCA_021154325.1 Gemmatimonas sp.
GCGTAGCTGATGAAGTTCACCCCGACGTCGGGGTCATATTTGTCCGCGGCGCGCACGAGCCCCGCGTTGGCCTCACTCACGAGATCCTCGAGATTGAGTCCACGGTGCTGGTACTGCTTCGCGATCGAAAATGCGAACCGCAGGTTGGCGCGAATGAGCTCCGCGCGCGCGGTCTCCCGCTCAGCGTTAGGCAGCGACGCGTCGCGATACTGGCGCGCGAGCGCCTTCTGATCGACTGCCGTGCGCACCGGCGCACGCGACAGTTCGGCGATGTACAGGTCGAGCAGCTCGGCGCCCTCGGCCGCACTCACGTCGGCGCGCGCCGGCAGCCGCTTGGCCGCTCTCGAATTTTTCGACTTCATGTGTCTCCTCCCCGCCCTCCGTCACTTCCCCCTCAGGCCGCGAGCTTGGCGATGCGCGCGGCGAGCTCGTTCTTCGAACGCAGTCCAACGACGGACTCCACCAGCTGTCCATCGCGGAAGAAGAGAAGCGTCGGGATCGACCGCACGTTGTAGCGCGCGGTGGTCACCGGATTGTTGTCGATATCCAGCTTGGCGACCTTCACCCGTCCCTCGAACTCGCGTGCGAGGTCGTCAACGATGGGGCCCAGCGCACGGCACGGCCCGCACCACTCCGCCCAGAGATCAACGATCGCCGCTCCGCGATGCGCCTCGACCTCGGTAGCAAACGTCTCGTCCGTCACTTCCCGGACATTTGGCTCGTTCCTGACTTCGCTCATCCTTCACCTCCGCCAATCCTGAGGATCGGCATTTCTATATCCGTCTATATAACTACGAGACGGTTGGTTTTGATCCCGGTCCCTTCAGGCACCCCTCAGCGGCTCAGCCGCCGGTACCCGGGCGAGGCCGCTGAGCGGCTTCTCTCCGCCGTGGCTCCGCTACCCGCTGGCGCCCCGATGGCGTGTCCACCCCCAGACGCGCCTCGAGCGCATTCACGTAATCGTGAAGGACGTCTGCCCGAAACCGATAGAAGACGAACTGCCCCTCTCGCCAAGGCTCGATGAGCCCGGCGCGGGCCAACTCCTTGAGGTGGTGCTACATCGTCGGCTGCGCGACCGGGAACTGCTCGCACAGCCGCTGACACCCCACCTCGCGACAGTTGGCGATCTTCTCCAGGATCTGGAATCGCCGCGGATCGGCGAGCGCCTTGGCAATACGTTCGAAGCGTTCGGGATCGATCGGCATCAGAGATATAGATAATCGTCTATCTATCTGGAGTCAACGATGTCTCTGCGTCCGGCCTGCCCCGGAACCGGACGCTGCCGTCCAAAGGGGATGAGATCGGGCCTGGGAAGCGACATCGTCAGGTCGGCGACGGCCTCGCCAATCGCGCTCGCGAACTTGAAGCCATGGCCGGAGCAGGCGCTCACGATGAGAACCTCCTCGTGCGAGTCGTGCGGAGCGAGAAGGAAGTGGCCATCGCTCGTGTTCGTGTAGAGACATGTCGCCGAGCCGCGGAGCGGGCCCGCCGCGTTCGGTAGATACCGGCGCAACAGACTGGTGACTGGCGCTACGTCCTCGTCCGTGACCTCACGCCGGATCGCGTCAGGGTCGGTGACCTCGCCCTCGTGGTGGATTGCCGCCTTCACCCCGTCGCCGCTGTCAGGCACGAAATAGAAGATGCGGTCGGGAGCGTATTCGGTCATCGCTATCGGACATCGCGAGGGCTCGAAAAGCTCCGGGGTGCGCGCCGGCGTGAACCAGTGCATGACCTGGCGCTCGACGCGAAGCGCGATTGAATCGTCGTCGATCAGCGCCGGATTCCATGCACCCGCGCAGAGCGCGAGCCGCGCCGCGTCGTAAGTACCAAGCTCGGTGACCACGCGAACCCGGCCGCCCTTCACACCCCATTCGCGCAGCGGCTCGTTCAGCCGCACTTCCGCGCCAGCGGCGGCCGCCAACTGCAAGTGAGCGTCGACACAACCTTCGGGGTCGAGCACGCCTGCACGTGGCTCGAAGAATCCGCTCATCTCGTTGGGGAGGACGAACCCGGGAAACCGGCCGTGCACGTCCTTCGCACTCAACAGCTCGTGCTCGAGCCCGTGCTCGCGCGCGCTCCGGAGCGCGCCGGATACGAGGACACCGTCCGCGGCCCCGATCATCAATCCGCCCGTCTGATAGAAAAGGCGGCGCGCTACGCGACGTTCCAGCTCGGCCCAGAGCTCGTACGCCCGTTGGACGAGCGGTACGTAGCGCGGGTGCTCGTAGTAGGACTCGCGGATGATCCGCGACAGTCCGTGGGTCGAGCCCAGTGCATGTGGCGGTGCGTATCGATCGAAGCCAATGACACGCACGCCGCGCTGCGCCAGATGATAGAGCGCAGCGCTGCCCATCGCTCCGAGGCCGACGACGATGACATCGGTGGTGTGCGCCATCGTGAACCTCCGCTGACCTACCCCGCGGCGGCCTGCCGCAGCGCGCTGAGGATGGCCGGAAGTGAGCCGACGATCCAGAACAGCACACCGGCGATCGTCGCCTGGCTCTTCGTCACGCGGCCCGTGACATAGACGCCGATCGCGAGCAGCACGGTCACCCAGATCGTGAACAGGTCGAAGCGATTGAGGACCTGGATCAGAACCGGATTAGCCGTCGTTGGATCGAGAAAGCGCGCTGGGCTGAATGACAGCTTGACGATGCCGTTCAACTTATCGGGGCTCAGCACCAGCCCCTGCACCGCGTTGAAAATGAATTGGACGATACGGGGCACATAGGCGTACGAGGCGACTACCAGCGCTGCATGGAGCGTCTGCTTGGAATCGACCAGCTTCGCGACGAGCCAGGTCATGAAGCCGATGACAATGATCGCGATGGGCGTGAATATGATCGGCCCAAACGTCGTGAAGAACGCCCCAACGCTGCGCGCCTTGTCGATCATCTCTTCGGTGATCTGCGGGTTCTTTCGCATCCCCTCCGCGACGCGCTCGAACTCGGCGTCCATCACCGGCTGCATCACGCCACGGCTGGCGAATGAGATGACGGCGATGGCGACCGTGACGATGAGCAGGGGGATCAGCCAGCTGCCGCGCTCGCGCCGGCGAAAGACACTCGCGGGTGCGACGATAATGTCAATGAAATCTTCCCACAGCGAAGCCTGCGGCGTTGCCGTGACGACATTTGGCTGAGACAAGTGGAGAGAGAGTGAGGGTGAGAGCTGCCGGGCGGGATGCGCGAACCTACCAAGGTCATAGCCAACGGGCCAGAGACGAGAACGATCCTCGCCCCTGGCCCGACCCGTTCAGCTGCTACTTACCCGTTCAGCGCTCGAGGATGATCAGGTACTTCGACTGCGACCAGAATCGATCGGCATCCTTGATCTTCAGGTTGCCACGGAACGAGGTGCGGTCGCGCGCCGAGACATCCGCGTCGTCGAGGCTCTGCCGGGAGACGATCGCGTAGGCACGTGTCGAGTCGGGAACCTGGATCTCGTGCACGGCGCGCTGGTCGATCGCCGTGAACAGTGCCGGGTCGAGGGTACGCGCGGGCTGGAGCGTTCGCCCCGGATGGGCCAGGAGCAGATTGGCCCCGCCCTCGCGAACGATGATCCCCTTCCTGATGAGATCCTCTTCGTTGCCGATGACGTAGAAAGCCTTGTTGTGCGTCGTCTGCAGCAGGGCGAGCTCGGTACCGAGCTTGGCGTTCGCGCCGGCGAGGCTGTCCACCGCCAGCTGCATCGTGTTCAGTCGCGAGGTCTGTCGCTGGATCGTGGAGTTGAGCTCGGCGATCATCTTCTGATCGCTCTCGATCGACTGCGCGAAGTGAGCGCTGTCGGCGGAGAGCTGCTTCACGTGTCCGCGACTCGCCGCCAGCTCACGGGCGGTCGTCTGTGCCCGCTTCACGAGCGCGTCGACGCGGGCGAGAAGATCGCGCCGCGCCTGCAGCTGATCCTGAATGGGGCTCTCGCTGTCCTTCTTGCGCTTAGGCGCCGGGAGGTCGCGAACGCGAGTGATCTGGCTGTCGATCTGGGAGATGAACTTGTCGGCGTCGAGCACGACAGTCATCAACGAGTCTTTCTGAGCGGCGAGCTGATTGGAGAGCTTCACCTGCTCGGCGACATGGACACTATCGGCGCGCACGTCTTCGTGCGCCATCTTGCAAGCCGACGCCGCAACGAGGATCGCGAGCGCGGCAAGCGAACGCAGCTGATTCATTTGGTCGGGTATGTGTTGGAGGACTGGCGCGCATTCTACGTCGCGATGTGCGTCGCGTGCTGTGACGACGCGCACCATCGCCGAGCATCCTCTACCACGACTAGTTTCAGCCGCGTCCGCTACGTTCGCTTCAGCGCTCGATCAACTCCTTCAGGAATTCCTTCACCCGAGGATCCTCCGACCGTGAGAGCTGGGCGATCGTGCGCCGGCGGATGCCGGGATTCTCGTCGCTCCTGGCGATCGTGAGCAGCTTGTCGACGGCCAGCTTGTCGCCGCTCTGCGCGTAGAATCCGATGAGCGCCTCCTTCATCTGCGGATCGGTCGTGGTATCGTACAGCCTAACGAGGTCGGCGATCGGGACGCCGGCACGGGAGGCGTACTGCAGAGCGCGCCGGCGCATCGCGATCGGGGCGCTCTCGTCTCGCACGACGCCGAGCAGCCAGCGCGTGTTCTCGGTTCCTCCGATCTCGGCGATCACCGATAGCACGGCGTCTCGTGACTTCTCGCCGGCGAGCTTCGGATAGACCTGCCGCAGGAGATCGGCGTCGCGTCCTGTCGCGTACTCGGTGCCGAGACCGCGGATAGCGGTGTACATCACGTCATCGGCCGCATCGCCACGCTGGATGACGCTTCGGAGAAAGTCCCGGGCGCGCGGATCACCGGAGCGAGCGAGCGCGCTCAGCGCTTCCTTGGAGAGCCAGGTGCGATCGCCGGACAGGTTCGCCCGCGCCAGCTCGATGAGCGGCGGAATGCCCGCGCCATGATCGAGCCGCGAAAGCACGCCTAGCGCGGAGCGCCGTACTTCCATGTTGTCCGTCTCGTCGCGCGCGATCTGCAGCAGCGCCGTCGATACGCGTGACGGCACAGCGCCCTCCATGCCGGCCGTCTGGCCGAGCCACGACAGCGCCGAGCGACGCGTCTCACGTGGCCGCGAGGCGTCTCGTCCGATCGCGAGCAGCTCGTCGCTCGCATCGACGCCGTCCGCGAGCATCGCGGGCATGATCGCTTCGCGGCCGACGCGTCCTTCGCCGTCCCGCGCCAGCGACAGCAGATAATCGACGGCGTCCTCCGAACGAACGGTTCCGAGATCGGTGGTGCCGGGCTCCGCGCTCGGCGGCCCGACGTACGTCTTGATGGAGATCACGCTGCGGTCGGCGCGGTCGAGCACGACGCGCACCGGGCCCGCGACGCACGGATCCATCCGGCGCGTGTCGTCGAACGAGCCGACCCACGTGCCGGAGTAGCTGTTCGGTCCCGTCTGGATGTAGCTGCGGCCATTGCCGCACACGCCCTCCCGGGCGGGAAAGCTGAACTGGACGCGCCCGTCAGCGGCCGACGAAACACGTCGCGCGAGTGCCTGCGCCGACGCGGATGCCGCCGAGCCTAACGAGAGAGCGCCGAGGACGAGCGCGCCGCGCGCGCCGAGTATGCGATCGGTCATCATTTTTCGATCAGCTCCATGAGCAGCTTGGTTGCCCGCGGGTCGTTCTTGCGCGAGAGATAGTTGATCGCCAGACGGCGCATCTCGAGGTCGGTGCTGTTCTTGGCGATGTCGATCAGCTTGTCCGTGGCCTCCGGCTCCTTTCGGCTCGCAAGCGCCGAGATGAGCTGCTCGCGCATCGAGCGCGAGTCGGCGGCGTCGTACATCCTGCCGATGTCAGCGACGGGGATATCGGAGCGACTCAGCCGCTGCAGGGCGGCCGAACGCAGCTGCGCAGACTCATTGGTGTTGCGGACGAGCGCGGCGAGCCAGTCCTGATTGTCCTTGCCCCCGATGCGCCCCAGCGCGTTGATGATCGCGGACTTCATCCGCTCGCTGTCGGAGCGTGGATAGAGCCAGCGCAGATACGCAGCGTCGTCGGGAGTGGCGCGCTCGCGGCTGTACGCCTCGAGCACCTGGAGCCGGAGCGTCTCGGACGCGTCCTTCCGTTCGAGGAGGCCCCGCAAGCTCGTGCGTGCTCGCGGATTGTCGGATGACATAATTGCCTTGACCGCGGTCCGCTGAATGCGCTCGTCGTCGGCGTTTCGGAGAATGTCCTCGAGCGCCGTGAGGCCAGCGTCGCCTGGCATTCGCGGCAGATACGAGATCGCTTCCGCGCGGACGTTGACGTTGGGGTCGTTGCGCGCGGTCGAGATGAGGAGTGCTGCTCCTTCCGCGTCACCGCGGCGCGCGAGCATGAACACGGCGCGACGCCGGAGCTCCACCAGACATTCGTCGCGCCGCTCGAGAACGCGGCGGAGGATCGGGAGCGCCGCGGCGGCGTCCATCTGACTGAGCGCGTTGAGCGCCTCCACCCTGACCATCAGATCTTCCTGGTCGCACGTGGAGCCTGCCTTGCGAGCTGACTCCTCGACCTGATCTGCCGCGCCGCTGTCGCCGCGCATCGCGAGAGCGCCGCGAATGCGCGTGCGCAAACCGTTCACGTCGGTGTCGTCGCGCTCACGCCATCCGCTGGAGCGCGGCGCGGAACGATCCGCGATCGTCTGCAGGGCGCGGTCCGCGGCCTTGAGCTCCTCGGTTGTGCCGATACGGTAGCGTGAGAACGCTTCGTAATAGGTGCTGACGTAAGCGTATGCGGAGCTGGGATAGCGTTGCGTGAGATCGTTGAAGAGTTGCGCGGCGCGGCGATAGTCTCCGCGGTTCAGCGCCTCACGAGCGACGCGATACAGCGAGTCTGCCGGATCGCCCGGCGCCCACGACGCGGGCGGCCGCTTGTTGAGGAACGCGCCGTCGAGGGCATCCGGTACCGCTGATTCTTTTTCGTAGGGCGACCACGCCGACGGCGTCGGAGGCAGCGGCGCGATCATCGGAGTCGCGGGTTTGTCGGGGGGGAGGGCGCGCGGTGTTGCGAGATCGAGCTCGAAGCTGCGCTCGCGCATACGATCCTCGAGCTCACGCTGTCGCTGCCGTTCCTCCTGCTCCTGCATCATCTCGCGCTGCCGCTCTTCCTGAAACTGCATCTTGTCGCGTTGGCGCTCCTCGAGCTCCCGCTGGCGGTCCATCTGCGCCGCCTGCTGCTCGCGCTGCCGCTCTTCGAGCTCGCGTTGCCGCTCGACCTGGCGATCCATCTGCTCACGCTGGCGTTCCTCGAGCTCGCGCTGACGATCGACATCGGCATCGAAGGCCCACTGCTTCTCGTTAGGCCAGTCGGGCTCCGCGCGCGGCGTGCGCATGGGCCGCGGTGCCGTCGACGCGCGCGGCGGCGATGACGGCATGGGCGCGGCGGGAGGCGTCACCTGGCCGAATGCCGGCAACGCCACCATCACACCCACCACAAAGCCGGTGAACAACGTTAGGCACTTCATCAGGAAGTTCTCCTCGAATGCACTGGGATGTGTTCGCGGTGGCCGCGGCTAGTCATCGGCGGCGTATTCGGAGGCGGCGTTCCGCAAGCGTGGAATCACGTCGCGCTGGTCGAGCGCCTGCTGGATGAGCTCCAGCTCCGTGCGCCGCGACGGTTCTCGCTCCTTCTCGAGCCGCACGACCTGCACGAGCACCAGCTCCAGGTCCTCCAGGAGATTGCGCATCGCCGGATCGTTGCCGGACTGCGAGTCGAGCAGGAGACGTGTGGTGAGCAGCAGCTCATTCGCGCGCTTCATGAATGGCTGGTCGGGGCGGCCGACATTCGCCTCGGCGGGAAGCGCGATGAGAAGCGCCGCCGCCTGGCCGAGATAGCGCGACGTTGCGGGATCGAACGCTTGCGACGGCGTCTCGCTGGTCGCCGCTGGACGCTCGGCGACCGGCGCCTGCGCGATGGCGGACCCCGACGTGGCGGACTGCCTCACGCGGCCGAGCGACAGCCGCCCGATGCCGACCCCAATGACGAGCGCGGCGGCGACGCGCAGCCACTGTGCATAACGAGAGACGCGGCGCCGGGCCGGGAAGGCCTGAGACTCGATCGACCGCCACATGTCGTCGAGCGGCATCTCCCGCTGGTCGGGTGGATGATTGTAGCTGCGGAGGGCTTCCTGCAGCAGATCGTCGAAGCGATCGTGATTTTCGGTCATGACTCGTACTCCTTCGCGAAATCGGCGAGCGCGGCGCGAAGCTGAGCGCGCGCAGCCGACAGGCGGCTCTTGCAGGTTCCTTCGGCGACGCCGAGGACGTCGGCGATCTCCGTGTGGGTGTAGCCTTCCATATCGTGCATGATCAGCGTGATGCGGTAGATCTCGGGCAATGCGTCGATGGCCTTGGCGAGCCGGTCGCGGAGGTCGGGGTCGAGTCGCCGAGTGCTGGAATTCACCGGATGCAGGGTGTCCAGGTCGTTGAGATCGGTCTCCCGCTCGCGGAGGCGGCGGACCTTGCGCATGGCGTTGGCGACGACGGTGACGGTGATGCGATGGATCCAGGTAGAGAAGGCAGCGTCGCCGCGGAAGTCGGCGAGTCGCTGGAAGGCGCGAACGAACGTGTCCTGCGTGAACTCTCGAGCGAGCTCCGCGTCTCCCGTTAGGCGATAGGCGAGCCTGAAGACGCGGGGAGCGTGCGCGTTGTACAGCTCGCGCCCGGCAAGCCGGTCTCCGGCGAGAACCCGGGCGATGAGCTCGGGTTCGTTCACCTGTGGGGTCGTCTGGAGGGCAAACGCGGTCCGTGTCACGGTGCTCGAGGGGATTAGATGCGCCATACCGGGAAAGCGTTCGCTGCGGCCGGACATGGGGTGCGCTGCCCGGGGAAGGCGCCTAAGGATGACCTCTGTCCGGAGCGGCGGCGAGCATTGACATGAAGTACTCTATATCGTAAAGTATAGTGTCTCTTTCAGTGTCCCCGCCCATGCCTTTCGACTCTCCATCTCCACTGGCCGTGCCGGTTCTCCCTGAGGCGCACGAGCTCCGAACCGAACGCGCGATGGTCGCCCGCCGCATTCTTCTCGAGGCGCTCTTTCTCGGCGGTCTCGGCGATAGCCTGCTCCGCGCCGGACCCGGGCTCGGGCTCTTCCTCTGGGCCCTCGCGTTCGCGATCACCGTGCTCCGCCTGGTTCACCGCCGTGGGGAGGGCATTCGGCGGGAGCAGATCGGGTGGATGGCAGCGATGCTCGTATTCGCCAGCTTCTTTGCCTGGCGCGACAGCGCGGACCTGCTGTTCTATGATTTCCTCGCCACGGTCGGAGCGGGCCTGCTCCTCGCGGCAACGCTCGGGGCTGGATCGCCGATCCGCTCGATTCTTGGCCAGCGAGTTCGCGATCTCGCCGGCGCTCTCATATTCGCGGTGCGGGAGTCCGTGAGTGGCATCGTGTGGCCTGTTCGCGAGAGCGACGTCGGGGCGCCGATGTCGCGATATCAAGGTCGGGCGCGCGCGGGGCTGCGGGCGGTGGTGCTCGCAATCCCGGTGCTACTCGTCTTCGGTCTGCTCTTCGCGAACGCCGATCCGGTGTTCGGATCGCTCCTGGCGCTCCCAGACCTTCAGCTCGACGTCATCGCGTCGCATCTCTTCATCGCAGCGTTTGTGACGTGGGCGACCGCGGGTTGGCTGCATGGCGCGTTCGCCACCGTCGCTCGGGGCACGGCGAGGGAGCGGCAGCCGTCCATTTCGTTAGGCACGCTGGATCTCACCGCCGTCCTCGGCAGCCTCGTGGCGCTGTTCGCCGCCTTTGTGGCGGTGCAGGTGGGCTGGCTCTTCGGGGGCGAGCGGCTCGTGCGATCCACGACAGGACTGGGGTACGCCGAGTACGCCCGCCACGGCTTCTTCGAGCTCGTGTGGGTGTCGCTGCTCGTTCTCCCGGTGCTGCTCGGAACGCGAGCGCTGATTAGAGACAACGACAACACCGCCATCCGCCGCCACAAGTTGCTCGCTGTGCCCCTTCTGGTGCTGGTGGGCGGCGTCATGGCGTCGGCGCTCGGGCGAATGGCATTGTACGTCCATTATTACGGTCCGAGCACGGCGCGGCTCTACGCCAGCGTCTTCATGGTATGGCTCGCCCTCGTCTTCGTGTGGTTCGGCCTAACGATTCTACGCGGGCGGACGCGAGACTTCGCCGCGGGAATGACGATCACTGGCGTCCTCACCCTCGCCGGGCTTAACGTCGTCAATCCGGAGGCTCTCGTCGCGAGGGCGAGCATCGACCGCGCTGGGGCCGCGCTCGTGGTCAGCGACAGTATCCCTGCCGCTTCGGCGACTTCCGGCGCCGCCGCACGCGCTACTTCTTCTCCGATCGACTATTTCTACCTTACTCGGCGCCTCGACGGCGACGCGGCGGGCGAGGTGGTTCGTTCCCTGCTGGCGCCGCCGATCGCTCCGGCAAGCTCCCCCGCGCGTGAGGTCGAGGTTCGCGCGCGATGCGACGCCGTGCGGCGACTGCTCGAGCGGTGGGGGCCGGCGGCGCAACCCGCGGACTGGCGCCGTTGGGATCTCGGCGCCTGGCGTGCGCGTCAGGCGGTTCGCGGCCAGGAAGGGTCGCTGCGAGCCGTGTCCTGTTGGGATGCTGGGGGCGAGCTGCCTTTCGGCACGCGCGAGCGGCGCGCCGCAATCAAGGGAGAGCAGTGGTATCGCGAGGGTACATAGCCGCCGGTCTTTTGCGCGCGCCCTGGTTTCGATAGCGTAGGAGCGTGACGCCAGGTCCGCTTCCGCAGAGCTACGTCGAATACCAGCCGCCGGCGGCGCTCCGCGAATACGTGGAGTGCTTCTGGACCCGCGGTGCCGTGCCCGTTACCGAGGCGCGGCACCATGTGATTCCCGACGGGTGCATCGACCTGCTATTCACCTACGACTCGCTCGCGGCCTCTGACGGTCCGGCGTCTGCATTCGCCGTGGGAACGATGACGCGGCCGCTGTCAGTCGAAGCGACGGAAGCGGCGGCATACGTAGGCGTGCGATTCTGGCCGGGTAGGGCGTTGCCATTTCTCGGCGTACCGGCGGCCGAGATCACCGATTTGCGCGTTGCGGTAGACGACATCTGGCGCTCTCGCGACCGGAGTTCAGTAGCCACTCAACTAACTGCGCTCGGCGGCTGGCGCGGCGAATTCGAGCGGCTGCTCCTGGCCCGACTGGGACGCACCCAGGGGGCCGAGCCCGGTGATCGCACGGTGGACGCGGCGGTGCGTGCCATCCTTCGTGCCGGCGGCAATCTCTCCATCGCGGCGCTCGCGCCCGCGCTCGGCGTCACCCGGCAGCATCTGGCCCGCGCGTTCGCGCGACACGTTGGCGTACCGCCGAAGATGTTCGCGCGCGTGGCGCGGGTTCGCAGAGTGCTCGCGAAAGCGCGCGTCGCGTCGCGGCTGGATTGGGCCGCGCTCGCGCTCGACGCCGGCTATTACGACCAGGCGCATCTGGCGGGCGAAGTCCGCGAGATAACGGGACGCACGCCAACGGAGTGGCTCGGCTCCGCCTGACTTTTGGCGCGGCGATTCCATTTCTCCAAGACACCAATGCGCCGCGGCTCGATACTCCAGGCCTCACACCAACAGGAGCACGCGCGTTATGGCACGTAGTGAGATGCGGAAATTGAGCCCACTGCTCACGGTCGAGGCGATCGAGCCCTGTCTCTCGTTCTGGGTCGATCGACTCGGCTTCGCGAAAGTCGTCGAGGTGCCCGATGGGTCAGCGCTCGGGTTCGTGATCCTCGCAAAGGACGGCGTCGAGATCATGTATCAGTCGCGGGCGAGCGTGGCGAAGGACATTCCGCCGATGGCGAGCGGCACGGCGGGCGCGATGCCGGCGATGGGCCTGTTCATCGAGGTCGCCGACATTGACGCGGTGGAGCAGTCGCTAGATGGGGTGGCGCACGTCATCCCGCGGCGGAAGACATTCTACGGCATGGACGAGGTCGTGGTGCGGGATCCGGGCGGATACGTCGTGGTCTTCGCGCAGCCGGCGGCAGCTCCGGCCTAGCTCGAGCGCACCGGCGTCGGCTCACCGAAGATGACGAAATGAGGTATCGTCATCCGATGCCGACACACGAGACCGACGAGCCGAGCTCACTCGCGCGACGGCTGGGGTTATTCGACGCGACGATGATCGTGATGGGCGGGATCATCGGCGCCGGGATCTTCATCAACCCGTCGGTCGTCGCGCGCGCGGTTCACACTCCCACGCTCATTCTCATCCCGTGGCTCGCCGGCGGCGCGATCGCGCTCGCCGGCGCGTTCGTCTACGCGGAGCTGGCGGATCGCAAGCCCGACGTCGGCGGGCAGTACGCGTACATTCGCGACGCGTTCCATCCGATGGTGGCGTTTCTCTATGGCTGGACGCTGCTGCTCGTCACGCAGACGGGTGGTATGGCCGCGGTCGCGATGACTTTCGCCGGCTACTTCCGCGAGCTGACGGGCTCCGGCCTAACGACGGCGACGATCGCGGTGGCGACGCTGCTCATCCTCACGGCGATCAACTGCCTCGGCGTTCGTGCGGGGAGCAACGTGCAGAGCGCGTTAATGGTGCTCAAGATCGTCGCCGTTGTGGTGCTGGTGCTCGTGGGCGCTTCGGCACCGCCGGCGTCAGCGGGCACCGCGACCACTGATGCGGGTGCACCGCTCGTCGGGCTGGCAGCGGCGATGGTGCCAGTGCTGTTCGCCTACGGTGGATGGCAGACCGCCTCGTTCGTGAGCGGGGAGATGCGTGCGCCGCGCCGCGATCTCCCGCGTGCGCTCCTCATCGGAGTGATCGGCGTCGTCGTGCTCTACGTCGCGGTCAACGTCGTCTGTCTGCACGTGCTTGGCGCGAGCGGGCTCGCCGCGACGACGACACCCGCGTCGGAGGTGATGCGCCGCGTGCTCGGCGCGCCTGGAGCGCGCCTGATCGCGGCGGGGATCGCGGTGTCAACGGTCGGCTTTCTGAGTCAGGGGATGTTGACGGCGCCCCGCGTCTACTTCGCGATGGCTCGCGACCGCGTGTTCTTCCGGAGCGTGGCCCACGTGAGCGCACGGTCGCGGGCCCCGGTCGTGGCGATCGCGGTACAGGGAGTATGGGCGTCGGTGATCGCGCTCTCGGGTCACTATGAGCAGATTCTCAACTACGTCGTGGCCCTCGACGCGGTCTTCTTCGGTTTGACCGGGGCGGCGCTCCTCGTGCTGCGCCGGCGCGATCCACGCGGGGCGGGGAATGGCTTCCGCATGCCGGGCCATCCGTGGACGACGCTGGTGTTCGTCGCCGCGTTCTGGGCGCTGGCGCTCAACACGGTGGCGCGCAATCCGCGGTCGGCAGGCATCGGCGTGCTCATTCTCCTGGCCGGCGTTCCCGTGTACGCCTTCTGGCGCCGGCCGGCCGCCGCCTGACGATTCGGCGCGGTCAACCCTTGCGGCCGATGCGCTCGGGCGTGCGCGTCCAGACGACGATCGTGCCGCATCCCACCTTGGTGCGGAATTCGGCGGGGGTCATCGACGGCGTGTACACCTCCATGCCCACCAGCTCGTCGGGTTGGACGAGGCTATTGAGGTCCGCGAGCGTCCAGTAGACGAGCTGCTTGCCGTCGAGGAAGATTGCCGGCGTGCAAGGCCCAGTATCGCCGCGCATCCGGATCCTGACGTTATGCGCGTTGTCCGTGCTGAGCTCGAGCGTCGGCGCGTGGCGGAGCAGATCGCTGATCTCCGCCGGGTGTAGCCGCTCGACATCCTTGTCGGTGAAGAATCGGCCGGCGCCGCCCTTTTTGCGGGCGTCGAAACCGACCGCGCTCATGAAACTCGAGCGGTTGGCCTTCACGTGCACGGTGTCGAGAAAGCGCCGGATGGCGAGGAGCCCAACGACGACCGGGATGTTTCGATCGGTGAGATCGACCGCGCGCTCGTCCGGCACGAAGCCGAGCGCGCGCGTCATGAGCGTTTGCGTACCGCCGGGAACGCCGGTGAGCTCGAACTCACCCTCGTTATTGGTTTCGGTGACGACGTCGCTGCCGAAGAGCCGAACGCGGGCGCCCTGAATCGGCACGCCGTCCTCCGTGCGCACCCAGCCGCTCACGGTGCCGTGCATGAGCTTCGAGGGAACGGTGTCCCGGGCGATCACGATGGCAGCGACGGTATCGGATTTCGCGACGGTCGTGTCGGCCCTGACCGGATGGTCGACGTAGAGAACGCGGCGGGCGATACGTGTCTTCGGAATGTCGATCTCGATCGCGCCGCTCGTGTCCGTGCCGGTGACGGCACGAACGACGACCGATGTCGCGGCGGGAACGCCACAGAGCGCAAACCAGCCTTCGGTGTCGGTGCGCGTGGCGCGATAGAGGAGCCGTCGCGACATCCCGCTCTGGCCGAGGCTGATCTCCGCCCACTGCGCGATGACCGTCGCGCTGTCGATCGCGGCGAAGCCGTGCGCGTTGAGGACATAGCCGAGGATGACACCCGTCGTGTCCTTCTCGCTGCCGCGGCCGCAGAGCGCGCTCTGGATCCGTTCGGGCGCGGGCACGGCGAGATCGACCCGAACGTCACCGTCAGCGTTGACGGTGAGCTGGCGCTGCGTGAAGGCGAGGCCGAGCGAGTCGAGCATCGGATGGAGGAAGCCGGCGATGTACCGGCCGCGGGCGACGCTGTCGACGACGAACCTGCCTAACGAATCGGAGGTCGCGCTGAAGATCACGCGGGCCCGATCGTCCGCGTTCACGAACTCGACGCGTGCCCCGACGAGGGGGAGCGCGGCCACGCTATCGAAGACGCGACCACGCAGCCGCGCGAGCTGCGCGGTTGCCATCGCCGGCAAGGCGGCGGCGAAAACAATGGCGCAGCCGACGATGCGTCGAGCGCTCATGCGCGCCTCCAGTTCATCTTCAGGACGAACCAGTATTGTGAGGGCGACAGCGACGCGCAATGTGTCGCTGTCGCCGGTTCGTCCCAGGCCTGGTCAGGGCCCTCGATCGCCGAACGTGTCGCAGGCCTCGATCTGACCAGTCGTGAGGCCGCGCTTGAACCACGCGCTACGCTGCGCCGCGGATCCATGCGTGAACGTCTCCGCGTTCACGTGGCCCGTCGCCGCGCGCTGCAAGCGGTCGTCGCCCACGGCGGCTGCTGCGTTGAGCCCCTCCTCGACATCGCCCTGCTGCAGCAAGCGTCGTTGCTCCGTGCTGTGGCCCCAGATTCCGGCAAAACAGTCGGCCTGAAGCTCCAGGCGCACAGAGACGGCATTCGCGGAGCCGGGCTCGCTCCGCTGGAGTCGCCGTGCCTGGGCATCGATTCCGAGCAGATGCTGAACATGATGGCCGAGCTCGTGCGCGAGCACGTACGCCTGTGCGAAATCACCCGGCGCGCCGAAACGACGTTGCAGCTCGTCGTAGAAGCCGAGGTCGATGTACGCCTTTTCGTCGAGCGGGCAGTAGAACGGTCCCATGGTCGACTGGGCGTTGCCGCAGCCCGATTGCGTCATGTCGCGGAAGAGGACGAGCTTCGCATCCTCGTACGGCACGTGTCGTTCGGCGAGGATCGAGCGCCAGGTATTCTGAACGTCGTCGAGAACGAACGACACGAACTGCACGAGGCGCTCTTCTGCGGGCGAGCTCGCGACTTCGCCATTCGCGACCGCCGGTGCGGCGTTGTCAGCTCCTGGCGTTGTGCCCCCGGTCACAAAATCGCGACCGAATATCAAGCTCAGAACGAGCATGACGACCGCACCGCCGATTCCCATGCCTGCCCGACCACCGGGCATGAATCCACCGCCCTGACCGCGTCGATCTTCGATGTTCGAGCTTTTTCCCCCTGGGGTCCAGCGCATCGCTCAACTCTCCGCGAATCTCGTTTCGATTCGGGTGAGGCAAGAAACTCGCCGTGCCCGCTCTCGACGCCGCCTGCGGTCGTCGCGGGATCGAGCGGCGTAAGTGCGCGCTAAGCCGCGTGCCTGACGAGTGTTCAGCTCCGGAGCGCGGCCGCGAGGTCGTTGAGAAGTCTGACGCCGGCGAAAAGGAGCGACACAAGGAGCAGGGCGCGCCACGCGGCGCGGCCGAGGATACGTCGCGCTTCCGCGACCGCCGCGCGCGCGGCAGCCTGGCCGCGGATGTCGTCGTCGCTGCGCAGCGGCCACGCGTCGATCTTCTGCGAGCGCCTGACGAGATAGGCCGCGGTGCCGAGCAGCAGCACGATGGCCAGCGCCAGAGGAATGAAGAGTCGGTCGACGAGCTCGTAGATGGGCATCGTGTACTCCTGTCGATGCAGTGCGCTCAGATGGGCGCACGACAGAGCGCGGCTAGGAGAGATAGCGCCCCGGTGAGTGCCACATAATACCCCACGGCGCGCAGATCGGCACGCGACGTGGGCCTCATGGTGAATACGGCCCAGCCTGCACCGAGCACTGGCAGCCAGAGCATGCGCTGACCGGAGAGCACGACGGCAACGAGCAGCGCCGCCGTGGCCGCCAGCCGGTGCGCGCGGGACATCGCCTTGAACGCGTGTGCGCCGTCGAGCTGCCAGACCGGGGTGAGATTGAAGAGGTTGATCAACGCGCACCACTGCGTGAGCGTGGCCCAGAATGGGTTGCCGGTCACCCAGTACACCGCGTACTCCACGATGGCGGCGCCGAGCCCCCAGAGCGGTCCGGCCAGGCCGATGTCCGCCTCCACCCAGTCGCTGTGAAAGGACTGTTGAGCAACTATCAAAGCGCCCAAGCCGGGGATGAACATCGGCGCGGTCGTCTTGATTCCGTGCCGCCGATTGGCGGCGACGTGACCCATCTCGTGCACGTAGATCGACAACACGAGGCCGAGCGCGAGCGGCCATCCGAGGAATCTCGCGTCGAAGCCGAAGAACAGCGCCATCGATGAGAGAGTACTCAACTTGGTGAGGCCGAGGAGCAGCAGCTTCCCCTTCGTGAGAAGGAGCACCATCACGAACTTGAACTTGAGGAGAAAGACGGCGATCGCGCTGACGACGGCTCCGTGCTTCCCGTAGCGCGCGCGTACGCGCTCGACCTCCGCCTGGCGTTCGCTCTTGCCGGCGCTGTCGCCGAGCTCCGTCAGCCGCGCGAGGATGGTCTCGTACTGCCTGGTGTGGCGGGGGAGGAGCTCGAGCGCCTCACGCCAGCGCGCGGCGGCACCCGCGGCATCGCGCACTGCCTCTCGCTCCTCCGCGGAAGCGACGAGCGCGCGCAATCGATCGGCGTGGATCAGCGCGTGACAGGACGGACAGGCGAGGAGCGTTGGGGCGAGCTCCGTTCCGCAGCGATTGCACGCGCTCGAGTCGCTCGACGCGTGCGCGAGCGCCGGTTCAGCCAATCGCGCCCGAAGGTCCGGCAGCGACCCGATACGGCCCGGCGATGGTGAGCCGCACGCGGCGGTTCAGCTTCCACGCCTCGAAGACGGCGATGCCGATGATGAGCAGGCCGATGAGATTCGAGAACCCCGCTGCGATGGGGACGATCGCGGCCAGCAGCACGAGCGCACCGATGCCCACCAGTACCGTACCAGGACCGAGATGCGTCGAATCCGCACGCGGCGCGGACCGTGGCGTGCCTGCCTGCATTACGGGCGCAGCCTCGGAGCGTCGCGCCGTCGCGCTGGAGTCTGCAGTCGAGGTTCCGCGGGCCGATATGGTGATCGTGTCCATCGGAATCGGCGTGGCCGCGTGCGCGCGGGCGGAGCTTCTCGAGCCCTCTTTCTGGAACTCCTTCACGACGAGCGGCACGTACGTCGAAACGATGGCGAGATAGGTGAGCGTGATGGCGAGCGTCTGGTATGCCCAGCCGCCGCGGCCGCCCGAACCCTTTCTCACTGCCGTTCCCACCATGAAGCCCACGGCGATCGCGACAAGCCCGAACTCGCGTCCCGTGATAGCCGCAACGGCGAAGTAGAGCAACGATCCGCCAACGGCGGCGAGCGTACCCAGTGCCGCAGCCTGCAGCACGCGCCGCAACCGAGTGCCCCGAGGGCGCTCGATGCCGGCGCGACATGCCGCGCAGCAGAGCGCGCCGTTCACCTCATAATAGGTATCCCGGATCGGCTGCCCGCAGCCACGGCAGTGTGCCTGACGCGAAGCGTCGCTCGGCGTCGAGGATTCCGCGACGTCGAACTGCAACGGCTCGTTGTTGGGCGGGGAGTTTCCGTGAGGGCTCATTGAAGTCCGCGATACCACGCAACAGACGATTCTGGCGGCCTCGACGGCACATGCGTCTCAGCGATGCCGCGGATGCAAGATGCGCTCGACGATCTGCTGCACGCGCCACGGATTCACTCCTTCCCGTTGCTCGATCGCGAGCGGGTGGTCGGTCGCGTCCAGCTGGACGAGTGGACGCGTCGGCCAGGGCCGCACGTGCACGGACGTCTTGAGTAGTTGTGTATCCGGGTAACCCGGAATCGCGCTGCAGAGCCAGCCGAAGTAGCTCGCGCCGCTCCGTCGATTGACGTCGTCGAAGGTCGACGAATAGCGCGTGAAGCTGTCGCGGCTGAGCGAGAGCCACACACCGTAGTTGAGCGGCTCGCGATAGCCGCGCACGGGGATCTCGAGACATCCGCGGATGAAGAACCACTCGTCGTCGATGACGCACGCGTCGTCCGAGAGCACGACGCGCCGCACCCGCTCGCCGTCGGGGATCGCGAGGCATTGCGCGGGAAAGTCCCAGCCGAAGCTCGGGATGCCCTCGTGTGTCGCGCCGCAGGTCGCACACTCGAAGCGAAAGGGCTCCGTGTCCCGAAAGCCGACGGTTGTCTGTATCGGATGCGTCATCGCATGCTCACCTTGAAGCGTGCACCCGATGCGTGGTGCACGTACGACTCGCTTCAAGGACGATCGAGACACACGAACGCGGACAGCCGACTGCCGCTCGTGACTGCTGTCACGTTAGGCAATGCGAACCGCGAGACGAGATGTCGCGTCTGGGAGGGACGACCTGACCAGGTTGTTGCGCGGCGGCGCGGGCAATCGCGCCGCCACGAGGGTCGTTTGTCAGCGCTGCGCGCTGGCCCGTTGACGATCCACCCGCCGCAGCATCGCGCCCTCGAGATCGAGCCGGCTCGGCGATCCGTCACGCCCGATGGTGAACGTCGCGTAGTCGGATCCCTCCCACGTGTTGTCCCAACGCAGGCGGAAGGTGTCGTACTCCCAGTGCTCGAGCGTGCCGGCGTGCGTCGAGCTGGCGCGGAGGCGCAGCTTGCCCTTGTCGAGTGTGACGGTCACCTCGCCGACGAGCGAATCGGCGTAGGTGCCCGCGTACTGATCGAGCGGCAGCGACGGACGCGTGTTCGGGATGCGACGGGCTTCGGCGCGACTGCGTGCCGAATCGGCTGCGGCTCGCATGCCGCCGTACAGCCTGAGCAGATCGGCGCTCCAGTCGCGCGGTGGGTTGCCGAGATAGGCGTCGAAGACGCGATACATCAGCGCGTGTCTCACCTCGGCGTGATCGAGATTCGCAAGCACATACACGCCGAGTCGCTCGTCCGGAATGAGTCCGATGATCGCGACCATGCCATCGATGCTGCCGGTATGGAAGTCGACCATCCGGCCACTGTAGTCCTCCTGGAACCAGCCGAAGGCGTACGTCCTCCAATGCGGCTTCGTTAGGCGCGCCGTCGGGTAGAACTCCTCCGGCGTGACCATCGTTTCAGGCTTGAGCCACTCGGCGTAGCTCTCCGGTTTGAGCAGCCGCCGGCCATCGACTCGCGCGCTGTCGAGCACGAAGCGCGTCCAGCGCGCCATGTCGGCGACGCTCGCCCACACCGCGCCGGCGGGCGCCACCGCGTCGACGCTCGCGTTCGTGACGACACGGATCGTGTCGCCAAGACGATAGTGCGGCGAGGCGACGTTCGACCGGCGACGCGCGGAATCGAGCAGCGGCACCGTATTCGGCATGCCGACCGGGCCAAAGATTCTCGTGCGGACGAACTGCTCCCAGGGCATTCCACTGGCCGCGGCGACGACTTGGCCGGCGACGGCATACATCACGTTCTGATAGATGAAGCTCGAGCGCAGGGAATACGCGGGATCCGCGAAACGAACACGACGGACCACTTCTTCAGGGGAGTTGTCGGTTCGATACCAGAGCACGTCGGCGTTGCCGAGGCCAGCACGGTGGGTGAGCAGGTCGCGAATGGTGATCTCGCGCGTGACGTACGGGTCGGCGAGCTGGAAGCTCGGCAGGATCTTCGTCACGCGATCGTCCCAGCGAAGCTTTCCTTCATCGACGAGCATGCCGATCGAGGCTGCCGTCATCGCCTTGGTCGTCGAACCGATGGCGAAGAGTGTTTGTGTATCGACGGGCGCGACCTTTCCGGCCTCGCGCACCCCGTAGCCTTTCGCGAACACGATGCGGCCGTCTTTCACGACGGCGATCGCGAGCCCGGGCACCCTCCACTCGGCGACGGCCTTCGCGGCATACGCGTCGAGATCGCGAATCGGATCCGTAGCCGAGCGTGCCTGCGCGGCACTCGAGAGGAATGGAAGCGAAAGGAAAAAGCTGGCGGAGGCGGTGCACCGGATGCGCATGCGTCACTCGTGAGGTAGGCGCCGGATGTTAGCCAGAGGTCGCCTCAGCCGCGAGCGTTTCCGGCCACTCCGCTGTCTAACGGTCGGACCGCGTCGGCGTACCTCGCTCCGGGCCGTCACTGTGCGCTGGAAGCGCGGCGCTCCATGTCGTAGACTCGGGCGAGGACAAACAGGAGCTCTCGTGAGACTAGACCGTCCATCGCATGCCCTGATCGCCGCCGGCATCGTTGCAGTGCTGGCAATGCCGTCGGGCGCTCAGGTACAGCAGGGCCAGCGGCCCGCTTATCCCGAGACGAAGAAGGTCGAGCAGGTCGACGATTTTTTCGGAACGAAGGTCGCCGATCCGTATCGGTGGATGGAAGACCTCAACTCGCCCGAGCTGGCGGAGTGGGTGAAGCAGGAGAACGCGGTCACCGAGCAGTACTTCTCGCAGCTCGGCATGCGGGCGTTCTTCAAGAACCGCATCACGGAGCTGTGGAACTATCCGAAGGTGTCGCTGCCGTTCCGTGAGGGGGGAAAGCTCTATTACGCGCGGAACAGCGGTCTGCAGCGCCAGAGCTCCTTCTATAGCCGACAGTCGTTAGGCGCCGCCCCGAAGCTGGTGCTCGATCCGAATACGCTGTCGCCCGACGGCTCGATCGCGCTCGCGGGCTTCTCGCCGTCGCCCGACGGCCGGTATCTCGCCTATGGAATCTCCGAAGGCGGCGCCGACTGGCGGACGCTCCTCGTTCGCGAGCTCGAGTCGGGCAAGCAACTGAGCGACACCGTTAGGTGGCTCAAAGGCGGCGGCATGAGCTGGACGAAGGATGGCCGCGGCTTCTACTACGCACGATTTCCGGAGCCGGAAGCGGGCAAGCAACTACAGAACGCCATCCGCGACGAGAAGATCTATTACCACGTCGTCGGCACGCCGCAGTCGCAGGACCGGTTGATCTACGAGCGCCCGGATCATCCCGACTGGTTCGTCTATGCCGGTGTCAGCGAGGATGGGCGTTTCCTGTACGTGTCCGTGAATCGCGGAACGGAGAATCAGACTCGACTCTACGTTGCCGATCTCGGCGACCCCAAACAGCCGAAAGTCGACGCGGCGATCCGTCCGCTCTTCGACAAGGGCGATGCGTCGTACTCACCGATCGGCAATGTCGGCTCGACGATCTACATGCTCACTGACCGCGACGCCGCGCGGAGCAAGGTCGTCGCGTTCGACGTCGCCGCGCCGGAGCAGTGGCGCACCGTCATTCCGGAGCAGATGAGCGCGATCGATCAGATCGCGATGTACAAGGGCGGCATCGCCGCGAACTATCTCGAGGACGTGAAGGCGCGCGTCCAGCTCTATGGTCTCGACGGGAAGCTCATCGGCGATCTGCCTCTGCCGGGCGTCGGATCGCTCCAGGGGCTTTCGACGCGGGAGGACACCCCCGAGATCTTCTACGCGTTCACGTCACCGCTCTATCCAACCACAGCGTTCCGCTACGACCCCGCGACGAAGAAGAGCACGCCGTTCGAGGCACCGAAGCTGAGCTTCGACGCGACCCAGTACGAGACCCGGGCGCTGTTCGCAACTTCTAAAGACGGAACTCGCGTGCCGCTCTTCGTGACGATGAAGAAGGGGCTCGCGCTCGACGGGAATAATCCGGCGATGCTCTACGGCTACGGCGGCTTCAACATCAGCACGACGCCGAGCTTTCGCCCCGACGTTCTCGCCTGGCTGGAGCAGGGCGGCATCTGGGCGACGGCGAGCATGCGCGGCGGCAGCGAGTACGGCGAGGCATGGCACAAGGCGGGGATGTTCGAGCGAAAGCAGAACGTCTTCGATGATTTCATCGCCGCGGCGGAATATCTCGTCAACGAGCGGTACACGTCACCGTCGAAGCTCGGCATCATGGGGGGCTCGAATGGTGGACTGCTCGTCGGCGCGGTGGAGGAGCAGCGGCCCGAGCTCTTCGCGGTCGCGCTCCCCGCGGTCGGAGTCATGGACATGCTCCGCTACCACAAGTTCACCGGTGGCGGCGCGTGGGCGACGGAATATGGCTCGGCGGACGACTCCACCGCGTTCCAGTATCTGGTGAAGTACTCACCGGTGCATAACGTGAAGCCCGGCACGTGCTACCCGGCGACGCTCATCACGACGGCCGATCACGACGATCGCGTGGTGCCGAGCCACTCGTTCAAGTTCGCCTCCGCGATGCAGGCCGCGCAGGGATGCGCGAAGCCCGTAGTGATTCGCGTCGAGACGCAGGGATCGCACGGCTACCGCCCCACGGACAAGCGCATCGCCGAGCTGGCGGACGAATGGGCGTTCACGGCAGCGAATACGGGAGTGAATCCGAAGGTAACGCCTTAGGGGCAGCTATCAGTTATCAGTCCATAGTTATCAGGGAGCAGGGAACGAAACGTTTTTGCGGGTTGTCATCCTGAGCGAAGCGAAGGATCTACGGCGCGAAGCGCCGTAGATCCTGTTCTATGTGGAGTCGCGCGCGCTGCTCGCGCGCGCTCCTGCTCCTCTCCCACGGAGGGTAGATCCTTCGTCGCTTCGCTCCTCAGGATGACAATCCGAACTCCCTGATAACTATGGACTGATAGCAGATAACTGCCGTTATCTCGTTGCGAAGCGGTCATCGTGTCCGTCCATAGAGGCCATGACCGTTTGCCGGCTCATCACAGCACTCGTAGTCGCAGCCGTTACAGGCGCCGCAACGACGTCGTGCTCGCGTGCGAGCGCGCGCACGAGCGCGGACAGTGACACCCTCTACATCGCCGTGGCGGCGACGCGGTCCAGCCCCGCCTATTTCCACGGCGTCGAGCTCGCGCTCCAGAAGCTGAACGCGGAGCGTCCGCACACCGCGAGACCGTTCGGAATGCGGGTGCCGCTGCTCACGCAGACGAGCCAGGTCGCCGTCGCGGCGCGCTTTCGCGACGATCCCGCGGTGATCGGAGTCGTCGGCCACACGGGAAGCGCGCAGACGCTCGAGACCGCGCCGGTCTATGGCGACCTCGCGAACAATGGCAAGCACGCGGTCGTCGCGGTGACCCCGACAGCGACCAATCCGCAGGTGACGCGCGCGAGCCGGTGGATCTTCCGCGTCTGTCCAACCGACGACGATGCAGCGCGCGCGCTCGCGCGGTTCGCCGCCGATTCGCTCCATCTCGATCGAGTCGCGATCGTCTATCGCAACGATCTCTTCGGGCGCGGCTTCACCCGTACGATCGCGCCCGAGCTCGCGTTCGAGCGCGTCGGTGTTGCCGAGCGTGATCCGTACCTGGCGGGCATCACGGAGTACGAGGCATACGCGGCACGCATCGCGCGCAGTGGCGTTCCTGCCGTCATCTTCGCGGGCGGCGGCGTCGATGCGGCCGATCTCGTGCGCGCGCTGCATAACGAGTCGGCGCATCCCGTCATCCTTGGCAGCGACGACGTCGCGAGCATTCTCGACGGTGTGAAGGCCACACCGCCCACGCCCGCGCCCAAGCGACGCGGCAGGCGAGCACCGGCCGCCCCGCCGCCTCCACCGGACGACCGTGAGCTCTTTCGGGGCGTCCGCTTCACTGCTTTCTACGACGCGCATCGGCCAGCCGACCCCGAGGCCAAGCATTTTGCTGCGGAATACACGCGACGCTTCGGTCAGGCGCCGCCACCCCAGGCCGCGCTCTCGTACGACGCCGCCATGCTCATCGGTCGCGCGGCCCTCGCGGTTGGCGACGATCGGCGGCGCGTTCGCGACTGGATTGCCGCGGTGGGCTCGAGCACGCCACCAATGCGTGGCATCACCGGCATCATCCGCTTCGATGAGAATGGCGATGCGGTTGGAAAGCCCGTGCTCGTCGGCCGGATCGAGCCATGAGCCGTCTCAACCTGCGTCCGATCTGGGGGCGCGAGCAGACGGGACTCCACCGCGTCGCCTTTGCCGTGCGACGATGGCGGCTCCGCACCATTCGCGGCCGACTCCTCGTCGGCTTCTCGGCACCGCTCGCGGCACTCCTCGCGTCCGGCATGTTGAGTATCTTCGCAATTCAGCGGCTCTATCGCGACATGGGCAGCGCGGTGAGCGCGGCGAGCAAGATCTCGACGCTGCTCTTCGAGGGCTATGACCTCACCCTTCGCTATGTCGCCACGGCGCAATCGACGATCCTCGACAGCCGGCCCGAGCGTGTGGCACAGGCGGAGAGTCTGAGCGTCGCCGCCGATTCGCTGCGCCGCGCGCTGCTCCGCTCCGACGGTCTCGACATCGACGACCGCCGCGCCCTCGAGCAGCTCGGCGCGATGCAGGGGCGGCTCGAGGTTCACTTCAATGTCGCGCGCGCGTACCGTGACGTCGGTAATCCGGCGGCGGCGGCGCGCCAGTCGATTCTCGCCACGGCCATGCTCGACTCGCTCTTCGCCGAAGCACGCCACCTCACGACCGTGCAGGACGAGCGCGCGGCCGAGTCACTGACGAGCATCCGGCGGGCGATGACGGCGCGCCGAACGGTCCTCTTTGGCGTGCTCATACTCGGCTTCGCCGCGGCCGTGGTGTTCGGGATCTGGACCTGGCGCGCGATCGCGCTCCCGCTCGATCGACTGACGATGGCCGCGGCGGCCCTCGGCGAGGGCGATCTCCGCGTCAGCGTGCCCGTGGCCGGCCTCGATGAGGAATATCGGGTCCTCGCGACGACGTTCAGCCGGATGGCCGAACGGCTGCGCCGCGTCGTCGACGACATCCAGCGCGAAGCGGGCGAGATCGCGCGCGCCGCCGAGTCGCTGAACTCTGCGGCCGAACAGGCGGCGTCGTCGACCGGCGAGATCAGCAGCGCGATGGCGGGCGTCGCTCGTGAAGCGGAGACCCAGCGCCGCCACCTCGTGGCGTCGGAGAACGTGCTCGGTGACGTCGGCACCTCGGCGCACTCGCTCAATGATGTCGCCGCGCGCTCTCGGGAGCTCGGCGAGTCCATCCGGTCCACGTCGCTGAAGACCCGCGCCGGCATTCTCCACGCGCTGGAGGTGCTCGACCGCGCAAAGCTCGTGATCGATGGCTCGAAGGGCGAAGTGAACGGCTTGGAGCTCGCCTTCGCCGAGGTCGTTCGCTTCACGAGCGCTATTCAGGCCGTCGCCGATCAGACGAATCTCCTCGCGCTGAATGCCGCGATCGAGGCCGCGCGCGCCGGCGAGCATGGACGCGGCTTCGCCGTGGTCGCTGAAGAGGTGAGAAAGCTCGCCGAAGAGAGCGGCCGGGCCGCGGACGAGGTGAATGGCATCGTGATCGCGATGCGCTCGCGCATTGCCGGCACCGCGAAAGCGTTCTCACAGGGAATTCACGAGCTCGGGGATGTTGGCTCGGTGTCTCGCTCGGCCGTCGCCGCGCTCGGAGCGGTGGATGACGCGGTATCGGGCGTGAATCAGGTCGCCTCGTCCGTCAGCGCGGCGGCGGCGTCGCACGCCGAGGCGGTCGCGCAGCTCGTTGCCAGCCTAACGGCGGCCGGGGCGCAGGCCGAGACACAAGCGTCGAGCAGCCAACAGGCCGCTGCCGCTGCCGAGGAAACCGCCGCCACCGCCGAGCAGGTCGCCGCCACCGCTCAGCAGCTCGCCACGAACGCGAGCCGATTGGAGACGCTGGTCGTTGGACTCAAGACCTAACTAACTGCAGTCCATGGTTATCAGTCCATAGTTATCAGGTAGCAAGGAACGAAGCGTTGATGGGATGAGGTGGAGATTACTGCCTACGCTCGGAATGACATCCATCGATCAAACGCTTCGTTCCGAATCCCCTGATAACTATGGACTATGGACTGATAGCTCCCAGGGACTATGGACTGATAGCCGCCGTTAGTACCGGTAGTGCTCCGGCTTGTACGGTCCCTGCATCGGCACGCCGATGTACGACGCCTGGTCGCTCGTTAGGGTGGTGAGCTTTGCTCCGAGCTTGTCCAGGTGCAGCCGCGCGACCTTCTCGTCGAGATGCTTCGGGAGGACGTACACCTTCTTCTCGTACTTCCCGGGGTTCGTGAACACCTCGATCTGCGCCATCACCTGATTCGTGAAGCTCGACGACATCACGAAGCTCGGATGGCCCGTGGCGCAGCCGAGGTTCATGAGGCGGCCCTCGGCGAGGATCATCACACTGTGTCCGTCGGGGAAGGCGTACTCGTCGTACTGCGGCTTGATGTTGATCCGCTTCATGCCCTTCACCTTCTTCAGCCCGGCCATATCGATCTCGTTATCGAAGTGGCCGATGTTGCCGACGATGGCCTTGTCCTTCATCCGCGACATGTGCTGCGCGGTGATGATGTCCTTGTTGCCCGTCGCGGTGATGAAGATGTCCGCCGTGGAGACGACATCGTCCAGCGTGACGACCTGATAGCCGGCCATGCACGCCTGGAGCGCGCAGATCGGATCGATCTCGGTAATGACCACGCGCGCGCCCTGACCTCGCAACGCTTCCGCGCATCCCTTGCCGACCTCGCCGTAGCCGCAGACGACAGCGAGCTTGCCGGCGATCATGACGTCCGTCGCGCGATTGAGGCCGTCGATCACCGAGTGTCGGCAGCCATAGATGTTGTCGAACTTCGACTTCGTTACCGAGTCGTTGACGTTGATGGCGGGGAAGAGCAGCGTTCCCGCTTTCATCATCTCGTACAGCCGATGCACACCGGTGGTCGTCTCTTCCGTTACGCCCTTGATCGCGGCGGCGACCTTCGTCCAGCGGCCGGGATTGCGACTCGCCTCCTGGCGGATCAAGTCGAGAATGACGCCCCACTCCTCGGGATCGTTCTCCGGATCGAAATCGGGAATTCGGCCCGCCTTCTCG
Source organism: Gemmatimonas sp. (assembly GCA_021154325.1). GTDB lineage: Bacteria > Gemmatimonadota > Gemmatimonadetes > Gemmatimonadales > Gemmatimonadaceae > AG2. The sequence goes on from JAJKIR010000001.1 coordinate 27,265, forward strand.
AACTCCGCGCCTTTGTGAACGAGCAGCGTCGCGTCGCCGCCATCATCGAGGAGCATGTTCGGTCCCGAGCCGTCGGGCCACATCAACGCCTGCTCCGTGCACCACCAGTACTCCTCGAGTGTCTCGCCCTTCCAGGCGAACACCGGCGTCCCGTTAGGTTTCTCAACGGTACCGTTGCGCCCGACGACGACCGCCGCCGCCGCGTGATCCTGTGTCGAGAAGATGTTGCACGACACCCACCGCACATCTGCGCCGAGGTCCACGAGCGTCTCGATGAGGACCGCCGTCTGAACCGTCATGTGGAGCGAGCCCATGACCTTGGCGCCCGCGAGCGGATTCTTGCCCTTGTACTCGGCGCGGATTGCCATGAGGCCGGGCATCTCCTGCTCGGCGAGGCGAATCTCCTTGCGGCCGAATTCGGCGAGCGAGAGATCGCGAACTTTGTACCCGGGACGATCGGCGGTGTCGGATGTGGTCTGCTTGCGTTCGGTGAGTTGTGCCGTAGCCATTGTTCGCTCTGGTGAATGTGATGCCTAACGATCAGCCTTACGTGTCTTCTTGCGTGCCGTCGCCGCGAAGAGCGACGGCCCCTTCGCCGCGGGATCAGCAGGCAGCGCGCGGCAGCGCGCACCAGTGAAGCCCGCCCCCTCCAGCCAGTCGATGATCTGAGCGTCGTCGAACCCCTGCCAGACGTGGCCGAGCTGGATCGCGTAATCGGAACGCTCGTGAATCATGAAGTCGACGAGGAGGAGCTTCCCGCCTGGTTTGAGCACACGTTGAACTTCGCGCATCAACGCCGGCGGGTCGGCGATGAAATGCGCGACGAGAAAGAGAAGAGCCACATCGAGCTCGCCGTTCTCGATTGGAAGGTCCTCGACGGTGCCCGCCCGGAGCTCGACGTTGGACCGTTTCTTCAGTCGCTCCCGCGCGGCGGAGAGCATCGGACCCGACTCGTCGACGGCGATCACGCGGCCGACGCACGGCGCGAGCAGCTCGCTGACGTGGCCGGTACCGCAGCCGAGATCACCGATGACCCACCGCTCGTCGAGAAGATCGAGCAGCGCGAGCAGGTCCGTGCGTCGGCCAATCATCTCGGCGCGCATCTCGTCCCAGCTTTCATGCGCGGTGGAGAAGAAGACCTGTGAGCGGCTGCGCCGCGTTGCCGCGCGCTGGGCGAGCACACTCTCGAGGCGGCGCATATCCTGCGCGGCGCCGGCCGACGCCCCAACCTGCTCGCGCACCACGTGCCAGAGTCGTTTCGCCGACGGATCGAGACGGCTCTGCACCATCGAGTAGAATCGGCTCGTCCCCTCGCCGCGGGCCACGACCCATCCCTCGTCGCTCAGAATCTTGAGGTGCCGACTCACCGTGGACTGCGGCAGCTGGAGCACGGCGCACAGCTCTCCGACCGTCAGCTCACGACCGTCGAGCAGCAGGAGGATCCTGCTGCGCGTCGGGTCGGCGAGCGCGCTGATGCGATCGAGAATGGTGGTGGACACAGCGTGAGGACCCAGGTAGGAGGCGACCAAGCATCCGAATATCCGGATGAAAGGTCAAACACTCCTTCCTATATGTCAAGCACGAAGTCCATCTCCAACTCTCGGCTGGCTGGTAGCGGGTGGACCCGGAGTGCGCCAAGCGAGGGTAACACTACCGTCGCGGCGACCAGCGCCGAGGCGGGGTAAGTCCCGGCTATGCCAATGGAGCGCATTCCGGCGGAGCGAGCTGCCTCGATCCCCGGCGGAGCGTCTTCCACCACGACACAGGTCTCCGCCGCGAAGCCCAGCGCTCGCGCAGCGGCGAGGTAGCCCTCCGGGTGCGGCTTTCCCTCCTCGACGTCGTCGGCTGTGATGAGCGTTTGCGGAACCGGCAGGCCAACGTGCCGCAGGCGAAGCGTCGCGACAGCACGCGCGCCCGACGTCACGATGGCCCACGCGCTAGGTGGCAGCGACGCGACCAGTTCCGCAGCACCGGGCACGGGATGCACGCCCTCCGTCGTGCGTGCCTCGATGCCCACCAATTCGGCAACCTCGCGGTCGAGGTCCAGGTGCGGCGCGACGGCGCGGATCGTCTCCTGGACTCTCCGGCCGTGGCCGGTCCGCAGCACGAGCTCGGGATCCAGCCCGCGGGCGATCGCCCAGCTCGTGCACACGCGCCGCACGCATTCACCGGAATCCACAAGAACGCCATCCAGATCGAACAACAACGCGTTTGCTCGCACGCTTACCAGCTCCTCGCGAAGAAATTGCATCGGTCCGATAGCCCTTTGTAACGAATCGATCCAGTCGGGGAATCGCCGATGGCGTGCTCCTCGTCCGCAACTCCAACTTGCGCAGCGAGTTATCACCGCCAACGCCGCTGGCGCCAGTACTGCGAAAGGAAGCCTCCGAGAAGCAATCCCTCCGACTCAATTCGCTCCAAGGAGACTCCCCATGTTCGCACACCCCACCACCCTTCGCCGAGGCATCATTATCGTCTGTGCAGCCGTCGGCGCGAGCGCCTGCAGCGACGCCAGCACGAGCGGCGCGCGGCGCGCGCTCACCGTCTCGGTTACCACGCAGGCGCAGGGAGCCGTCGCCGATCGCGTTCTTGCGGACATTACGATTGCGGCCGGCACCAATTCACTCGTGATCACCAAGGCGCAGGTAGTCGCGCGCCGCATCGAGCTCGCTCCCGCTGACGCCGCGAGTTGCAGCGGTACCGCCGAGGCGGGCGACGACGACGCCGAGGTCAATGATGGCTGCGCCGAAGTAGAGTCCGGACCCACCCTGCTCGATCTGCCGCTCGACGCGAGCACGAAGACGAACATCACGGCGAGCGTCCCACCCGGTACGTACCGCGGCCTCGAGCTGCGCATCGGGCCGGTGTCGAGTGGGAATCGCCGTTCCGTGGAATTTCTCACGACCCATCCTGATTTCAAGAATGCGAGCGTGCGCGTCGAAGGCACCTACAACGGGAAGGCATTCGTGCTCATGAGCCCAGTGGACGCGCGAATCGAGACGCTCTTCTCGACTCCCGTCACCGTCGACGCCTCGAGCCCGAACGTGACCGTTGCCATCGACCTGACGAACTGGTTCAGCGACGGTGCCGGCGGCACGCTCGACCCGAGCAACAGCGCGAACGCGTCGCGCATCTCGGCGAACATCGCCAACTCGTTCCGCGCGTTCGAGGACGACGATCACGATGGTCACGACGACCGCCACCGGTAAAGAAGCGGGCCCTTGAACAAGCTCGTCGTTCTCTCACTCTCCGACTCCTTCTCCACCATGTGGTCGACGCTCGCTGACCAGATCGGTCTCGCGTACACGCCCGTCGACACCCCCGCCGGGTTCGACCGCCTAACGGCGTCGGTCGGTGTCATCACGGCCGGCGGGGCGGAGGAGGAGCTGGAGGCGGCGCTGCGCCAGACGGCGGGGCGCGACCACGGATCGATCGAGATCGCCGCCGTCGGTGCGCGCCCCGATCACCGCCTGGCTGCGGCGCTCGTCAGAGCGGGTGCCTCCACGTACTTCGCGCTCCCCGAGGACCTCTCCGTCCTTGGCTCGTGGTTGCGCGAGCGCGCCGATGCGTTGCGCCGCGACGTTCGCCGTCTGGAGTTCGCCGCCAGTGAGGCCTCGAAGTTCCGCTTCGAGGGTGTGCTCGGCGAGAGTGCCGCGCTGCGGGCAGCGCTCGCGCGCGCCGCCCGGATCATCCCGCACGCCTCCGTGACGGTGCTGCTGACAGGCGAGACGGGCACCGGCAAGGAGCTCGTCGCGCGGGCCATTCACTACAACGGCCCGCGGCAGGGCGCCCCATTCGTGGATATCAATTGCGCGGCCATTCCCGACCAGCTTCTGGAGAGTGAGCTGTTCGGCCACGAGAAGGGCGCCTTCACCGGCGCGACCGTCACGAAGCCGGGATTGTTCGAGCTTGCCAATGGCGGCACGCTCTTCCTCGATGAGGTCGGCCACCTGCCGCTCGTGTTGCAGGGAAAGCTGCTCCGAGCGCTCGAGGAACGGTCGATCCGCCGCGTCGGGGGCACGCGCACGATCGCGATCGACGTCCGCGTGATCGCAGCCACCCACGTGGATCTCGCGTCCGCCGTCGCACGGCGGGAATTCCGCGAGGATCTCTATCATCGACTGAATGTCGTGCCGATCGAGCTCCCGTCGCTGCGTTCCCGCCGCGACGATGTTCCGCTGCTCGCGCGGCACTTTCTCGCGCGATTCGCGAACGAATATGGATTGCCCGTCCCTGCGCTTGCGGCCGACGCCGAGCGCGCGCTCGCGAGGCGTGAGTGGTCGGGCAACATCCGCGAGCTCCGCAATCTGATGGAGCGCACCCTGCTGCTGACGCCGAAGCGCACGCTCGACGCCGAGGACTTTGCCGAGCCCGCGCCAGTTCAGGCGAACGACTCGGAGATTCCGTTCCCGGCAACCATGGCGGCGATCACGCGCGCGGCCGCGCGCGTGATGCTCGCGCACTGCGACGGTAACAAGAGCGAGGCCGCGCGTCGCCTCGGGATCTCCCGGCCGCGATTGCAGCGCCTGCTCGACGCAACCGACGACAACTCCGATATCACCGACGAAGCCGAGGTGGACCAATGAGTAAATTATCAACATGGATCGGTGCTATCGCGCTCGCGGCGCTGGCCGCGTGCGGCGGCGACAGCACCGGTCCGCGGCAGATCACGAAAACAACGAGCGACCTGCACTTTCTGCGGTTGAGCGCGACGGCGCCCCAGCTCCAGTCCACCGTCGTCTCCTTCTTCGCCGTGAAAGGGCAGGACAGCGAGATTCGCGTTCGCTTCAAGAACGGGGAAGATTTTCTCCGCTTCCGCGTCTTCGCGAACTCGCTACTCCAGCGTCCCGACGGCAGCGCGATTGCCAACGGTGATTCCGTTCTCATCACCATCACCATCACGGACCCCACCAAGCTGCAGGCGGAGTTCCAGCCCGCGGGACTCAAGTTCTCGCCATCGAATCCGGCACGATTGCAGTTCGAGTTCGGTGAGGCGGACAAGGATCTCAACGAAGATGGCGTCGTGAACGCCACCGATACATCGCTCATCCCGCAGATCTCCACCTGGCGCCAGGAGGTGGCCGGAGGCTAGTGGGTGAAGGTGGGCAGCATCGTGGAGATCGAGATCAACGAGGTGCAGGCCGACATCCTTGGCTTCACGGGCTACGCGCTCGCGTATTGATCGCGCATGGAATTCTCGCCGGCGACTGAGACGCTGCTGCAGCGTGCGCGCCGCCATGTGACCGCGGGCGAATGGGGCGACGCGCTCCAGATCCTGCGTGAGCAGGGAGACGCCGCGCGCGCGCATCCAGAGCTCGCCACGATGCGCGCGGATGCCGAGCTGCGCACGGGCCATCCTCGTGAGGCGCGCCAGTGGTTGACGCAGACGCTGCCGCTCATCGAGCGCAGCGGAGATCGTGCCGCGCTGCGGAAAGCCGTCAATCAGCTGGGCGTCGCCGAGATCGAGCTCGGCGCGCTCGATGACGCCGAGCGTGTCTTTGGCAAGGCGCTGGAGCTGGCACGAATTGACGGCGATGATCTCCTCGTGGCGCACGCGACCAACAACATGGGAGCGATCGCGAACATCCGCGGCCGCCGCGACGAAGCGCTCTCGCTGTATCAGCTCGCCATTCCGGCGTACCAGCGCCTGGGTAATGTGGCCGGGCTTGCACAGAGTCTCCACAACATGGCGATCAGCTTTCGTCATCTCGGGCAACTCGCGCGCGCCAGCGAGTACGAGCAGCGCGCGATCGGCTATGCGGTAGAGTGCGCGAACGGCCCGCTGCTCGCTCTCGCCTGGCTCGAGCGGGCGGACTTGTCGCTGCAGTCCGGCGACGGAGCGCTGGCGGAAGTGGGTGCGCAACGCGCGGCCGCGCAGTTCGCGAAAGTGCCCGATCCAATTCGTGAAGCCGATGCCCTGCGCGTCGTTGGCGCGGCGCGGCTGACACTCGGCCGCGCTGCCGACGCGCGCTCGGCGCTGGAGCGCGGGCTACAGCTGGCGCGCGAACACGGCAGCCGACTCGTGGAGGGAGAGACGCTACGCGTGCTCGCGGAATGCTTCGTCCGTCTCGGCGATCGTGAAGCGGCACGGACTGAGCTCGCGACGGCAATCGGGATCTTCGAGATCCTCGGCGCCGAAGAGCAGCGGATCGAAGCCGTCGAGTGGGCGTCGATCATCTGGGGGTCCGGCTCGGAGCCTAACGGTTCCGAACGGAGGCCTTGAGGTTCGACAACGAGGCGGTAGGTGCTAGGTGTGGGAATCGGGCCCGCAGACCGCGACGCCCGCAGCTAGCACCTAGCACCCGTTATCGATTCACGGTGATGTCCTTCGTCTGCGTCTCCTGGCCATTCACGAGCACGTGGAGCGTGTATCGGCCGCCGGGCCAGCCGCTCGGCTTCGAGATGTGGAACTCGGTGTAGGCATCGCCGGTTGGCGAGATCGTCTCGGTCCGCTCGTCGACCACCTGACCGTCCTGGAAGGTCCAGCGTGCGGTGAGGTTCGTATTTGGCGCAGCGCCAGTGGTGTGGATGGACGCGTAGATCGTGTCGCGGGCCGCGAAGGTGTCCGTCTGATTCGCGATGCGCTTGTCGGCCGACACACCCCGGCCAACGCCAACATCCGCGACCTGCACGGTATTGGATGCCGGTCCGATGGTGCCGCCGGACGTCTGTGTCGAGCTCTCGTCCGTCTTCTTGCCGCAGGCGCCGATGGCGAGCAGCGCGAGCGCGAGCGTCGTGGCGCGAAGACCGGAGCGCGCGATGATGGTCCGCATGTCAGGTGTCCTCAGGCGTTAGGCGGTAGGGTGAGAACCTGCCCAGGATGGATCAGGTCCGGATTCTTGATCTTGTCGCGGTTCGCCTCGAAGATGGTGTGCCATTTGTTGGCATCACCGTACACGTGCTTTGCGATCTTCGAGAGGCTGTCGCCCGACTGCACGGTGTAGCTCTGACCCTGATCGGCCGGTGCGGTGCTGGAGCTGCCGCTCTGAACGTCGGAAAAATCCGCTGTCGGCTGATCGCCACTGTTCGCGTTGCCTGGCATCCTCGTTTCTCCTCGTCTCGAGTGAACACTGCGCGAGGAGCAGGTTGCATTCCGCGACACGAGTACAGACGCGAATCAGCCCATACGGGGCGTTGTGATCTTTCGCACACGCGCATTGGAGCGTCCACCCGTGTGGCGGCCTTGACTCCTTAGCCGGCTGCGCTCCGCTAGAAACGCGTAGCGAGCGTCCGCTCGGCGACGGCACGAACGATATCGAGCGTGCTCACGATGCCGACGAGCTCTCCATCGTCGACGACGATGACGCGATGAATCGACTTCTCCTCCATGATCGTCGCGGCGCGAAGCACGTCGTCGGTGGGTGCGAGGACCACGAGCGGACGTGACATGATCTCGTCAACCGTGTGCTCGTCGAGCAGGTCCGGCTCGGTACCGTCGGGATGGTCAAGGCGACTGGAGACAGCGTCGCTCGCATTTGACCAGAGTTGATTAAAGTATGACGCGGACGGAATGACGTCAGGCGACATCTCGTCTTCCGCCGTCGGCCCCATCCAGCTGCCGAGCGCCGGCTCGGCCGCCGCGGCGTCATCGCTTGCGCGCTCCGACGCGGCGAACGCGAGGATGTCGGCTGCGGATACGACACCGACGATCTTCGTGCCACAGACGACGGGCGCGCCGCTGATGTGATGCGACGCGAACAGCTCCGCCGCCTCGCGCAGCGTCATCTCCGCCGCCGCGGTGACGACGTTCTTCGTCATGATGTTGGCCAGCCGCAGCATACCCCACCTCGCTTTAGTAATTGCTATAGTCCGCCGCCAGTCGACTGCGCGCGGAGTCTGAGGTCGAAGCTGAGGCACCGTCAACGCGCATGGTGTCGGGGGACCGACTCGATTCGAGTGCGGCAACACCCGACGCGCCGGCGAGTGTCGGGGATTCCCTCACGTGGGCTCCGTGAATTCGGGAAAAAGAACGGGCCTTCTCCTCACCTGCGTTCCGCGAAGTGCCCGACATTCGGCGCAATGGGACGATCGTAAACTCTACGCCACAACGAGCGAGCCGGGAGCGCGCCGGACAATCCGGCCGCCCCACTCGAGTGAGAGGAGAAGCCCAGATGACCAAACGCTACTTAACGAGCCTCGCGCTGACCGCGCTGTTCACGATCGCCGGCTCAGCCAGTGCTCAATCGGTTCGCCTCGCCGTCGCTCCGGACAGCAAGCTCTGGATCGAAGGCGGCTCCAACCTCCACGGCTGGAGCTGCAAGGCGAGCTCGATCGACGCGATGATCGACGTAGACGAGGCGGGCCTGAAGTCCATGTCCCCGACGCTGCTGAAGAAGGTCCAGGTCACGGTGCCCGTGCGCAATCTCAAGTGCGGCCACGGCGGCATGGATGGAAATCTGTACAAGGCGCTCAGGGCCGACGACGTCCCCGACATCAGCTACATCCTGGGCACGTTCGACGTCGTTCCCGGCGCAAGCGACTCCTTCACCGTGAAATCAGTTGGCACGCTGAAGATCGCGGGCACCGAGAAGACGGTGAACATGGACATCACCGCGTCGAAGCTGCCAGACGGGAGCATCCGCGCCGAGGGTGAGCTGCCTCTCCTGATCACCGACTTCGGCGTAAAGCCGCCGACCGCGATGTTCGGAACGCTGCGCACCGACAACAAGGTCACCGTCAAGTTCTCGCTCCTCGTTGGTCCACAAACTCTCACCGCCGCTTCCGCTGGCGACCGACGCTAACTCGAGTCGAGGTACGGAGGATTTATGAAGAACACAACCAAGCTGTTGCTCTCGGCCGCGGCGATCCCATTCTTTGCCGCAACGCTGCTCGCGCAGCAGACAACGCAGGCCGTCGATTCCGGCACGAAGACGGAAACGGCGAAGCCCAAGTCCGATTCCACCGCCGCGAAGGCGAACAAGATCAGCACCCTTCCGGCAATCGAGTTCCAGCACCTTCGCCCCGCCGATCAGCGCGGGATGAACGTCTTCGAGACGCCGAAGTACGACACCGTGGCGTACACCGGCTTCAAGCTCGGCTGGGGCGCAGCGTTCACCCAGCAGTTCCAGGGCCTGCGCCACAGCAATACCGCGGCGGTGAAGCCTGACGCGGCGGGCGTCAATCAGAACCAGTTGATCGCGATTGGCAACGGCTTCAACAACGCCGTCGCGAACCTGTATCTCAATGCGCAGGTGGCAAAGGGCATCCGGCTCGCGATGACCAGCTACGCCTCGGCGCGGCACCACCAAGAGTCGTGGATCAAGGACGGCTACGCGCTCATCGACGAGTCGCCGATCGACCATCCGCTGCTCAACGGCATCATGAAGTACACGACGCTCCGCGTCGGTCACTTCGAGATCAACTACGGCGACGAGCACTTCCGCCGCACCGACAACGGCCAGGCGATGTACAACCCGTTCGTCGGGAACCTCATCCTCGACGCGTTCACGACCGAGATTGGCGGTGAGCTATATCTCCGCAATGGCCCGTGGATGGTGATGGGTGGCGTCACGGGCGGCGAAGTGCACGGGCAGGTCACCGCGCCGGCCAAGCGCAGCGAGAGCTACCTCGGCAAGATCGGCTTCGACGAGAGCTTCGCGCCGAGCCTTCGCTTCCGCCTCACGGGGTCGATGTACGCGAACGGCCAATCGGCGAGCAACACACTCTTCACCGGTGACCGCGCTGGCTCGCGCTACTACGACGTGCTCGAGAACACCGCGTCGTCCGAGACGGCCAACGCCTGGTCGGGCGCCATTCGCCCCGGCTTCGGCAACAACGTGCACTCCTACGTCGTGAACCCCTTCATCAAGGTCGGTGGCCTCGAGCTCTTCGGTAACATCGAGACGGCCTCGGGCAAGGGCGGCACTGAGCTCAAGAACCGCACGATCCGCCAGAACTCGTACGAAGGTGTCTACCGCTTCGCGAAGGATCAGCTCTACCTCGGCACGCGCTACAACACCGTGAAGGGTGAGCTGGCAGGCATCGCAAACGACATCACCGTCAACCGCTGGCAGTACAGCGCTGGCTGGTTCGTGACCCCGCTGCTCCTCACGAAGGTGGAGTGGGTGAACCAGAAGTACCTCGACTTCCCGACCACCGACATCCGCAACGGCGGTCAGTTCAAGGGCTTCATGGTCGAGGGCACGCTGGCCTTCTGATGAACGCTTTCCGAAGGACAGCACGAGGGCGCGCGGCCAGAGGGCCGCGCGCCATCTTCGTTCGAGTCGCTTCATCGTTAGGGAGAAGCAGGAGGACGATATGCAAACCCTGATTCAAGCCGGCGTCACGGTCGAAGGCGCAACCCGCACCGATCCGATCGTCGTCGCCACCGACGGCCTGCCGCAGTCACGAGGTGCGCTCGCGATGGCACGAGCGCTGGCAGGCACGCTCCACGGCACGATCAACGTCGTCGCCGTCCATCAGTCGATCGGAATGACAGCGCCGGATGGCCAACTGCTCCTCGACCCGAATGTGGCGGCGAGCCTGCGTGCCGATCTCACTCGCCGCGTGCGCGAGCAGTGTACGGGCGGAGGCGATGACGGCGCGCTCGTCGAACAAAGTGAAGTGTTGAATGGCGAGCCGGCACGCGTCATCAGCGACGTCGCCGCGAAGCGCCACGCACAGCTGATCATCGTCGGTATGGGTCGCCACGAGCTCGTCGATCGGATCTTCGGTGACGAGACCGCGCTCAAGGTCGCACGCACGAGCCACGTCCCGGTGCTCGCCGTTCCCGACGGCGATTTCAGCGTGCCGCGTCACGCGGTCGTGGCGATCGACTTCAGTGAGGGAAGCGTGCGCGCGGCACGAGCCGCGCTGCGGCTTCTCACCGCTGACGGCGTGCTCGAGCTGGTGCATGTTGTGCCGCGCGACCGGCTCTTCGACGCCTGGGTTGCGCAGGAAGAGTATGTGCGCTTCGTGCGTCACTCCCTTACGCGTTTCCGTGCTCGGCTCGCGATCCCGCCGAACGTTCGGGTCGACGACGTCATCCTGAACGGGGATCCCGCACGGGAGCTGCTCGCGTATGCGACTCGTGTCGGCGCCGATCTGATCGCGGCCGGGAGCCACGGTCACGGCTTCGTCACGCGTCTCGTAATTGGCAGCGTGACGACGAAGCTCCTCCGCATGGCGTCGTGTCCCGTACTCGTGATCCCGCCGAACGGACAGGACGACGATCGACGCGGCGCTGCTACGAGCGCGACGCTGACGCTCCAATCGTCGCGCTGGGCCGAGGTGCTCGACGACTTCACGCGACGGAATGGTGGTCGTCGCACGCGTCTCGAGGTGGACGATCCCGAGCTCGGCGCGCAGATGCAGGAGGGAGAGTATCCGCTGCTCGGCGTGACCTTCGACCCCGTGGATCAGCACATCGAGATCATGCTCGGCCAGCTCGGCGCGGGCGAGCCCCACCTCTCGCGCAGCATCGCGAGCGTCGATTCGCTTGACGTTCTTACCGATCGTGACGACCAGGACATCGCGCTTCGCCTCCGCCACGGCGAGGGCCAGACAATCCTCACACTCATTCGATGATGTGATCGACACGGCACTCAGCCGGGAGATGACAATGCGCCGACTACTTGGGAGCCTTCTCGTGCTCCATGGATTTGCCCACGCCGCCGCCGGAATCTGGGCGACGCCCGTAGGACCGACCTGGTTCGTGACGCTGCTCTGGTGGCTCGCCATGGTCGGATTCGTTGCCGCGGGAGCGGGACTCATTGGCGTGCCCAAGCTCGATGAGCTCTGGCTGCCTATCGCGACAACGGCGGCCGCCGCGTCGATTCTACTCATCGCGCGATATCCCACGCCGGTGACGCTCGTTGGGAGCGCGATCGACGGCGCCGTGCTGATTGGAGCTATTCCGATGGTTCGCGAGATCGTGCTGCGCGACATCGGCATTCCCCTCCATCCGCCGCGACGTCACCTGGCACGACTGGGAACCACGATCGCCGTGTTCGCGCTCTGCTATGCCTCGGGACTCCTGCTTCTGAGACCTTGGCACATGCGCTGGGGCGTGAGCCGCGCCGAGCTGGCGATGCAGCTGCCGGGAGACGAGCTGGTTTCTGCGAGCGGCTACCGTATCGACCACGGCATAACGATTCACGCGCCGGCGGATTCCGTGTGGCCCTGGCTCGCGCAGATCGGACAGGATCGCGGTGGGTTTTACAGCTATTCGTGGCTCGAGCGTCTCGTCGGCGATCCCGTGCATAACGCGGATCGCATCGTGCCCGAGTGGCAGTCGATACGCGCTGGGGACCTCGTGCGCGCTGCGCCACCGGACTACTTCGGTGGTGTGTTCGGTCGGGACCTCGGCTGGCGAGTTCGAGAGATCGTGCCCCGCCGCGCTCTCGTACTCGATGGATGGGGCGCGTTCGTAGTCGTACCGGTCGATGACTCGACGTCGCGTCTGCTCGTGCGCACGCGGGGCGAAGGAAAGCTCACGCTCGCGTCAGTGCCGCTGTCGGCGTTCAGCCTGCTCGTCTTCGAGCCGGCGCACTTCATCATGGAGCGGGGGATGCTCCGCGGCATCAAGCATCGGGTCGAAGCCAGGCATTCCCCGTAGCGCTCGAGGCGCACCCCTACAGCAAATCCTCCATTCCCCGACGGCAGCCTGTCACCGCCAAGCGTCATCTTGCTGAAAGACGCACAGGCTGCCGGTTCGAGCCGATTGACGCCGATTTCGAAATGAGAGGGCGTATGACCAGGATCACCTCACTTCCCGACCTGACCACTACGATGGCGGTCCAGATTCCCGCCGGCTCCGCATACCTGCGCGCGCGGCTCATGCTCGGCCCGGCCGCCCGCGGCCTCGTCATCATCGCGAACGGGGATGGCGATCATCTCTACGATGAGACGAATGCGTACGTGTCGCGGCACCTCTGCGCCGCCGGCTTCGCGACGCTCGTCGTCGATCTGCTCACACCTGACGAGGCGGTGGAGGACGCCGAGACGTCCGCGCTGCGCTTCCATCAGAGCCTGCTCGCTTCCCGGCTCATGAAGGTGACGCAGTGGGTGCGTGCGGGCGTCGTCTTCAGCGGTCTCGAGGTGGGGCTCTTCGCCAGCGGGCTCTGTGCGGGCGCGGCACTCGCGACGGCATCCGTGACATCGTCTGTGCGCGCGGTCGTGTGCCGTGGCGCGCGGGTTGACGTCGTCGTACCGCAGCTGCACCGCGTCCGAGCGGAGGTGCTCCTCCTCGTCGGCGAGCGCGACACCGCGCATCTGAGCGCGAGTCGCGGCGCGTACTGGCTGCTGCCGGAAAGCGCGCAGCTCGAAGTCCTCCCGAACGCGGGGCACCTGCTCGATGAGCCCGAGGCGCTCGAGGAGGTCGCGCACCAGGCCGAGCGCTGGTTCAGCCGCACGCTCGAGGCGCACGTGCCGATGTTCCCGGGGAAACGCGCCTTCGCCGGCGCTATGTAAGCGCCGCCGCGCCGGTCACTGGCGAGTGGATGTGTTGGTCTCACGTCCACTCGCCTTGTCAGGTATTTCCCTACATAGATTCAGGAAGCTCCCGAGGGATTCGACCCGCGGTAGGGACCATTCTTCCTGGACCTGAAAAGTGGGAGCATTCCGTGTCAGCCATTCCGGGCATCAAATTGTCGAGGGCACCTGCCCGGACGGCGCGTACACGCCCCATGGGACGTGTGGCTGACGCACTGCCAATGCATGCGACGGCATTGCGCGTCCCTCTGATGATCAAGCTGCTCGGCGCGAACTTGCTCGCGCTGGCGTTCCTCGGGGCGATCCTCCTTGCTCGACCCTTCGCAGCGCCGTCGCCTGGCGTCGTGGCGCTGGCGGTAATCGGCGGGATGACCGTCTTCGGCGCACTGGCCGCGGTGGCCCTGCTCCCACTCCGCAGCATCGAAGCGGTGGCCTCGCGAGTGTGGCGTGGCGATTTCGGCGCGCGAGTCGGCGCCTCCCCGGTCGCCGACCGGGACATGAAGCGCATCGGCACGACGTTTAATCTGCTGCTCGATGGCCTGGTCACCGATCGGAGCCGCGTTCAGGAACTGGCGACCGCGGTCATCGATGCGGGCGATCGCGAGCGCGCCTCGCTCGCCCGCGAGCTGCACGATTCGACCGCGCAGCAGCTGGCCGCGCTCGTTCTCCAGCTGAGCGCCGCGGCGCGTGATTCGACTGATCCCGCGCTGTCGCAGCGGCTCGAGATGATTCGCGAGCAGGCCAAGGCGACGCTCGAAGAGGTGCGGCTCCTGTCGCATACCGTGCATCCGCGTGTCCTCGACGATCTCGGGCTCGCCGCCGCCCTGAAGAAGCTCGGCCGCGAAGTGGGCGAGGCGAGCCAGCTCGAGGTCGAAGTCGTCGCGACCGACGATCGCAACGTGCCGCCCACGTCGGCGGCGGTGCTCTATCGCGTGGCGCAGGCCGCGGTGCACAACGTCGTGAAGCACGCCCGCGCTCGACGCGTGGAGCTGCGCCTAACGGCGAACAGCAGCGAGGGTGATCGCCAGGCGGTGCTCGAGGTCATCGATGACGGTGGGGGCTTCGACGTCGCCGATGCCGAGCGACGACGTCCCGGGATGGGGCTGTTCACGATGCGGGAGCGCGTCGCCCTGGCGGGCGGAAGGTTCGACATCGAGAGCTCGCCCGGCAAGGGCACGCGCATCATCGCCTCGGTGCCGGCGTCGCAATCGCTCGAGACTTTCAAGAGAGGAATTGAGAAATGAGTGATGGCTCGATTCGCGTCGTGCTCGCCGACGATCACACGGTCGTACGGGCTGGCCTCAAGGCCGTGCTCGGCGCCGCCCGCGACATCCACGTCATCGGCGAGGCGCAGAACGGACGCGAGGCCGTCGCCATGGCCGAGCGTCTCGACCCCGACGTTGTCGTGATGGACCTAACGATGCCGGAGCTCGACGGCACCGCCGCGACGAAGGAGATCGTGCAGAAGGGCCTTCGCAGCCGCGTCCTCGTGCTGACGATGCATCTCGAAGACGACTATCTCGTCCCGCTGATGGAAGCGGGCGCCGCTGGCTACCTCGTGAAAAGCGTCGCCGACCGCGAGCTGGTGGACGCCGTCCGCGCGGTGGCGCGCGGCGACATGTATGTGCGTCCGACCGCGGCGCGCGTCCTCGCGCAGAACCTCTCGAAGCGCGCCGCGGCGCAGACCGAGCACGACCGATTCGAGCAGCTGACGCAGCGCGAGCAGAATGTGCTCCGCCTCGTAGCGCAGGGCTATTCCGCGCCGGAAATTGGTGAGCAACTCTTCATCAGTCCGAAGACGGTGGACACGTACAAGCAGCGCATCCAGGAGAAGCTCGGGATTGCCCACCGTGCGGACTACGTGCAGTTTGCGTTGAAGTTGGGCCTGCTCGCCAAGTCGTGACCCGCGGCGGGCGGCCCGCGCCTGCCGCCTGCTATGCCACTGGTAAAGATTCGCTCAGTTTCGGTCGCGCTCACCCTCGCGATCGCTGTTCTTTTCATCCCGTTCGCTCTCACTCTGCGCGACCTGCTCCGCTTCGGAGACGTCGCAGCGTGGTTGCGACTTGGCGCGCTGCTCGCCGGGATCGCTGCGGTTGGCGTTGCGCTCGGCCGGCAGCGGGCAGTGCGGTCCGCGCTCACCGAACGTCAGCGTCTCGAGGAGGAACGGCACGCCTCGGACGCGATGTTCGCCGGGATCCTCGCCATCGCCGCGGACGCCGTAGTGACGGTTGATGAGAACTATCGAATCATCCATTTCAACCGGGGCGCCGAGGAGATCTTCGGCTGGCCGGCGACCGAGGTACTCGGGCAGACGCTGAACGTTCTCCTGCCTGAGCGGGTCCGCCCGCACCATAACGAGTTCATCGACGATTTTGCCCACGGGCAAGAGACGGCGCGGCGGATGGGTCATCGCCGCGAGGTCGCGGGTCGGCGGCGCGATGGGATGGAGTTCCCCGCCGAAGCGTCGATTTCGAAGCTGGATCTGCCCGGCGGCCGCCGCGTTTTCACCGCGGTGGTGCGCGACATCACGGAGCGGCGGCGTGCCCAGGAGAACGAGCGCTTCCTCGCCGACACGTCGGCGCGGCTCTCGGCCTCCCTCGGCTACGAGGAGGTGCTCCAGACGATCGCCGAGTGCGCCACGCCGACGCTCGCCGATGCGTGCGTCGTCGACGTCATCGATGGCGGGCGCTTCGTGCGTCGCGCTGCTCAGGCCGACGTGCCTAACGATTCGGCGCGCGCGGCGCTCCGCGCGCTCGTCGACGGCTTCGAGCTCACCTGGGATTCGCCATCGCCCGTGGTCGATGTCATTCGTCGGGGACGCCCCGAGCTGGTGCCCGAGATCGACGACGCCTGGCTCGAGGCGCACGAGGAGCACCCCGAAGGCCTGGAACAGTGGCGCCGACTGGGTGCCCACTCCATGCTCGTGGTTCCGCTCACGGCCGGCGACCGCGCGCTCGGCGCCGTTACCCTACTGGCTCTGAACGGGCGACCACCGTTCGGAGCGGACGCGCGCGCCCTCGCCGAGAAGTTCGTCTCGCACGCGTCGCTGGCGCTCGAGAACGCGCGGCTCTACCGGGAAGCGAAACGCGCCACGGAGGGCCGCGACCAGGTGCTCGGCATCGTCTCGCACGATCTGCGCAATCCACTGAGCGCGATCGCGATGTGCGCCAAGGTGCTCCGCGACGACGACGGGCAGATGGGCGCCGCCGAACGTGAGAGTTTGCTCACGACGATCGTTCAGTCCGCGGACTGGATGAATCGCCTCATTCAGGACCTGCTCGACGTCGCGAGCATCGAGGCGGGTCGGCTCTCCCTGGAGCGCGCGCGTCAGTCGGCCATCGCGCTCGTGTCCCAGGCGGTGCGGATGTTCGAGGTCGAGGCGAGTCAGCGCCGCCTGCGGCTCGAGGTGAGCACGCCACCGGACCTCCCGCCGATGTTGGTCGACGCCTCGCGGATCGTGCAGGTCCTCGGGAACCTCCTGAACAATGCACTCAAGTTCACTCCGGACGGTGGGCGCATCCTCGTCGGCGCGGAAGCAAAGGGAGGCAACGTCGTCTTCTTCGTCGCCGACTCGGGACCGGGAATCCCGCTCGCGGATCAGCCGAGCGTCTTCGATCGCTACTGGCACTCGCGGCGCACGGCGAACAAGCGCGGAACGGGCCTGGGCTTGTCGATCGCGATGGGGATAGTCGAGGCGCACGGTGGACGTATCTGGATCGAGAGCACACCAGGCGAGGGCGCGACATTCCTTTTCTCCGTGCCCGTCGAGAGCGCGGTGGTGACGCCCGCCGCACTCGCCAGCCAGCCGTGATCACCATCGACCGGGCCGCTGTTGCCTCGGTTACTCGCGAACGTCTGTGATTCGACGGTGATGCCCGCTGCGGGACGATTGCCGCCCGCCTCCAGTCGTTCCCCGGCCCGTGCCATCCATTCCTCGCCCCATCGCCTCTCCAACTGCGTTCGCTCTCGCCATAGCGCGCGCCGAGCTGGCGACGGCACGGCGTCGCGTGCTGATCGCGATCTTCGCGGCGGTCACGTCGGTCTTCCAGACGGCGGGGCTTCGCGCGTCGCCATGGGTATACGCGGTCCTCGGCGTCTGGATGGCATCGACGTTCCTCTCTGCCATGCTCCTGCGGCGCGTCCGCTCGGCGAGGGAGGCCGACCTCGTGCAGGCCGGCAGCTACTACATCGACGCGACTATCGTCACGATCGCGTGTGCGATGATCGGCGCCGGATGGTGGATCTGCGTGACGGTGATGGCCTTCGGCGTCACCTTCGCCTTCGCGACGCTTCCGCGACGCCGTGCACAGTACGCCGCGTTGTACGCGCTCTGCTGCTTCAACGCGCTCATCCTCGCCGAGACGCTCGGGATCGTGGTGCCGGTGGGCTTCGCCGGTTTGCCACCACTCCGGGAGAACTACGCGATTGCGTTCGCCGCAGCGCTGTTCGGCACGACGATGATCGCGACCTTCGGGATGGTGCAGATCACCTTCGTCCGGGTAATGCGTCGGGCGCGAGAGCGCTACGAGCTGCTCCTCGCGACGGCGCCCGACATGATCCTCAGCGCCAATCGTGATGGCGTGATCGTCTCCGCGAATGAGGCAGCGCGCCTCTTCGCGATGCGCACCGCGACGGTCGATCAGCCGCCAGGCTCGGCGCTCCTCGGCAGCCAGGTCGCGCTCCTCGCCCTGCCCGAAGACCGTGAGGTGCTCGCGGCCGACGTGAACGCCGCCGCCGAGGGCGACAGCCGGCAGCGGGAGCTCCGCCTAACGGGCGGCGGCGAGCCCGGGTGGTTCCTGGTGAGCTGCAATGCGATCCGGGAAGAGGAGCGGACCACGGGCGTGCTCGTCGTGGCGCGCGAGATCACGGCGCGCAAGCGCGTCGAGGAGGCGAGCCGCCGCAACGAGGAGAACGCTCGTCAGGCGCAGAAGATGGAGGCGATCGGGCGGCTCGCGGGCGGCGTCGCGCACGACTTCAACAACCTCCTCACGGTGATCGGAACCTACTGCGAGCTGCTGAAGCAAGGTGCCGCTGACGGCAACGTCCGCATGGCCGACGTGGATGAGATCTACAATGCCACGGTGCGCGCGGCGGCGCTCACGAACCAGCTACTCACCTTCAGTCGCAAACAGGTCCACCAGCCGCGGCTGATCAATCTCAACGAGATCGTCGCCGGGATGGAGGAGATGCTGCGCCGGCTGATCGACACGGGCATCCGCATCGAGACGGCGTCACTTCCAGTCCTGTCGCCGCTCCGCGCCGATCCGGCGCAGATGGAGCAAGTCCTTCTCAACCTCGCCGTCAACGCGCGAGACGCCATGCCTAACGGTGGCGTCCTCCGGATCGAGACGGACGAGGCCTTTCTCGACGGGGCGTACGCCGCGGCGCATCCGGGCGTGAAGCCGGGCCGCTACGTGCTGTTGTCCGTGAGCGACACCGGCTCAGGGATGGATGACGAGACGCAGCAGCGCATCTTCGAGCCCTTCTTCACGACCAAAGCGCAGGGCGAGGGAACGGGACTCGGGCTCGCGACGGTGTACGGGATAGTCCAGCAATCGGGTGGGCACATCCACGTGGAGAGCGAGATCGGCCGCGGCACGACGTTCCGGATCTACTTCCCGGTGGCGATCGACGAGGCGGCGCTGCCGCCGCGCGCCGCCCGCCGGCTGACACCGCTCTCCGTCGACAGCGCGACCGACGCCGCGGCTCGCCCGTTAGGCATCGACTCGGCGCTCCGCGCCATGGCCGGGGAGACGATCCTCCTCGTGGAGGACGGCGAGGCATTGCGTGAGGTACTCGAACGCGTGCTCGCGGAGCTGGGGTATAGCGTTCTCGTCGCGCGGGACGGCGAGGAGGCGCTCGCCGTCGCGACCGAGCACAAGGGCCCGATCCATCTCCTCGTCACGGACGTGGTGATGCCGAACATGGGTGGCCGCGAGCTCGCACTCGAGCTCTGGAAGAGTCGCAACGACACGCGCGTCCTCTTCATGTCCGGCTACACCGAGGATGCGATCCTGCATCAGGGGCTGCGACGCGCGACCGTCGGGTTCGTCGGCAAGCCCTTTCGACCAGACTTCCTGGCAAGCAAAGTACGCGAGATGCTCGATGCCGATGCGGCCCCGAACGTGGCCACGACGCGAGCGCGGAGCGCCTGACATCTCGCTGCCATGAATCTGCTCGTCATCCGCCACGCGATCGCCGAGGACAAGGAGGCGTTTGCTGCCTCGGGTCGCAGCGACGATCAGCGTCCGCTCACCGAGACGGGCCGATCGAGGATGCGCCGCGCGGCCGAAGGCCTCCGGTCGACGTGCCCGCGCGTTGCCGTGCTCGCGTCCAGTCCTCTCCTGCGGGCGCGCGAGACGGCCGATATCGTGGCGACGGCATTCCGGGTTGGCCGCGTGGAGATCGTCGAGGCACTCCGTCCGGACCGGCCGTTCGAGGAGCTCGCCGAGTGGCTGCGCCGTCGCCTTTCGCCTAACGACCCGGACGACACCACCGTCGCGGTCGTCGGGCACGAGCCGCACCTGAGCGGTCTCGTCACGTGGCTGATGACGTCGGCCATGGAGTCGCGGATCGAATTGAAGAAGGGGGGAGCGTGTCTGCTGGGGTTCGACGGAGAGCCGGCGGCCGGCGAGGCGACGCTGCGTTGGGCGCTCACCCCATCGCAGCTCCGCGCGCTCGCGGATTGAGTGCGCGCGCGTCGATTGATGCCATTCAGCGGCTGATCGTTGTGGCGCGGCCGCGACAAACACGTGATGTCGCGTGAGGGCTCGCGGCTAACTCGATGCCGCTTCTGCGCTTCTGCCAGCAGCCCACAAAGGGCCGGGTGCGCATGAACCTTGCCTCCGCCTCGTCCATCAATACGCGAGTTCTTATGACACCGGGTTCGCTGCGAGTAGTTGTCATCAACGACCAACGATGGGTCGTTCGCGCTGTGCTTCGGATCCGCCCGGGCAGCGACCCTCAC
>JAJKIR010000002.1 GCA_021154325.1 Gemmatimonas sp.
CCCAATTGGGGGCGGCTGGGTGGCCTCGCCCGTCCAGATCGACGGCCGTACTGACGATGCGACACGCCAGCCGGACGCGCTCTACCGCACCGCGTCCGAGAGCTATCTCCGGACGATGGGCATGCGCCTGGCGCGCGGCCGCTGGCTCACCGCCGACGAAATGCGCGAGCGTGCCGGCTTCGTCGTCAACGAGACGCTCGCGAAGCAGATGTGGCCTGGTGCGGACCCGTTAGGCAAGCGAATCACCCTGCGCCGGTCGTCGCAGCTCCGCCCCGATTTCGGCCAGCCGGTCGCCGGCGTCGTCGTCGGCGTGGTCCACGACGTGAAGCAGCAGTCGATCGACAACGCGCCCGTACCGGAGGTGTACGTTCCCTGGACCCTCGAGGTCTGGCCGTGGATTACCCTGGTCGCGCACGTCCAGAATCCGGCGCGCGAGATCCCGCTGATCCGTCGGGCCATTCTCGACATCGAGCCCGGGATGCCCGTCGCGGGTACGACGTTCCAGGGTGGCATCGTCACGGTCGAGAGCCGCCTAGCGAGCTCGATCGCTCAGCGGCGTCTCGCGACATCACTGGTCGGCGCCTTCGCCGCCGCGGCGCTCCTGCTCGCGGCGATCGGGATGTACGGCGTCATCGCCTACGGCGTGGCGCAGCGCACGCGCGAGATGGGGATTCGCATGGCGTTAGGCGCAGGCCGACGACGGATTCTCCGGCTCGTCCTCGGAGAAGGGGTGCGCCTCGCGCTCCTCGGCGCGGTGCTTGGAGTTGCCGGCGCGCTCGCCTCCACGCGCCTCATCCGGTCGCTCCTCTTCCAGACGGTGCCGACCGATCCGCTCACTTTCGTCGTCACGCCACTCGTCCTGGCCGGCGTCGCACTTCTCGCCACGTACATCCCTGCTCGCCGCGCCACTCGGCTCGACCCGACGCTAGCGATCAGGGGAGAGTGATACGGGTGGTTGGTGGCTGGTGTCTGGTGTTTGGTGGCTGGTGTTTGGTGATTGGTGAACTTGGATGGGCCGGGGCGATGCGCCGTCCTTCCTATTTCCACCAACCACAAGTCACCAGCCACCAAACACCAGCGCTAGTGCGACGGAATCACGAGCGTCTGTCCGGCCCGGATCTTCGTTTCGCTTCCGAGGCCATTCGCGACCATCAGCTCATGCACGCTCGTCGAATGCTGCTGCGCGATGCTCCAGAGGGAGTCACCCTCGCGCACCCGGTAGCGCTTGCTCGGCTGCTTCGTGGGCGCGGGAGGACTCGTGCGCGCGACGATCATCACCGTCGGATTCGCCTCGGACTGGATGCGCGCGAAGCGCATGTAGTCGTCGGCGAACACCGCGACGTGAAAGTGGGCCGGATGGTGCTCCTCGGTCGCTTCGATCACGCCCGTGCCCTCGAGCGCCAGCAGCTCGCGGCGGAGCCACGTTAGGCAGCGGCCATTCGTCGGTTTGTGAAGATCCACCGCCATCCCCGTGGGATGGACCGAGCGGTGCGAGCTGTTCGACGGCTGCCGGCTCTCTGGACGCACGCCGCTCGTCACGACGAGTGGTTCGTCGCAGACACGCTCGTAGTCATCCGCGAGACGTTCGACGAACGTCAACGTCGCCGGACGAACATACGGAAAGGCCACACGGCGCATCGCGTAGCCATGATCCGAATGCAGCTGCACGAGCTCGCCGCGCGCGGCCGCCCAGTGCACGGCATTGGTGGTCTCATAGAAAGTGAGCCCATCCTGCACGGCATGGTCGTACATGCGATCGACGCTCGCCATCGAGCCCCGCAGCGATTGAGCGCTGCCGGCGCGAGACAAGCCACCGAGGGCAACGAGGGCGAGGAGTGTCGCCGAATAACGGAAACGAATCATGGCAACTACTCGACGACCGAGCGTGGCAAAAGAAACGAATCAGCCCGGGCGAGATGACCGGGCGAGCGCGGCCACTTTGCCCGCCCGTGCTATCCCGGTATGCCACCCGTCAAGCTGAAGATCAGCAATGCAAGGACGATCGTCGTGACAACGATGTAAATCCGGTCGCGCTGCAGAATGAACGCGACGAGCGACATCGCCACGCGCGCCACCGGCGTCGCGATGAGCAGCACCAGACCGAGCTGCACGATCGCGTCCGGATGCCCCGCGGCCACCGCGCGCAGGATCCCGCCCACGCTGCGCAGCTCCGGCGGCTCGCCCGTGAACACGTGACCGCTCGCCGGCGCGAGTCCACGTTGCGCGAGCAACAGCACGCCGCCAATCACCGCGACGATCGTCGCCACGATCACACCGATGCGCAGCAGATTCCCGAGCAGCTGATCCACCTGCTCGTCCGTCCAGCGTGCCCGAGCTCCAGGTGGGCGCCGCCCTTCGGGCGCTCGAGCGGAAGCGGGGTCCATCACAATCCCCCCCGGATTCCCTTGTACGCCATCTCCAGCGCGAGGGCGATGATCACCGCGGCAAAGATGCGCCGCAGCACCATCGTGTTCGCGCCGGCGAGGATCCGCGCGCCGACCAGCGCGCCGGCGAGCACGCCGAGCATCACGGGAAGAGCGAGTCCCGGGTCGATGTAGCCGCGCGAGAGATAGATGCCCGCGCTCGCCGCGGCCGTCACACCGATCATGAAATTGCTCGTCGTCGTCGAGACCTTGAACGGGAGGTGCATCAGCTGATCCATCGCCAGCACCTTGAGCGCGCCGGAGCCGATGCCTAACAAGCCGGAGAGTACGCCCGCGACCAGCATCAGGCTGAAGCCTGCCGGGACCGCCTTCACGCCGTACGGTTGGAGCCCTTTCCGCGTCGGGTACGTCGAGGCCAGCCGCAGCCGCCGCGAGAGGGGATCATCGTCCTGCGCCATCACGTGCTCCGCGAGTGGCTTCGTGGAGCGATACGCGGAGTAGAGGAGCACGATGGCGAAGATCACGGCGATCGCGCCCGTTCCGATGCGCCCGGCGAGATACGCTCCGCCTAACGCGCCGAGCGTCGTCGCAACCTCGAGGAGCATGCCGACGCGGACATTGGTGTAGCCCTCCTTCACGTACGCCGCCGCCGCGCCGGAGGACGTCGCGATCACCGAGACCAACGACGCCCCGATCGCGTACCGCAGATCGACATGGAACAGGATCGTGAGCATCGGCACGATCACCATCCCCCCGCCGAGCCCCGTCAGCGCGCCGAGCATCCCCGCCGAAAACGCCCCGATCCCGACGAGGCCAGTGAAGAGAAGGAGAGACATGGGTCTGAGTGATTTCGATTGGCCTTGCGTGCTTTCGGTACTCAGACCAACAGCGTCAGCGCGAACTTACGCGGACAAACAGCAGCGAACAAACGCGGCGTCTCCGTGCACCTATGGATAACCTTCTCGAACGCAGGCTCACTGGCGCGATCATCACCAGCTTTTATCGCGTCTACGACGAACTCGGTTTTGGCTTCCTTGAATCGGTCTACGTCTCGGCGATGCTGCTCGAGCTCAATGCGCGCGGCGTATACGCCGAACGCGAAGCAAAGATCGTTGTCCATTACCGAGGCGTCGAGGTCGGACATTTTCGCGCCGACTTGCTCGTGGAGCGAAAGGTGATCGTAGAAATCAAAGCGTCGCTTGCAGTAACCGAGGCTGATCGGAAGCAGCTGCTCAACTATCTTCGGGGCACATCCTTGGAGCTCGGACTACTCCTACACTTCGGCCAAAAAGCGTCGTTTCAGCGCCTGATCTATACGAACAAGGCTCGCTAGAAACAGTGCAGTTGGCCGACTCGGTCGTGAACCGCGTGCGTCCGTGCTGTCGTCCGTGTTTGTCCGCGCTGACGCTGTTGACCCCAAACGCGATCAATCATCTCCCACGCCCGCCAGCTCGGGCGCGTGATGCGGGGGCTCGAGGTGCTCGGTCTCGGTGTCCTCGGCCGTCCGGGCGAGCCACTTATCGATCCGCACACTCACGCCCGACAGATATGTGTACACCACGGGAGTGACGTACAACGTGATCAGCTGCGAGAACGCCAATCCGCCAACGACGGCAATGCCTAACGGGCGACGCGACTCGGCGCCGGCGCCCATCGACAGCGCGATCGGGAGGGTACCCATCAGCGCCGCGACTGTCGTCATCATGATCGGCCGGAACCGCACCAGCGACGCATGCACGATCGCGTCCGCCGGGTCTCGCCCTTCCTTCCGCTCCGCTTCGAGCGCGAAGTCGATCATCATGATCGCGTTCTTCTTCACGAGACCCACCAGCAGCACGATTCCGACGAACGCGTACACGCTCAGATCGACGTGGAAGATCAGCAGCGTCAGGAGCGCGCCGAACGCGGCGAACGGGAGGCCGGACAGGATCGTGATGGGATGGATGAAGCTCTCATAGAGAACACCGAGCACCACGTAGATCACGAAGATCGCAATCACCAGCAGCGCCAGCAGGCCGGCCTGCGCCGCCTGGAACGCCTGCGCCGTGCCCGAGAAGTTCGTCGTGATCGTCGATGGCAGCGTATTGCGCGCGATCCGCTGGACCTCGCCTACCGCGTCGCCTAACGCGACGCCGGGCCGGAGGTTGAACGACAGCGTCACCGACGGCAGCTGGCCCGCGTGGTTCACCGCCACCGGCCCCGCGCTCTGTGACACCGACGCCACGGCGCTCAACGGCACCAGCGTCCCGTTATCCGCCTGCACGTGAAGGAGCGACAGCGCCGAGAGATCCTGCTGGTATTCCGGCAAGAGCTCCATCACGACCCAGTACTCGTTGTTCGGCGTGTAGATGGTCGACACCTGCCGCGAGCCGTACGCATCGTACAGCGCCATCTCGATCTGCTGTGCGCTCACGCCTAACGACGCGGCCCGCTCGCGGTCGATCTGGACGCTCGCCTGCGGACTCCCGAGCTGGAGATCGCTCGTCACGTCCTGCAGCAACGTCGACGTCTTTGCGGCGTCGATCAACCGCTGCGCCGCCGGATAGAGCGTCGCGATATCGGAGCTCTGCATCGTGAACTGGTACAGGCTCTTCGCCACGCGCCCGCCGATCTGGATAGCCGGGGGATTTTGCATGAACACCACCATCCCGGGCACCCGCGACAGCTTCGGCCGGAGCTCGGCGATGATCTCGTCCACACTCACTCGCTGGTCGCGCGGCTTGAGTCCGATGAACAACCGGCCCTGATTGAGCGATTGGTTCGCGCCGCCACCGCCGCCGACCGCCGACATGAACCCCTCGATGTTGGGATCCTGCTGCACGATCGACGCGACCTCGCGCTGGTGCGCGATCATGTCCTGCAACGACGTCCCCTGCGCCGCCTCGGTCGTGATCGAGAGATTGCCGTTGTCCTGACTCGGGATGAATCCCTTGGGCACGATCGCGTACAGCACGCCCGTGCCGATGAGGATCGCGGCCGAGAATGCCATTGTCGCGCGGCGGTGCGCCAGCACCCAATGGAGCGTCCGCTCATAAAACCCGAGCAGCGCCTCCCATCCACGCTCCGTGGCGTTGTACACCCGGCCGTGCTCCTCCTGGCCGTGCGCACGCAAAATCCGGCTCGACAACATCGGAGTCAGTGTCAGCGACACCACGCCCGACATGAGAATCGCGACCGCGATGACGACGGCGAACTCATGGAACAGCCGTCCGATGATCCCGCCCAAAAACAGAATTGGAATGAAGACCGCGACGAGTGAGATCGTCATCGAGAGAATCGTGAAGCCGACCTCCGCCGAGCCGTCGAACGCGGCTTTGAGCGGCGGCTTCCCCATCTCCATGTGCCGGACGATGTTCTCGAGCATCACGATCGCGTCGTCGACGACGAATCCGACCGCCAGCGTCAGCGCCATCAGCGACAGGTTGTCGAGGCTGTAGCCGAGCAGATACATCACCGCGAAGGTGCCGACCACCGAGATCGGCAGCGCGAGGCTGGGAATGATCGTCGCGGATACGTTGCGCAGGAACAGGAAGATCACGGCGACGACGAGCACCAGCGTCAACAACAGGGTCATCTTCACGTCGTGCACCGATTCCTCGATCGGAATGGTGCGGTCGATCAGTGTCGACAGCTGGACACTTCCCGGGATCTGCGACTGCATCCGCTTCACGAGATCCTTCACGCCGGTCGCGACGGCTACCGTGTTGCTGCCCGGCTGGCGCTGGATGGCGAGCACGATCGCACGCGACCCGTTGAACCAGCTCGCGACCTTGTTGTTCTGCACGTCATTGAACACCCGCCCGAGGTCGCCGAGCCTAACGGGCGCGCCGTTCCGATAGGTCACGACCATCCGCGCGAACGACGTCGCGTCCTGCAACTGGCCGTTCGCCTGCACCGTGAACGCCTTGTTCGGCCCCCAGAGCACCCCGGTCGGCAGATTCACGTTCTGGCGGCTGATCGCGCTCGCTACTTCGTCGATGCCGATCTTCCGGTAGGCGAGCGACGTCGGATCGAGCTGCACCCGCACCGCGTACTTCTGCGAGCCGTACACGACCACCTGCGCGACCCCCGGCACCATCGAGATACGCTGCGCCAGCACCGTCTCGCCGTACTCGTCGAGCTCCGACAACGGCAAGAGCTTCGACGTCAACGCGAAGAGCAGGATCGCCTGATCCGCGGGATTCACTTTCTGATATGAGGGCGGAATGATCCCCGGTGGCAGATCACGCAACGTCTTCGCGATCATTGCCTGCACGTCCTGCGCGGCCGCGTCGATGTTGCGATCAAGCGCGAACTGAATCGTGATCGACGTCGATCCGAGATTCGAGACCGAGGTCATGTTGTCGATGCCCGCGATCGTCGAGAATTGCTTCTCGAGCGGCGTCGCCACCGCGGCCGCCATCGTCTCCGGGCTCGCACCCGGCAGCGACGCCTGGACCTGAATCGTCGGGAAGTCGACCGTCGGCAGGTCGCTCACGGGCAATCGTTGATACGCCGTGACACCAAACACGATGAGGCCGACCATGAATAGCACGGTCGTGACCGGCCGCCGGATGAACAGCGAGGAGAGGTTCATTCGTCCACTCCCGATCCAGCGGCCCGCTGCGCCACGGGCGTCGTCTGCTGCTTGGCATCGACCTTCGCGCCCGGCATCAGGCGCGATTGGCCGTCGACCACCACCTGCTCGCCGGGTTGTACGCCGCGCTCGATCACGGTGAGATCGCCCACCGCCTGGCCCGGAGTCACGGTGCGCACGTGCGCGTTCTTCTCCGAGTCGACGACATAGACGTACGTCCCCTCCTGGCCGTTCATCACCGCCGTCGTCGGTACCGCGATCGCCCCGCTCCGCACGTCGAGCTGCACGGAGACACGGACGTACTCGCCCGGCCAGAGCGCTCGCGAGGAATTGTTGAAGCGTGCCTTCGCGGTCACCGTACCGGTGAGCGAGTCGACGGCGTTGTCGAGAAAGGTGAGCGAGCCCTGCTCCGGCAGCACGGTGCTATCCGAGGCGGTCACCCGCACTGGCACCGGACCCATGGCGACGCGCCGCCGCAGCGCCAGGAAATCGCGAGCGGTGACGGGAAAGCGCACGAGAATCGGCTGCAGCTCATTGATGACGACGAGCGCACCGCCGTTAGGCTTCACGAGATTGCCGCGCCTGACGAGAAGGCTGCCCGTGCGCCCCCTGATGGGTGCGCGGATCGACGTGTAGCCGAGGTTGACACGCGCGTTCTCCACGGCCGCGCTATCCGCCTGGAGCGTGGCGACCAGCGATGCGGCCTGAGCCTGCGCCTGTTCGGCTTGCGACTGCGTCACGTAGTCTTTCGCGACCAGCGCCTTGTAGCGCTCCGCTTCTCGCTGCGCGTTCTGCGCCTGGGCACGATCGCGCGCGAGCGCCGCTTCCGATTGCCGCAGCGCGGACTCGAATGGACGTGGATCGATCCGGAAGAGCACCTGCCCTTCGCTCACTTCCTCGCCTTCCTGAAAGCTCACTTCCGTGAGCGTCCCGCCGACCTGCGCCTCGACAGCCACTGTCTGCACGGGTTCCACGACACCGTTCGCCGCCACCAGCGCCGGCGCGTCGATGCGCACCGCCGGCGACACCGACACGGGCACCGTCGGCGCGTTCTCGGCCGTCTTTCCGCCGCACGCCGCCGCGAGCGCCAGTGCCGCGACCGCGATCCGCTCCCTCTGAGCAACCACCATATCGTTCAATCTCACCGATGTGTACCTGATGTATCCGCCGCGCCTAACGGCGCGAGCGCTTCGCCGCGCAACCCCAGCACACCGACGTCGTGGGCGAGCTGGGCCATCGCGCCGTGCCACTGCCACCGCGCCTGCGCGTCCTGCGCGCGTGCGTCCGCGAGCGCCGACTGCGCAATGAGGAGATCCACGATGCTGCCAACGCCCTCCCGATACCGTCCCCGCGCGACGCTCTCCGATTCCGTCGCGCTCGCCAGGAGGTCAGCGGCCGTGCGCACCCGCTCCGTGGATGTTTGCAGATTGTAATACGCGGTAAAGACCTGGAGGGCAATCTGCTGCCGCGTTACCTCGGCGCGGGCCGTCGTCGCCGCCAGCTGCTCCGTTGCCGCCTGCAGCGAATATTGACGCGACATCCCCGTGAACAGTGGCAGATCGAATCCCAATCCAATCGTGTACGTCGTACCCTGCAGCCCCGGGACGTTCGACGTCGTGTAGCCGCGGTTCGCATTCAGCGAGATGGTGGGCAGGAGCCCCGACCGGGCGACGCGCACCTGCGCCGCCGCGGCCGCCGCCTGTGCTCGCACAGCCTCGAGATCCGGCCGGTTGCGCGTCGCCGTCGCGATCAGAGTGTCCACCGATTGCGTGATGAATTTCAGGGAGTCCGGACAAAGTGAATCCGTGAGCACCGGAGGCTCGAAGCTCGCGTTCGCGGGAATTCCCATCGCGACCGCGAGCGTTCCGCGCGCGATGTGCACCGCGCCCTCGAGCGATTCGAGCGCGAGCTGCGCCTGCGATCGCGCGGTGCGCGCCTGCAGCACGTCCGCGATCGTCGCGAGTCCGACGCGGTGCCGTTCCTGTGCGGCATTGAGACTCGCCGTCGCTTCTTCCACGGCCGAGCGCTGCGCGTCGCGCTGCGTGCGCGTCGCCTGATAATCGAACAGCGCCTGTTCGACGCCAAGAATCGTGTTCTGTACGACGAGGTTGTGGCTCAGGTCCGCCGCGATCGCGGTCTGCCGCGCGACGTCGACGTTCCCGGCGCGCGCGCCGAAGTCGAGCACCAGATACGACAATCCGACGGATGGGCCCACCTGCGAGCGCTGTGACAACACGCCGCTGGGGGCGAGCGGACGAGCCGTGCTCGCATTGACGTCGACGGTCACGGTGGGGAGAAACGCGCCGCGGCTCGCGCCGAAAACATCGGCGGCGGCGCGGGCCTGCGCCCACGACAATCGTGTTGCCGGATTGTTCCGGAGCGCGAGATCGACCACCTCGGGCACGCTCAGCCGGCCGAGCGCGGCCGGCATCGCCGGTGTCATCATCGTCGCCTCGCGCGCGCGGGCGCTCTGCAGCCGCGCCGCGTCACTCGCCGATGGCGTCCAGTACTCGTTAGGCTGGCTCGGCGCGCCGGGCACGCCATTGATGGCCGGCGGCCGGTGGACGCACCCCACCGCCAGCAGCAGACCGCCGAACACAGTGCGCGTCTTCATCGCGTGCTCCCGGCCTGGCTGGCGGCGCGCGACGGCGTACGCGCGACGCCGTCGGCGAGGCGGAGCGGCGGGGGCGACGCAGGCCGAGCCCGCGCAGCGTCGCCAATGAGAACCACCCGCTCTCCCTCGCGAATACCCCCGGCGACCTGCACCCACTCGAGGTCTGTCGCGCCGGGCTGGATCGCGCGCAACTCGTAACTCCCGCTCGGCAGCGCGACGACGGCGAATCGCGCCCCACTTCCGGCCCCCGCGTTCCCCGTCGCCGGCAGGAGCGCCGGACTGATCGCCTCGCGCAGCGAGTCCGCCGGCCGCTGGAAGACGCGCGCGATCGCCACGAGCTCGTTGGCCGGGCGCACGGCGTCCACGGGGATCGCGAGGCTGTGGGGGTGCCGCGCCGCGACGATCGTCACCTCGCCATTCATGCCGGGCATGAGCAAACGCTCATGATTGTCGATCGTGACGAGCACGGGGAAGAAGGTCACTCCCTGGTTCACCACCGCCGTCGGCTCGATCTTCTCCACCACGCCATCGAAGCCACGCGTCGGCACTGCGTCGACCCGGATCGTCGCCGACTCTCCCGGTTTCACGTTCGCCATGTCCGCCTCGTCGACGTTCACGCGCATCCGCACCTTCAGGAGGTTCGCCATCGTCACGATCGCGGTGTCGCGCCCGAACGCGCCCGTTGCCGACGTCACGAGCTGGCCTAACGACACACTCTTGCTCAGGACCGTCCCGTCGACTGGCGCGCGCACCGTCGCGTCCTCCAGCTTCTGCCGGGCGAGGTCGAGGGTGGCGCGATTCTCGGCGACCACCGACTGAGCGCGGACGAACGACGCGGCGACGCTGTCGTGCTCCGCCGGCGTGATCACGCGCTGGGCGAACATGTCGTCGGCCCGCTTCTTCCGCAGCGCCGCGTTGGTCATCGCCGCCACCGACGCGACATCGTCGGCGACGGTCTCCTCGTACTGATTCTTCACGTCGCGCGGGTCGATCTGCACGATGAGGTCGCCCGCCTTTACGTCGCTGCCGACCTCCACGGGCATCTTCTGCACGAGACCGGAGGCCTTCGACCGGATCGCAACGAGGTCGATCGGCTCGAGCGTGCCCGTCGCCTGGACGCGCACCACGATGTCACGGTATGTCGCTGCCGCAGTCGGGAGCGTTGCCGGCGCGCGCGCCGCCGAGTGGCAGGCACCCGCGAGCACGAGCGCGGTGGCAATCGAGAGCGCGGAACGCGTACGGCGCCGCGCTCGAAGGAAAGCAATCATGTGATCTGGAATCGTTAGGGCGCGCTGCTCATGCGGCGCGCATCGCCGCCGTCGCGCAATTGCAGACGTCGGAACTGTTCACGCTGAGCCGGCGTCAGCACCTGCTCCATGTCGCTCCGGACGTCCGACACCAGTCGCTCGACGCGCGGCCGCATCTCCTCCCGGAGCGCGCTGAACTCGCCCGCCCGATGCATCATGATCGCCTCGAACGCGCTGTCCTGCGAGGGAGTCAGGGCGAGTTGCCGCGAGAGCTCGGCCCGCAGCCGGCGCCGCTCCTCAGGCGTAGGCGATCGCAGCGCGGAAGAGAGGGGATGAAAGCCCGTATCCGGGAAGACTGCCGGCCTCGTCGAGGACGTGAGCAGCACGCGATCGATCGCGACCCCTGCGACGACACCCGCAAGCATGATCGCGGCAATCACGACAATCGCGAGCGATCGTGCCGGCATGTGGAAACGACGGAGCGAGGCCATCAACGAGTTTCCCTGTTCGACGGAGCGTCACGATGCTCTGCCGAATGCGCGTCGAGGACGTAATCGAGCAGATCCCCCGAGGGGGCGCGATTTGTCACGACCCGCAGCAGAGCGGTCCGCTCGACCGCGTGCTGCCGCACCGGTGCCCGCGCCGCCGAGCTCCAGGCCAGACAGGCCGTCGCGACGAAGGCGGCCGCGGCGCCGAGTGGAAGGAGGGTCCCGGCCCAATCGGCCGCATACTCCCACCACCGCGCCGCGCTGCGCCGTCGCGCGTCGAGCATCGGCGTTGCGCGCGACACGATCCGCCGTGCCAGCGACGCCATCTGCGCCGGCGTCGCCGCGGGCGGATCCAACCGGCGCAGCGCACGCGCCATCTCACGATCCAGGTGTGTGTCCTTCGGCCTCATCCATCAACCTCGGTGGAGCGGCGCCAGAGCGTTCCGCAGCTGGCGACGGGCCATGTGCAAATGCCAGCGAATCGTCGCCGGCGAAGAATCCAGAAGCTTCGCGATCTCCGCGACCGAGAAGCCATCCACCTCGAACAGCTGCACCACCAGACGCCGGCGCTCGGGAAGCGAGAGCAGCGTCCGATGGAACTCGTCCCGAATCTCCCCGTGCTCGGCAAAGTCGGCCGGGGTTGGCCGCGGGTCGCTCACGTCCTCCTCCAGCGCGTCGACCGACCGCGCCGACCGGGACGCCACCTGATCGAGCCCCCGGTTCACGATGATCCTCGACAGCCACGGCCAGAACGGTCGTGAAAGATCGAAGCTCTCGATGTGCTGGAGCGCCGAGAGGAATGCGTCCTGAACGAGATCCTCGGCGTCCTGCCGGTGGCGCAGCAGACGCATCGCCAGCGACATCGCACGTGCGAGGTACCGCTCCACGATCCGGCCGAACGCGTCACGCTCCCCGACCAGCACGCGAGCGAGAAGCTCTCGGTCCTGATCGGACTCATCGTTCGTGCGAAGCACGAGCGGTGCGCCTGGATTGTCGCTTCTACGTGCGGTCGCCGTGTACGTATCCCTCACCTCGACTCTGGAGCCGGGGTTCTGCTCCATAGCTTGTACGGCCAAGGGGCGAAGACCGTTTGACTCTGGTCCGTGGTCCGTGGTCGGTTCACGGTTCACCCTCAACCCGGCAAGATCCCCTTCTGCACGTAGATCGGCCGCAAGAACGACCGAATCGACGGAAGCCGGGTGGCGAACCAGATCCCGGCGGCGACGCACGCGACTCCTCCCAAGAGGATCGTCATCGGCGCGCCGATTCGATCCGCGGCCACCCCGGCCAGGAGACTTCCCAGCGGCGCGGTTCCGAGAAACGCCATCGTGTAGAACGACATGACGCGCCCACGCATGCGCTCTTCGACGATCGTCTGAAGGATCGTATTGGTGGACGCTGTCTCCACCATCATCCCGCCACCGACGATAGGTAATAGCAGCAGCGAGAGCCAGACGACGCGCGAGAGCGAGAAGGCGACGAGGCCGATGCCGAAAGCAATCGTAGCCAGCATCATCGCTCGCCCAAGCCCCAGCACCGAGCTCCGCGATGCCAGATACAGAGCGCCCGCCAGCGCGCCAAGCCCAGAAGCCGTCATCAAAAAGCCGAGGGTGTGCGGTCCGCCGTGCAGCACGCCGCTGGCGATCGCCGGCATCAGCACGGTGTAGGGCATCCCCATCGTGCTCACCAGCGCCAGGAGCAGGAGAGCCGACCGCATCGGTACCGACCGCGAGACATACATGAAGCCGGCGCGCAGCTCTTCGACGACCCGCGTGCTCTGCTCTCGGGGCGGCTTCTTCGCGACGTGCATGGCGATGAGCGACGCGATCACCGCCACGTACGAGACCGCGTCGATCATAAAGCACCAGCCTTCGCCCACCGCCGCGATGATCACGCCTCCGATCGAGGGACCGATGATCCGGCTCCCGTTCACCATCGACGAGTTGAGGGCGATCGCGTTCGGCAGGTCGGCTCGGTCTTCGATCATGTCGACGATGAACGACTGGCGAGCGGGCGTGTCGAAGGCGTTGATCACGCCCTGGACTACCTGGAGAAAGAGGATCTCACCGACGGTGATGATTCCCAGGAGCGCGAGCAACGCCAGCGCCAGCGACTGCAGCGCCGAGAGCACCTGCGTGATGACGAGGATCCGATGCCGGTCATGCCGGTCCACGAGGACGCCCGCCACCGGCGAGAGCAGCAGGGTCGGGATCTGGCCGCAGAATCCCACGACGCCGAGCAGTAGCGCGGAGCCCGTGAGCCGATAGACCAGCCAGCTCGTCGCCACGCGCGTGATCCACGTTCCGATGAGCGACACGCTCTGGCCGCCGAAGAACAGCCGGTAGTTCCGGTGCCGGAGGGCGCGGAGGAGTCGAGGGCCTTGCTCGTCGGACATGAATTGCAGAACGGAATCAGGATCGGGGCACGTGGGGAAGAATCGAACCAACTCGAACACTAGCCCCGTAGCCGAACTGCTCAGCCCTCAGCCCTCAGCCCGCAACCCACAACCCGTCACGCGGCGTCGTCCTGTTCGGCGTGCTCGACCGAGTCGTCGTTCTCGATCGCGGGCTTGAGCGGTTCCGCCCTGCCACGCTTTCGCAGCAGCTCCACGACCGCGACCTCATCGCGGCGGAGCGCTGCCGGACTGCCGCTCGCTCGCAGCGGTCTCACGTCGATCGGCGTCGGCGGAATCGTGATCCCCTCCAGGTACGACTCGAGGATCACCGGGTGGACGTAGTACTTGCGGCAGACCGCGCGCGTGTTGCCTAACCGCTGCGAGATCTGGTCGATCGCCGTCACGATCTTCGCCTTCGCCTGCTTCTCCGTGCCGAATCCGCCGAGCTCGCGTAACGCCGCCGCCGCGAGCGTCGTTCCGGCCCAGGTCCGGAAATCCTTCGCCGTCACCTGCCGGCCGGTGATCCGGCGCAGGTATTCATTGATGTCGCCAGCGTCCACCGACTGGCGCCGGCCGTCATCGTCCAGATACTGAAAAAGCTCCTGTCCCGGCAGCTCCTGACACCGCTGAACGATCCGCGCGATGCGTCGATCGGTCACGGCGACCGAATGCGGGACGCCGCTCTTCCCGCGAAACTCGAAACGCAGCTTCGCGCCTGAGACGGTTACATGCTTGCGCCGGAGCGTCGTCAGGCCGAAGGAGCCGTTGTCGCGCGCGTACTCGTCGTTGCCAACGCGAATCAAGGTGCGCTCGAGCAGCCACACCACCGTTGCGAGCACCTTGTCGCGCGAAAGCTCCGGCAGGTTGACGTCGCGCTCCACTCGCTCGCGAATCAGCGGCAGGATCTCGCTGAAGGCGATCATCCGCCCGAACTTCGTCTCGTCGCGCACGGCGCGATAACGCGGGTGATACCGATATTGCTTGCGACCTCGGGCGTCGCGTGCCGTCACCTGCAGATGCCCCGAAGGATTGGGGCAGATCCACACACTCGTCCAGCGCGGCGGAATGACGAGCTTGCGAATGCGCTCGATCTCCGCCTTGTCGCTAATCACGCTTCCATCCGGCGCGATGTATGTAAAGCCGCGGCCGCGACGCTGGCGTCGGATGCCAGGTGCCGCGTCCGTCACATAACGAAGGCCTGCCGCTTCCGCGGATTCGACGTGCTCGTCGGAGGGAATCATGGTCGCGTGGAAACGCCCGCAAGCAGCTGATCGGTGCCACCGACGGGCTTTCTATCGCTTACCGACGCGTGAAGGGTGATCGAAGGCACGACTTCCGCAATTTCACCGTGGACGCGGCGAGCCTGTTGCCACACCATTCCCATCGCTATGACGAACTCAATGACACTTCCGGCCGAATCAGTGTCGCCTTTTGCGGCACTTGGCCTCGACGAATCTCTTGTTTCCGCTCTCTCCGCCCTCGGATACGAGGAACCCACACCCATTCAGCGCGAGGCGATACCACCCCTCCTCGAAGGGCGCGACGTGCTCGGCCAGGCCGCGACCGGCACGGGCAAAACGGCCGCGTTCGCGCTACCGATGCTGCAGCGCATCGGTGTCTCCAGTGAACGGACGCCGCCCGTACGCGCGCTCATTCTTGTGCCGACGCGCGAGCTCGCGATGCAGGTTGCCGAAGCAGTGCATCGTTACGGCAAGGGCATCGGCACGTGTGTGCTTCCGATCTACGGCGGGCAATCGATACAACAGCAACTGCGCGCGTTGAAGCGCGGCGTCGACGTCATCGTCGCCACTCCGGGCCGCGCGCTCGATCACATTCGCCGCGGCTCCCTGAAGCTCGGGGACGTGAGCGTCGTCGTGCTCGACGAGGCGGACGAGATGCTCGACATGGGCTTCGCCGACGACCTCGAGGAGATTCTCGAGGCGCTGCCGACGGAGCGGCAGACCGCGCTCTTCTCGGCGACGATTCCCTCGCGCATCGCCGAGATCGCCGAGCGTCACCTCCGGAATCCTCAGCGCGTGCGCATCGCGCGCGAGTCGATGGCGCCCGGGACCGCGCCCCGCGTTAGGCAGGTCGCCTACGTCGTGCCGAGGCAGTACAAGGTCGCGGCCCTCGGTCGCGTCCTCGACATGGAGAGCCCGACGTCCGCGATCGTCTTCTGCCGCACTCGCACCGA
>JAJKIR010000003.1 GCA_021154325.1 Gemmatimonas sp.
ATGGACAACGTCTCCACGCTCGAGCAGCTCTCGAGCGACGTGCTGGCAAGCGAGTCCCACCTCTTCAGGCCGCGCGATCAGTACCGCGCGAACTTCGGCGGCGGCTTTGGTGGTGGCCGTCGCGGTGGCGGCGCGGCGCAGGCGCTCACGCCAGAGAACGCGCCGCAGCGACCCGTGGCGACAAACCCGCCCGGTGGCGTCCTCGTCCAGTACTGGTTAAAGAACGCTAATCAGGATGTCGCCCTCGACTTCCTCGATGCGCAGGGCAAGCTCATTCGCACCTACCGCAGCCGTCTCGACTCGGCCGCCTCTGCCGACTCGGTGCGTCGCGAGCAGCGCACGAAGTCGCGGATGGACAGCCTGCGCGCCACGGGCCTCGCGGAGGACAGCATCAAGAAGCTCGTTCGGGTGGCGACCGATGCGCCGGGCGGGATCGACCCCGCGGGCGACGACGAATTCCGCGCGCCGCCGACGCCGCGTGCACCGAACCGCGCCGGGATGAACACCTTCACCTGGAACATGCGATATCCCGACGCGTCGAGCTTCCAGGGGATGATCCTCTGGGCAGCGGGCACGCAGGGACCGATGGCGCCGCCAGGGACGTACAGCGTCCGCATGACAGTGAACGGAAAGCCGATCGGCACGGAGACGTTCCGATTGATTCCCGACCCACGCTCGAAGGGCGTAACGACCGCCGACTACGCCGAGCAGTTCGCGCTCCTCACGAAGATCCGCGACCGCTTCTCGGAGACGAACGACGCGGTGAAGACGATTCGTCATGTGAAGCGCGAGCTCGAGGACCGACGGAAGCGCATCGCCGCCGACCGGCAGGCGAGCTTCGGCGCCGCCGCGACGGCGCTCGAGCAGGCGCTGTCGCAGGTCGAGGATTCGCTCTACCAGACGAAGAACCGCAGCGGTCAGGATCCGCTCAACTACCCGATCCGGCTCAACAATAAAATTGGCGCGCTGATGGGCGTCGTCGGCAGCGCCGACGGCCGCCCGACGCAGCAATCGTATTCAGTATTCACTGAACTCGCGCGTCAGCTCGATCAGGAGCTGGCGGTGTTGAAGCGAACGCTCGACTCGGGGCTGCCGCGGGTGAACGCGATGTTGAACGGCACAGGTTTGCCGGTAATCGAGGCGAAGCCCGTGGAGGCTCCAAGGCAGATTGCTCAGCTGCTGAAGGGCTCGTAGCCCATCCCCATCGAGTGGTAGCCCTTGTCGACGTAGATCGTCGCGCCCGTGATGCCGGTCGCGAGGGGTGAGCAGAGGAATGCCGCGGTCGTGCCGACTTCCATCGCGTCGAGCGGAGTGGTGAGCGGCGCGGTCTTCGCCGCATACTCAACCATCCGCTCGATGATTCCGATTGCGCTCGCGGCGCGGGACGCGAGCGGGCCGGCGGAGATCGTGTTCACGCGAAGCCCGAACTTCCGCCCGGCCTCGAACGCGAGCGTACGCGTGTCGCTTTCGAGCGCCGCCTTGGCGGACGACATACCGCCGCCGTAGCCGGGAATCACGCGCTCGCTCGCCATGTACGTCAGCGAGACTACCGAGCCGTTCTCGCGCATCAATGGCCCGAAGCGCGCGACCATCGACACCAGCGAGTACGCGCTCACGCTCAACGCCGTGAGGTATCCCGAGCGGCTCGTCTCGAGCAACGGCTTCTTCACCTCGGGGCCATTGGCGAGCGAGTGCACGAGGATATCGATCGGCCGGTCGCCGAAGTCGCTCGTTAGGCGCCGGGCCACGCCCTCGATGGAGCAGTCGCCGACGTCTTTGTAGCGTTTGTTCGACCGGACGTCCTCCGGCATGTCTTCGTACCGATCGTACGCTGCGTCGAGGGGATAGATCTTCTCGAACTCCAGCTTCTTCCCCGACGACAGTTGCCGCGAGGCGTCCATCTTCCCGCGCTCGAGCAGATTCTGAAAGATGTTGAGCGCGGGCGGCCATGTCCCGACGCAGACAGTCGCTCCGGCCTCGGCCAATGCTTTAGCGATCGCGAAACCAAAGCCGGCGTCGTCCGCAACGCCGGCGACGAACGCACGCCGACCCTCGAGATTGATCTCTAGCATGGGCGGAAGTTTAGCCGCACCCGACGCGGTATTCACCATTTGAACACCTTTCATCAGGCCTCGGGGCGTCTACGGATGCCGCCGCAGGCAACTTCGCTGTAGCATGACATTCGCGGATCGGGCTGCCCGCTCGGAGGAGGGAAGGGGATCGCATGGCGACCGTGCTCTATGTCGATGACGAAGCTGGAATTCGGCGGGCGGTAGTTGCCTGGCTCACGCGCCGCGGACACACCGTGCACGTCGCCGCGACCCTTGGCGACGCCCGCGAGCTTCTCCGGTCCCAATCGATCGATGGCGCGTTCGTTGATCTCTGGCTGGGCGCGGAAAGCGGCCTCGACCTCCAGGACTGGATTGACGAGCATCGTCCCGAGCTCTCGCCGAACGTTGTCTTCGTTACGGGTGATCCCGGCGGGGACACGGCGGGCCGCGGACCTCTGGTGGACCTTGGCCACCCAGTTCTGGCCAAGCCGTTCGACCTGCAGCAGTTGGATCAGTTCGTCGCCGCTTGGTCCAACTCGAGCAGTGCCTGAGTAGAATCCTTCAGCGTCGCGGTGCGGTACGACATCTGCCCCGGCAGGTCGGGCCGGTATGCCGGCTTCGATTATTCGCGACGGTCCAGAGTCGAACGAAAGCCAACGGAATGCACTCGCATCGCGTGCCCGCGCGGCGCTCCTCGGAGAGCCGCGTCGACAACTACCCGGTTGCACCCGGTCCGTCGTTCTCCCGCGGGCTCTGGCGCATCGCCGCGGCCGACGTGTCGAGCGACAACCACGTCCGCCTCCTCCGCGATGGGCCGGCAACCTTCGACGCCATGATCGAGCTCATCGACGAGGCGCGCACCTCCGTCGTGCTCGAGAGCTACATCTTCCGGTCAGATGAAGTGGGTGAGCGCTTCGCCGAGGCGCTCAAGCGTGCGGTCGACCGGGGCGCGAGTGTACGGCTCCTTCTCGACTGGATCGGCGCTCGTGGCACGGCGCGCTCATTCATTCGACAGATCGCGCGCGCCGGAATCGACGTGCAGGTCTTCAACAAGCCCGGGCTCCGCGCCTGGCTCGGATTTGTCCCGCGTGATCACCGCAAGCTGCTCGTCGTCGACGAGCGCATCGGCATCACCGGGGGTGTAGGCATTGGACGCGAATGGACGACAGGGGTCCTCAAGACGCACCGCTCGCGGTGGCGCGACACCGCGGTGGTCATCGAGGGCCCGGCCGCTCGCGACATGCTTGCCGCGTTCGAGACGATGTGGCGCCGGACGGTCGGACGCGAGCGGCGCGGCTCGCATCGCTTTCTCCGTCGGGCCGCACGTGGGGCGCATCTCGACCCGTCGACGCACACGCCGGCGCTGGTTGGAATTGTGGAAGGCGAGCCGCTGCGGCTCCGCGTCTCACGCGCGCTCCAGATCCAGGCGATCTCCGCGGAGCGCTCGATCTGGATCGCGACGGCGTACTTCGCGCCCTCGCCATCGGAGGTGGAAGCACTGCACGGCGCCGCCCGCGACGGCGTGGACGTACGGATCCTGCTGCCGAGCCGGAATGATCATCCGTGGGTGTCACTGCTCGCGCGGCGCTACTACCGGCGTCTGCTCACGAACGGCGTGCGACTCTGGGAGTGGCAGG
This sequence comes from Gemmatimonas sp., assembly GCA_021154325.1. GTDB lineage: Bacteria > Gemmatimonadota > Gemmatimonadetes > Gemmatimonadales > Gemmatimonadaceae > AG2. The sequence goes on from JAJKIR010000003.1 coordinate 3,689, forward strand.
GCGAGATGATGCACGCGAAAACGAGCGTGATCGACGGACGCTGGGTTCGCGTGGGCTCGACCGACTTCAACCCACTCGGCGTCGCGATCAACTACGAGCTGGACGCGGTGATCGAGGACCCGGCGCTGGGCCAGCAGGCGGAGGAGATGTTCCTCGCGGATCTCGAGAGCTCGAAGGAGGTTCGGCTTCGGGGAGTAAGGGGGTGAGCCGGTGAAGGCGCGTTTACGAGGACGGCACATGGCCTGCGAACTGGCGGCCTGATGCCTACACGCCTTCTTCGCGCACTCTTCGTCACCGGCATTCTCGTCCTGCCAGTGCCGGCACGGGCGCAGACGACGCAGTCCGCGCCGCGGGTGCCGCTCTTCACCGTGAACGACGCGTACCTCGCTGGCGGATTCATCGCCGGCACCGTGCTGCTCCATCCGGTGGACGAGCTTTTCGCGCGAAGGCTGCAGAACAAGTCCAGTCAGTCGAGCCGGTTCCTGCAGGACGTCGCCGTCACCTTCCGCACGATCGCCGAGCCGGGCGCATTCTTCATCGGTGGAGGGCTGTACATCGCCGGTCGCGCGTCGAAGCAGCGGGACATGGCGGACCTCGGGCTGCACGGGACGGAAGCGGTGGTGCTCGGGAGCGTCTTCGCCGGCGTACTGAAAGACGCGTTCGGCCGCGCCAGGCCGTTCGTGCATCCGCCAACTGACAGCACCGGCTTCAATCCGAATGATTGGCAGTTCGGCCGCGGCCTGACGAGCGGCGACAACTATCGCTCCTTTCCGTCTGGCCACTCGGTAGCCGCGTTCGCAGCGGCGGCAGCGGTCGTGAACGAGACCTCGCGATGGTGGCCCGACCTCACCTGGGTGATCGGGCCTGCGATGTACGGAGGCGCGGGGATCGTCGGACTTTCACGGATGTACAACAACCGTCACTGGGCGAGCGACGTGATGATGGGCGCAGCAATCGGGACCTTCGCCGGCAACAAGGTCGTGCGCTATCATCACCGCACCAACCCCACAAACAAGTTCGACCGGTGGCTGCTCGGCGCGTCCGTTCATCAGAGTGCGAGCGGCAGCTATTCGTCCCTCAACTGGACCTTCGCTCCGGCGCCGCGGTGAGCATCGTTAGGCGTCGGGATCGGTGAAGCCGGGCATCGTCGTCGTCGCCGAGCTCACGGGTCCCGTTGCCGAACGTATTCACGTCATCCAGGAGCAGTACGACCCGCGCATGGCGGCCGAGCTGCCGCCGCATCTGACACTCATCGGCTCGTCGGGGATGGGACCGATTTCGGTGCGCACCGATCCGGAGCGATTGCGGGAGGCGCTCCTGCATGGGACGCGCGGGACCGCGCCGATGACGCTCACGTTCGAGCCACCGATGCGCTTCATGCAGAGCGATGTCGTGGTGCTCCCGCTCGACCCGAACGGCCCGGTGCGCGCGCTCCACGAACGCCTCGCCGACGGGATTCGCGCGGCGAAGATCGTGACGGAGCGTCCGCGATTTACCTTCACGCCGCACTGCACGCTGAGCTTCTATCGGGAGCTGCCAGCCGGCCTTCTTCGCGAGCTCCTAGCAATGCGGTTCGAGGATCCGATCACTATCGATTCCGTGCAGGCGTATCGCGCCACCGGACCCTCCGGAACGGAGAGGCTCTTCTCGTTGCCGCTCACCGGGTGAGCGCGGCGCGCGAGAGCTACATCGCTTTCTTGATCGCCTTCTCGAGATCCTGATCGCCACCGAGGCCGGTGTAGACCACCTTGCCGGACTTGTCGAGCACTACGACGTACGACGTCGCGGGTACGTCGTAGGCGCCGGTCGCTTTGCCATTGCGATCGAAGAGCTGGTCGCCGGGAATCCCATGCTTGGCGACGTACGCCTTCACGCGATCCGGAGACTGATTCACCGACACCGACACGCCGATGAACTTGATCTGATTCGCGTATTTCGCGTGCACCGCCTTGAGATGTGGCTCGAGCTCGCGGCAGTTCGGACACCAGGTCGCCCAGAACTCGATGAGCACCGGGCCCTTCCCGACGTACTGCGCGAGGTCGACCTGCTTTCCGTCGAGCGTCTCGACCGCGGCACCGGGTGCCGCCGCTCCGATCTCGATCCCGCTGTCCTGCGCGCGCGCGTCACGTACGGGTGCGAACCCCAGCGTCGTTAGGCTCACCGCCAACATAGCAATCCACAATCGCATCGAAACCTCTCGAGTCACCAGCCACAATCACCAACCACCACTCAGATCCAGAGCTGGCCGCCCTTCACGAGGTAGTACTCGGCCACCACCAGCATCACGAGCGCGAAAATCCGTTTCACCCACACCATCCATATCCCCGCGCGCGGCAATCGCGTCAACGATCCCGACGACAAGCCCACGACGACGAGCAGCGTGCACATGCCCAACGA
>JAJKIR010000004.1 GCA_021154325.1 Gemmatimonas sp.
ACGGTGTGCGTCATGGCCCCCATGGGCTGGTCGCAGACCTCGCCCGGCACGGGCTTCGGTCTTCCGACCTGCTCGAACGGAACGGTTGGTTTCTCGCTCGATGCACCCGAGACCGTGGGTGATACCGGGTATACCGGCGTCGACTTCGGCTTCGTGAGCATGTAATCAACAACGCTCAGCACGTATGAACGGGCCCGGCGGAATCTCGCCGGGCCCGTTCGTTTTTCCGGACCGCCGACCCACGGCGCCTAAGGGACTGTCGTGTTCAGCAGTCGCTAACGCAGCCCGATGGTCGTCACCTGGAAGTCCACGGACCGATAAGTGCCGTCCGCCTGTCGCTCGAGTCGCCACTGCCAGAGCGTCGCCTCCTTCTCGCCTGCCTCGTAGCCGGCGATGTCGGCGTACCGAACGCGCACCGTCTCGCGCGGCGGCACCCGCGGACAAGGCATCGCGGGATCGTCGCATAGCAGGAAATCGGCGAGCGCAAGAAACTGCGGGTTGGCGAGCAGGTAGAACACCGGCCAATCGTTCGGGTTCTCCATCGTGACGGTGCTGGCCGCCGCGATGACGCGGAGCTGGCGCGCGTCGGTGCCCGTAGGCGAATTACAGGCGAGGACGGTGACCGCGAGAATCCAGGGAAGTACCCGCAGCGATTTCATCGACATGCTGGCCAAACCACCTTTCGGTCTGCCGCGTCACCTCCTCCGCTCGCAGCATACCTCGCCGCGTGCGACACACCAGCCATCAGAACATGTTCACTCGAGCTGACCTCGCCCGTGATCTGCGCTCTCTCGGACTCGCCGAGGGAGATTTGGTGATGGTACATGCGTCCGTGCGTGCGGTCGGCGAGATCGCGGGCGGCCCCGACGAGATTCATCTCGCCATCAAGGACGTGCTCGGAGGCGACGGTACGCTCATGATGTATGCGAGCTGCCCGCAGTATGTCGACGAGGTCGGGCGCGGCCGGCTCACGGCTGCGGAGGAGGCAGAGATCCTGGAGAAGCTTCCTCCCTTCAACCCGCTCACGGCGCGCTGCGACCGGGACAACGGCGCGCTCGTCGAGCTACTGCGGACGTATCCGGGCTCGCGCGTGAACCCGCACCCGGCGCGCTTCGTCGCCTGGGGAGCCAAGGTCGATCGTCTCTTCGCGCGCCAGCCCTGGAACTACGCCTACGGGCTCGACTCGCCGCTCGAGCGCTTCGTCGAGCTCGACGGAAAGATTCTCATGCTCGGCAGCGATCACGATACCGTGACCTTCCTGCACTACGCGGAGCACATCGTCGACATTCCCGGCAAGCGCGTGGCGCGCTTTCAGGTGCCAATACTCGAGGAGGGCCGGCGCGTGTGGCGCGAGATGGAGGAGATCGATACGTCCAGCGTCGGTGCCCACCCGAGCTGGCCAGACCGGTTCTTCGCCGAGATCGTCGACGCGCACCTCGAGGCGACGGCGAACCGCGGCGGCCGGATTGGGAACGCGGCAAGCTGGCTCTTGAACGCGCGCGCGCTCCTCGGCTTCGCGCTCGAGCGTATGCGCGCGACGGCCCTCAGTGGGTCAGGTATCGCCCTCCGTCCGTGACTCCGGCGTGGGCGACTGCGGCTCGGTGTGCGGCGCGCGACGCGTCAAGTCGGCGATCTGCTCGGTCTGCTCGAGAAGGTTGGCCGCGTTCCGCGCCACCTGTTGTGTCAGATCGCTCGTTCGCTCCAGCTCCTGCTCGCGAAGGCGGAGCTCGTCCCGCGTTCTACGCAGCCGAGCCTCACCGTCCTCCAGCGCTCGATCGGCAGCGCGGAGACCCGCTTCGGCCTCCGCCTGGCGAGCGCGCGTTGCCGCGTCGTCTTCCGCACGCACGCGGGCCGCGGACTCGGGCTCTTCCGTTTCCGCCGCGGCCTGCTCGGGGGTGCGCGTCTCGCGCCAATCCTTCGGGTTCGCCACCAGACTCTCCGTCATTGGTCGAAAGCTGAGGTTGCAAGCCGAACGCCAGTCGACATCCGGTGCGTAGCTTTCCGGAATGACTGCACCGGAACGCGTACTGGTCAGCTGGAGCGGCGGGAAGGACAGCGCCCTCGCCCTCGCGACACTGCTGGAGGATCCGTCGATCGAGGTCGTCGGCCTCCTCACCAGCGTGACGCGCGGCTACGACCGCGTGAGCATTCACGGCGTGCGACGGCAGCTGCTCGAGGCCCAGGCCGAATCGCTGCGGCTGCCGCTCACGGAAATTGCCCTCGAGCCCGAGTGCTCGAACGCCGCATTCGAAGCGGCCTTTTTGGCTGCCATCGCCGACGCGAAGCGTGTCCACGGTGCCATCGATGCAATCGCTTTCGGCGACCTGTTTCTCACCGACGTTCGCGCCTATCGCGAGCGCCTGCTCTCAGATACCGGCCTCGCTCCCCGCTTTCCGCTCTGGGGAATCGCGACGCCGGCACTCGCCGAGCGCTGTTTGTCGTTAGGTGTGCACGCGCGCCTGGTCTGTGTGGACACGACGCAGCTCGCGGCTCGATTCGTGGGCAGGCTGTTCGATCGCGCGCTTCTTTCCGAGCTGACGCCGGCCGTGGATCCGTGCGGCGAGCGAGGCGAGTTCCACACCTTCGTCGCCGACGGGCCGGGGTTCCGCGAGCCGGTGCCGTACGACGTCGGCGAGATTGTGCGGCGCGGCGAGGGGGAGCGATTCGTCTACTGCGACCTCACGCCGCGCTGCCAATCAATACGCGATAGCAAACCCTGAGAAATGCGGGGTGACGAACGTGATCGACTGCGTGAGCTTGTTGTCGATCCCGCCCATGTTCTCGAGCAGGGCCTTCGTATCCTGATCGATGTTCCAGACGCTGAGCAGCCTGAAGAGCGTGCTGAATCGATTGCAGCGCGAGTAATCGATCGTCACCACCACGGGCTGGAGGAAGTTGATGTGCTGCCCGTTGTTGACGGTGAGATCGACCTCCATGTAGTGCCCGGCCGGGATGGTGAGCTCCACGGTCGTGTTGTCGAGGAGCGCGCCGCCGGGAATCGTTACCGACGTGCCCAGCAGCGAGAGCGTGCCGCCTAACGAACCGACGAGCCCCGTTGCGCTCTTCGTCTCGCTGCTGGGGCAGTACAGGAGCCTCGGCGAGGAGCCGAAGATCGGCAGCCCGAGCAGCTTGGAGGAGCCATCCTGTGGAGATGGCGTCCGCGGACCCGTCGGCGCGTCGCTGCACGAGGCGCCCACCACGAGCAGCGCGCCCGCGAGCGCGGTTCCGACACTTCGTCGCCATCTCGATTGTGTCCACATACTCATTCTCCTCGCCCGTCTTTTGCGTGAGTCTGGGCTCGTCTTCGCCAAATTCCTTTGACTCGCGAAAGCAATCGGGAAGGGGCAATCCACATGCCGCACAGCGCGGAATTGCTGGAAGAGGGGCGAAGATATGAAGGCCACGGTGTGCTCGACCGGGCGCTCGAGAACTACGTCCGGGCCGCCGAGGAGGCAGCTGATCCCTCGATCGTCGCCGAAGCGCTGACCCACCAGTCGCGTGTTCACCGGTGCCGCTCGGAGTGGGATTCGGCCCTCGAAACTGCGCGTCGGGCTCAGGAGATAGCCATCACGGCCAAGCTCGATGGCTCTCTGGTGGAAGCCACGATCGCCGAGGGCAATGTCATGATCTGCCGCGGCGATTTCCCTGAGGCGCTCGCGATCTTTCGGCGGCTGGCCGACACGAGCACCGACGCTCGCGTGCGGGGGATCGCGCTTCAGAACATCGGATCCATCCTCTGGCAGCAGGGACAGCTTGGCGCCGCCGAGCGGGCGCTTTCGGAGTCGCTCGGCTGGTTCCAGCGAGCGGGCTATGCGCTGGGCGAAGCGATCGCGCTCAACAATCACGGGCGAATCACGCTGGAGCGGGGGAATCTGGAGCTCGCCAAGCAGCTGCTGACGCAGGCTCGGCAGGCGGCGCGAGCGATCGAGGACGCCGAGTTGACGGCGCTGGTCGCGCTCAACTATGCCGCCGCGCTCGACGCGGGTGGCGACCATCGCGGCGCGATTCAGGAGGCGAGCACCGCCCTCGGCTACTTCCGCGCGAGCGGCAATCGCTGGCGCGAGATCGAGTGCCTGCGCCTCATCGGCACGGTCAGCGAGCGACTAGGCGACCGGGCGGACGCAATCCGCTGTCATCAGCATGCGCTCAACGTCGCCGAGCAGATCGGCGCGCGCCACGACATCCGGGTGATACGTGAGTTTCTATCACGCGTTGGTCGATCGATGCCGGCAGCTATCAGTCAATAGTCCATAGTTATCAGGGAGTTCGGAACGAAGCGTTTGATGTGATGAAGAGCAGATTCCTCGTCGCTGCGCTCCTCGGAATGACACCCGCCCTGCATCCCGAGCGCAGCGACGAGGAATCTGCTTCTCGCTCGCGCTCGAAGCAGATCATCCCATTTGAAGTCGCGCGCTGCTCGCGCGCTCCCGCTCCTCTCACCCAATCAACGCTTCGTTCCGAATTCCCTGATAACTATGGACTGATAACTATGGACTGCTCTTAATGATCTTCAACGCATTCTGCGAATAGACCTTCTTCAACACACTGTCCGGCAGATCGATTCCGTACAGCTTCCAGAACGCGTGATAGCCGCGGTAGTAGTCGAAGTACTCGTCGCGCGTCTCGAAGACACGCCAGTAGTACGGGTACTCTTCGGGCTGGAAGGAGTCCTTGCCGAACAGGATGCGGTCCTGGTACTTCACGAAGAAGTCGTGGGCGCCGCGCGGCTGGCGGCCGATGTCGTAGAGCACCGCGCCGACCTCCGTGTACACGTTAGGCATCTCGTCCAGCAGCTTGCCGAGCCGGCCAAGGTCGTTCGCCTCCCAGCCCATGTGCGCGGCGACGAAGGTCGTCTTCGGGTGCTTGCGGAAGAGATTGTCGCGCTCCGTCATCAGCTCCTGAAAGCTCGGGAACCGGTCAGGCGGATAGCGCCGCCCCGGAAAGAGCGCGAGCTCGAGCCAGCGCTCGTTCGCATAGTCGATCGGCTCGAAGAACTGCTCCGGATCGGCAGTGTGAATGAAGACGGGAATCCGGAGCCGGGCACACGCGGCCCAGAGCGGATCGAGATCCGGATCGTCGAGGCGGAGCCGGCTGCCATCGGCCTTCCGGATGCTCAGGCCAAAGCTCTTCGGGATCTCGCCGACGCCCACTGCACCTGCCGCGATACTCGAGTCGAGATCGGCGATCGCACGCTCCGCCCAGCCGGGACCGACATTCCTCAGGTCGACTCCAGCGAGAATGCGCACCCGGTCGCGCATCCTTGGCGATGCGCGAACCGCGGCCAGGACTCGCCGCAACTGATCGCCGCGCAGATTGTCCGCGGCCACCATGATCCGAACGTTGAGGCTGTCCATCGCCGCGCCCAGCTTCGCGAGTCCTTCCTCCGACTCGATCAGCCCTTCGGGGTGGCCATGGAAGTCGACGGCCGGGTATTTCGCCCGAGTCACCATGTGCGCCGGCGTCACCAGCGTCGATCGCGGCCGGTAGTCGACGATGCTCGGCGGCGGGAGATCCGGTGCCATGCAGCTGCGCGGCCGAATCTCGGTGGTGCCTGGCGGACAGGCCTCCCCCTGCTGGATGGTCGTGGTTGGCCGGCGGCCGGGTGGTTGGGCCACGGCGCCCGCGGCCATGCCGAGCAGCAGAGCGGCGCCCAGGGACTTGGAAAATCGTAGCATGGGAGAGTGCGGGAACGGTTGAGAGTCGGGTCGAAGCGCGTACGCCGAGCCCGAAAAATTGGGAGACAAATCGTCACCAGGCCGGGCACGCCGTGTGCTTAGCATAGTGCCGTCGAGCTGTGCAGACATCACCGGTTCGGTACTCACTTTAGCGCCACACAAACCCACAATGACCTCCTCGTCGTTAGAGGCGGCCGGAACGATAGCGCCTCCTCGCGCCGACAGCGACGCGCCGATACGCAAAGCAGCAAGCGGGATCGAAGGACTTGATGAGATCACCGGCGGCGGGCTCCCCGCCGCACGCACGACGCTCGTTGTCGGCGGACCGGGAGCGGGCAAGACCGTGCTCGCCCTGCAGTCACTGGTGCACGCGGCGTCCGAGCTCGGCGAGCCAGGGATATTCGTCGCGTTCGAGGAGAACAGCCGGCAGATCATCGGCAACGCCGCGACCTTTGGCTGGGACCTCCCAGGGCTCGAGACGCAGCGGCTCTTCTTCCTCGACGCACGTCTGGCCCCGTCCACCGTCCAGGCGGGCGATTTCGACATCTCCGGAATCCTCGCAGGCCTGGCCGCGAAAGCCAGGGAGATGGGCGCGCGCCGCATCGTCTTCGACGGCATCGACGTCCTGCTCACACTCCTCGACGATCCCGCGAAGGAGCGGCGGGAGATCTATCGCCTCCAGGAGTGGCTCCTCGCCTCCGGTCTGACGGCGATCATCACCGCCAAGGCGAGCGAGGGTGACCGCGTATCCACCGAGCGGTATGCGTTCATGCAGTTCATGGTCGATGCGGTCGTGAGCCTGCACCACCGGATGATGGACCGGGTCTCGCTGCGCGGCCTTCGCGTGATGAAGTATCGCGGCTCGTCGTTCTTCGAGAGCGAGTTCCCGATGGTGATCGCGCCGACCGGGATAGAGGTGGCGACGTTCGGCAACGCCGACCTCGAGTACGACGTGTCCACGGAGCGCGTATCCACGGGCGTACCGCGGCTCGACACGATGCTCGACGGCGGCTACTACCGCGGCTCCGGCGTGCTGATCTCGGGAGCACCTGGCGTCGCGAAGACGACGCTCGCCGGCGCGTTCGCCAACGCCGCCTGTCTCCGCGGAGAGCGCGTGCTCTACGTCTCCTTCGACGAGGCGGGGAGCCAGATCGTTCGCAACCTGCGCTCGGTGGGGATCGACCTCGAGCCGCATCGCGACGCCGGCCTGCTCGAGATGCACTCCACGCGCACCGAATCGCGGAGCTCCGAGGATCATCTCATCGGGCTCAAGCAGCGGATCACGGCATTCAGGCCGCGCCACATGATCGTCGATCCTCTGTCCGCGTTAGGCAAGACGGGCGGTCACGTCGCCGCGGTCCACGCGTCTCTGCGGCTGCTCGACTACGCGCGCGCGCTCGGCATCACCACGGTCTGCACGAGTCTCGTCGCCGACGAGGCGATGGAGGAGAGCACGACGACGCAGATCTCGACCATCGCCGATACGTGGATCCATCTCGCGTATCTCATTCACGGCGGCGAGCGGAATCGTACGCTCACGATCGTGAAGTCTCGCGGAATGAAGCACTCGAACCAGGTGCGCGAGCTGCTCCTCTCGAGCGAGGGCATCACGCTCGCGGACGTCTTCACCTCCGGCGGCGAGGTGCTCGTAGGTACCGCGCGGTGGGAGCGAGAGATGGAGCTGCGCAACGCGACCGCGAACCGACGGGTGGAGCGCGCTCGGCGACGCAAGACAGCGGAGAAGGAAGAGGCGCGGCTCCGGGCACACATCGCCGCACTCGAGGCGGAGCTCGAGGCGCAGCACTTCGAGTCGGAGCTGCTCGTCGATGAGGAGCAACAGGAGCTCCGACGTCGTGGTGACGACTACGCCGAGCTCCTGCGGCTGCGTCATGCGGACCCGGACACCGAGCGCACCGACGACGGTCGCTCCGCGCACTCGGGACGGTAGTCGCGATGGAGCGTATGGTCCTGCGGTTATACGTCGCTGGAGACGGACCCAACTCCGCCGCCGCCCGCGCCAATCTGCGGCGGCTGCTCGCCGGCTGCGACCCCGCGACCTATACGCTCGAGATCGTGGACTGTTTGCGGCACCCGATGCGTGCGCTGCAGGAAGGTGTGCTCGTCACGCCGACGCTGCTCCGTCTCGCACCCGAGCCCACGTGCACCATCGTCGGCAGTCTGAGCGACAGCGCTCGGGTGCTGGAGGCGCTTGGGCTCCACGATACCACGCAGGCCGTGTCGCAGGACGCATGAGCACGCGACTCTCCGATCGCCGCCGTCACATCGAGGCGCTCATCCAGCGGCTGAGCGAGACCGACGAAGCGCTCCAGGCGTTAGGCGCGGGCGAGGTCGACGCCGTGGTCGATCCCGCGTCGGCAGCCCCGATCCTCCTCAGCCGCGCGCAGAAAGCACTCGCCGACTCCGAGGCCCGCTATCGGGATCTCATCAGCCGGTGCCCGGCGCTCGTCTGCGAGATCACACCCGACGGCGACACGGTCTTCGTCAACGACGCGATTCGCACCCTCCTCGGCTACGAGCCGGAGGAGCTGATCGGCCATCCGTGGTGGGAGCGGCTGGTTCCCATCGAGCACAGTGGCCAGGCCCGGAAGCTGGCTCGCTCGGTGCTGCGGCAGGACGTCACCGGCTTCGAGCTGCCGCTCCGCACGAGCAACGGTGAATGGCGCTGGATTCTCTGGACGACGGCGAATCGGTACTCCGACGACGGCGCGTTGGAGGCCGTGATTGCGTTCGGCATCGACATCACCGAACGCAAGAAGGCTGACGAGACAGCTCGCGAGCTGCTCGACGCGCAGCTGGCGCGCACGCGCGCGGAAGCGGCGAACAAGGCCAAGACCGATTTTCTCGCGGTGATGAGCCACGAGCTGCGCACGCCGCTCAACTCGATCGCCGGCTACACCGAGCTCCTCGAGATGGGACTACGCGGCCCGGTGACGAGCGAGCAGCGAGACGATCTCCTCAAGATCCGCAGGAGCCAGCGGCACCTCCTCGGTCTGATCAACGACCTGATGAACTTCGCCAAGCTCGAGACGGGACACGTCGAGCTCGAGTTCACGCCGGTGCCGGTGAACGAGATTCTCGCCGTGCTCGACGCGCTCACCGAGCCGCAGGTCGCGTCGAAGCACATCAGGTATCACCACGGCCGCTGTGATCCCTCGCTCGCCGTCTACGCCGACCGGGAGAAGACGCATCAGATTCTGATCAACCTCGTGTCGAACGCCGTGAAGTTCACGAAAGCCGGCGGAGAGATCACGATCGAGTGCGAGCCCGACGGCGATGTCGTTCATTTCCAGGTCACCGACACCGGCGAGGGGATTCCCGCGGAGAAGCTCGGCTCGATCTTCGAACCGTTCGTGCAGGTGAAGACGGGCTTCACACGCGAGCACGACGGTGTCGGGCTAGGGCTCGCGATCAGCCGCGATCTCGCGCGGATGATGCATGGAGACTTGACCGTGACGAGTAGGATTGGTCAGGGCTCACGCTTCACCCTCACGCTGCCGAGGTCTCGATGACATTGCCGACGCGCGCGCTCGGATCGAGCGGACTGGAGATCACCCGTGTCGGCTTCGGCGCGTGGGCGATCGGTGGCGGCGGCTGGTCGTTCGGGTGGGGCCCGCAGGATGACGATGCATCCATTGCGGCGATGCGTCACGCCGTCGAGCGCGGCGTGAACTGGATCGACACGGCCGCGGTGTACGGGCTCGGGCACTCGGAGGAGCTCGTTGGCCGCCTGTTGCACTCGATGCCGCGCGAGGACCACCCGTTCGTATTCACTAAATGCGGTCTGGTGTGGGACGAGCAGAACCCGATGGCGGAGAACAAGCGCGTGCTTCGCCCGGAGTCCATTCGGCGCGAGTGCGAGGCGTCGCTGCGACGGCTCGGCGGCGAGCGGATCGATCTGTACCAGTTTCACTGGCCCAGCGATGACGGCACGCGCGTCGAGGACTCGTGGGCGACGATGCAGCGGCTCGTCGAGGAAGGAAAGGTGCGCCTCGCCGGCGTGTCGAACTTCGACATGAGCCTTCTCGATCGCTGCGAGGCGATCCGTCACGTCGACTCGTTGCAGCCACCGTTCTCGCTCATTCGTCGCGACACCGGGGCGAGCCAGATTCCCTGGTGTGCCGCGCACGACACCGGCGTGATCGTCTACAGCCCGATGCAGTCGGGGATTCTCACGGACCGCTTCAGCGCCGAGCGCGTTGCCGCGATGGCGCCCGACGATTGGCGCCGGCGCTCGCCGCAGTTCCAGGAGCCCGCGCTGTCGCGCAATCTCGCGCTCCGCGACGCTCTGCGGCCCATCGCGCGTCGTCAAGACACGAGCGTCGCCGCAATCGCCGTGGCGTGGACGATCGCGTGGCCCGGCGTCACGGGGGCGATCGTCGGCGCGCGATCGCCCGAGCAGGTCGACGGCTGGATCGACGCGGGGCGGGTCGAGCTCACGGCGGAGGATCTCGACGAGATCGCCGGGGCGCTCGAGCGCAGCGGCGCGGGCACCGGCCCCACGAAGCCTCCCCAGCCGACGATTCACGCGGCTCGTTAGGCGAGGGCCCTGTTGCGCGGGCGTGACAGTATGGAAACTCTAATCGGGACGCTGGGGACGGCTCATACTCTCGTAACCGTCCGTTAACACTCGCCTCGTAACTTCTCCGATGAATCACACATCGGCTAGAAGCGAGGTGGCGTATGACGGTCCTTCGAAGAATTCGGGGCGTACTCGGGACAGCGGCGATATGGGCGCTCGCCTGGGTGATCGTAGTCGCACCGCTGGCGCTCTTCGGATACTGGGGCGATCACCCGCAGTGGGTTTTCTATTTGCCGTTCGAGGTCATTGTCCGGCTCCTGATCGTGCTCGGTGGATGGGGCGCGTTGCACGGCGCGCTCTTCGCCGCGGCGCTGATGGCAGGGAACCATTTCGGCCTGAATGTGCTCACGCTGCGGCGTCTCGTCGCCGCGGGTGCCTTTGCCGGGCTCGCGGTGCCGGTCTTCAGCGCGACCGCGTGGTGGTGGTGGGCCTTTCTGCCGGTGGACTTGCCGCTGAGCTTCGCCGTGACAGTCCTCTCGGCCGGATTGGGGAGCGCATTCGCGGCAATTACGTTTACGCTCGTTCGTCCGTCTGTGCGAACCGCCTTGCCTCTCGGAGAGGATGCGCTGTAGCTCGTGGCGTCTTTAGAGTTCTCGTATCGATCGGCGCGGTCGGGCGCGATCACGTCCGCGCTGGTTGGCGTGATCGTCGTCGAGTCAGGCGCCGTGCACTTCGCCATCGCGGCGCGGCGGCCAGCTCTGGCGTGGGTGCTCACGCTCACGAGCGTGATTGCCGTGGTCTGGCTCGTTCGCGACTACGTGGCGCTTGGCAGCGGGGTCGTCCGTCTCGACGGCGACGCGCTGGAGCTGACGATCGGGGGGCGCTTTGCCATACACATCCCGGTCGCCCTCGTCGCGCGCGCCGCGACGCCGACCTTCCGCGATCTCCCGGCGCCGGGCACGACGCAGGGACGCGATTATCTCAATCTCACAAAGCCCGCCGCGCCTAACGTCTTGCTCGTGCTCACCGAGCCACGGCGCGTTCGGCTCACCGCGGGCGTGCACCGCAACGCGAGCCGCATTGCATTCCGGCTCGACGACGCGCCGCGCTTCCTCGCCGCGCTCGATGAGCGAAGAGTTCCTGGGGCGTAATGGATGCTCGGGACGCGGCCCAGCTCATCGCGCCTGGTGTCTCCGGCCGCGTCTGGGCCGACCTCGGCGCCGGCCGCGGCACATTCACCATGGCGCTCGCGACATTGCTCGGCCCAGCGGGGCGCGTATACGCGGTCGAGCGCGATGCCGGCGCGGCGGAGGCACTGGAGAAGCTCGCCCGGCGCCGAGACCGAGATGAGCGTGCGCTCATCGATGTCGTTCGTGGTGACTTTGCGACGAATCGATTGCCGCTGGAGGATATCGACGGCATCGTGATGGCCAACTCGCTGCACTACGTCCCCGACGACGACCAGGCACCGCTGCTCCGCCGGGTCGCCGCGCGGCTCCGCAAGGAGGGCGTGCTGCTCGTCGTCGAATATGACAACCGTCCGCGCAGCCGGTGGGTGCCTTATCCGATTGCTCTGGATCGCCTCACGCATGTCGCACGGAACGCAGGGCTCAACTCGCCGGAACTGATCGGTCGGCGTGAGTCCGCGTTTGGTGGTACTATGTACGCCGCTCAGCTTAGGCAATAACACGGCGACTGTCCGGACGCTCCTGGGCAGCCCGGGCTCTTTGGCACTTGGCGCTGTTTGGCAGTCCGCGCCCTTTGGCAGTCCGCGCCCTTTGGCAGTCCGCGCCCTCTGCTCTCCTCAATGGAACACTCATCAACACTCAAGTTCACCCTCGCCGGTCCTTCGGATGCACCAGCCCTCGCCGTGCTCCGGTCGGCCGCGGCGCGCGATCTCACAGAGCGCTACGGCCAGGGCCACTGGTCCCACGAGGCCACCGAACGCGGCGTGTTGAACGACTTCCGCCATGCCGAGGTCTGGGCCGCGCGCCGCGGCAACACGATTCTCGCCACCTTTCGACTTGCGACGAAGAAGCCGTGGGCAATCGACAAGACATACTTCACCGACTGCAAGCGCCCGATCTATCTCACGAACATGGCCGTGCATCCCGACGTGCAGCGTCAGGGTATCGGGCGCCTCTGTCTCGAGCATGCGCTGGAGCGAGTCCGCCTCTGGCCCGGCGACGCCATTCGACTCGATGCCTATGACGCAGTGGCGGGCGCGGGCCCGTTCTACGCCAGGTGCGGCTTTCGCGAAGTGGGACGCGTCGTGTACCGGAACGATCCGCTGATCTATTACGAGCTCGTTCTCGATTGACCGTGCCGAAGACGCTCACGCCCCAGCCAGCATGAGCAAACGCTGAACATCGACGCCGCGCCAGAGCCGCTCGCGCATCGCCCGGGTGTCGGCGAGCGCGCGCGCGCCGCGGGCGCTCACGGCGAAGATGCGTCGCGACGGCCCATCGCTCGCGGCCCGGCGGGAGCTCAGCAGCCCTTTGGCTTCGAGGCGATCGAGCGTCGCGTACACGGCGCCGATGGCCAGATCGCGATCGGTGACGCGTTCGATCTCGCGACGCACCTGCATCCCGTACGCCTCATCGCGGGTACGAAGCACCGCGACGAGGATCTGCTCCTCGAGCACGCCGAGGGGAACGAATTCCGAGTCAACCATGGATAGCGCGATATCTTGAGGTTGCGATACAACGACACGTCAGTCGATTCACCATGACGAATTGGTCAAAGGCAATCTTTGCCGTCCTCGTTATGTCAGGCTGCGCCGATCGTGGAACGGCGCCAAGCGCTGGTCTCTCGCCTCGAACCTTTCGCATGGGCTTCTCGGCGATCGGTCCCGATTCCACGCTCGCTGGGACGCTCGCCGCGATCGACGCATGGACCACTCGGGCCGACGCGGCGATCATGCACATCAGCGTGCCATACAAGGCGCTCCTGTCGGGTACCACGGCGGCCGCATACGTCGACGCGAATCAGGTCGCGCTCGCGAACTATTACCGGGCCAAGCACCTGATGATCGTCATCACCGTCGACGTCACGAACGGTTTGGATCGCTCCGCGGAGGATCCCGATCTGGTCGCGATGGGTCGGAGCATCACCGAGCCGCAGGTCCAGCAGGTCTATCGGCAGTTCGTGCAGGCCCTCGTGTCGTCGATCCGCCCCGAGTATCTCGGGCTCGCCGCGGAGACCAATCTCATTCGCGGCGCGTCGCCGCCGACGGTGTACGCGGCCGTGGTGCAGATGGCGAATGCCGCCGCGGCCGACGTACATGCGATGAGCGGCACGCATCCCCTGCTCTACGCGAGTGTGCAGGCCGATGAAGGCTGGGGGCGCCTTCTGCACAACAATACGTATCAGGGAGTGGAGCAGGACTTCCACGACTTTCCCTTCATGGAAGCGCTGGCGCTCTCGTCGTATCCGTATTTCGTCTTTGCTGATCCCGCTGACATTCCGTCGGACTACTACACGCGCCTGGCGAACGGCCGCACGCTGCCGGTGCTCGTCGTCGAAGGTGGATGGACGTCGGGTGCGGTCGGCACGGTCCAGTCGTCCACGGAGAAGCAGGCGCGCTACCTTCGCCGACAGGAGCAATTGCTCGACGCGGCAAAGGCGGTCGCGCTCTTTCAGCTGACGTACGCCGATCTGGATCTCACGAATTTTCCGCCACTGCCACCCGGTTCCATTCTGCCCCTCTTCGCGCAGCTCGGTATCGTGGATACCCACCTTCAGCCGAAGCCCGCGCTCGCCTCGTACGACAGCATGTTCGCGCGGCCGCTGGCAAAGTGACGGGCCTCTGCCACTGACGTCGATCACGACT
The DNA here is from genome assembly GCA_021154325.1 of Gemmatimonas sp. GTDB lineage: Bacteria > Gemmatimonadota > Gemmatimonadetes > Gemmatimonadales > Gemmatimonadaceae > AG2. The sequence goes on from JAJKIR010000004.1 coordinate 14,048, forward strand.
CTCTCAACACGAGCGCCGGATCCACGCTGCCCGCGCGCCACGCGGGCACGAACGCCGCCGCGCAGCCAATGAGCAATAGCGCCAGACTCGCCGCGAGAAAGGCGATCGGGTCGACCGTGCTCACGCCGAACAGGAACGAGACGAGCAGTCGCGCAAGCAGCACCGTACCGATCGCGCCGATCGCGACGCCAATGACCACCAGCGTCGCGCCCTGGCCGACGATCTGCCTCACGACGAGCGAGCCCCGAAGTCCGAGCGCGACACGTATCGCCCAGTCCCGCTTCCGCCGGGCGGCGAAGTGCGCGATCACACCGTAGATCCCCACCGCGCCGAGCACGAGCGCGAGCGCCGACAGCAGCGTCAGGAGCGTCATGATCTGGCGCGCCGGGCCAACCGCGACATCGAACACGCGATCCATCGTCGTCGTCTCCTGAATCGCGTAGCTTGGCGCAAGCTGCTGCAGCGTGCGACGCGCGGCGTCGAGGAGCGCGGGTGCGTCGACGGGGCGCTTCGCCCGCAGCACGAATGTCGCGTGGTTCGTGCCGAAGATCGGCGCCTGCCGACCCAGCAGATAGTACCGCACGGGCTCCTGTTCATCCGTGAGCCCCGCCTCGGCGACGTTGTTCACGATTCCGATGATCTGCTGGCGCGCGTTGAAGCCGCCGCCCATGACGCGGCCGATCGGGTTCTCATTCGGAAAGTACTTCTTCGCCAACGCTTCGTTGATGACGATCGACATCTCCGGATTGCTGTCGGCCGGCGGACGGTCGGAGGCATCGAAGGTGCGCCCCGCGCGGAGCTTGATGCCTAACGTCTTGAAGTAGTCGGGCGAGACGATCCGGAAGTAGGTGAAGGTGCGCTCGGCGTCCGGCTTTCCATCGATGGTGATCCCGAAGCTGTCGCCGCCGCCGCGCAACGGAATCTTCATCGCGACCGCCGCCGACTGAACGCCGGGCATAGCCGCCAATGCCGCGCGCATCTGCTCGATCTGCTGAGCGCGATCGGCCGTCCGGACGCTGAGACTGCCCAGGACATCGACGGCGGCAATGCCCTTCGTCTCGATGCCCGGGTCGAGCGCGTACATCTTCGTAACGCTGCGGACGAGCAGCGCCGCACCGGACGCGATCAGCATCGCGAGCGCCACTTCGGCGACGACGAGTCCCCGCTCGAGTCGTCCGCCGCGACCCTGAATGCCACTCGTGCGCGCGCCGATCAGCGCACCGCGCAGATCGCCGTGCCAGAGCGAGAACGCCGGGACGAGCGCGATGAGCAGTACGGCAACGATGGCGATGACGAGCGCCGCCGCGAACATCGTCCAATCGAAGCCGGCGCTGTCCGCCCACGCACCGATCGGCATCGCGCGCGCGAGCACGCCAAAGCCGAGCGCGGCAAAGACGCCGCCGACCACCGCACTCGCGACGCCGATGAGCAGCGCCTCGATCATCAATTGCTGCGCGATCCGCACGCGGGTCGCGCCTAACGCGGACCGCACCGCCAGCTCTGACGCACGGCCCTCCACCTGACCGAGCATCAACGCCGCGACGTTGGTGCAGGCGATGAGGAGGATCAGTCCCATCGCGACGAAGGTCGCGATGACGGCGGGACGAATCGAGCCGAGCAGCTCGTCGCGCATCGGGACGATCTTCGCATTCTTGGTCTTGTCGGCCCTCTCCGCGTATTGGAAGCGCTGGCCGATGATCGTCGTCAGGCGATTGATGTAGGGATCGAGGTTGTGAACGTCGACGCCGGGGGCGGTGAGTCCGAGGAGCGTGTAGCTGCCGTTTCTCCCCTGCGGATCGAGCGCCTTCGGCAACCAGATGCGAACCGATGGATTCGGATACCAGAAATTTTTCGCCATGACGCCGACGACCGTGCGGGGCACATCGTCGAGGGTGATGCGCGACCCGATGATCGACGGCTTGCCGCCGAGCTCTTGCCAGAGACCGTAGCTCAGGACTGCCACCGGCTCAGCGCCCTGAACGTCGTCACCGACGCGCGGGCCGCGGCCGAGAAACGGCTTGGCGCCAAGGACGTCGAAGAGCTCGCCGGTAATCGTTAGGCCCGGAAGAAGCCGCGCCGGGTTGTCGCCGGTGCGCATGGTGACATCGCCGGGTCGTTGCGCGCCCACGAGCTGAAAGCCGGGGATCTTCCCGCGCAGATAGAGAAATTCTTCCTCGGTCCACCAGCCGGGCATCCAGAAGGTCCCGACTCGATTCGCGTTCGCATACGGCAGCGGGTCGAAGATGACCGGCCGCGCGATACCGAACACCGCCGCGGTCCCACCGATGCCGAGCGCGAGCGTCAGCACCGCGATCAGCGAGTAGGCGGGACGCGCGCGCAGGCGGCGCACGGCGTAGTGAGCGTCGGTGAGCCACGTTCTCATCTGGAGCCCTCCAGGGCGATACGCGTTTGCGCGCGGCTCGAAGCCGGACCAGCCGCGCCACCAATTCCAACCGAGGAGCTTCGGCGCCGAGCGGAGCGCCTGACGCCAGAGCCAGCGCGTCGCAGTGCCGCGCCCAGCGCGCGCGCAGATCTCCCCATACTCCGCGCGAATATCGCCGAGAACCTCGTCACGCTCGGCGAAGGGGAGGAGGGCGCGCAGCAAAGCGGCGGGCAGACGGGGCAGTGTTGGCCCGTCGGTCTCGTGGAGCAGATGCATCCTCGATCAGAGTGAGGGTGATTTCTACATTGTAGAACACAAAGGCGCAAGAGTGGCCTTCGTGCTCGGAGCATTTGACCACCCCGCCGAGCAAAAGGTTTGATGCCGAGGGCGACACCGCGGGCATCCGGCCCCAGCCGCGTCCGGCCTCGTGAGGCAGCGTCACTGGCGCCGCGCCTCGATCGTCGTATGGACATGCGCATCCGTCGTTCGATCACCACCGCGATCGTGCTCATGATCGCCGCGTCCACCGCGGCAATGACGCGGCGCCAGGAGCCCACCGCTTCGCTCCGGCCCACCCATCCGTCCGGCTCTCGCAGCAGGCGCCTGAGCAAGGGATATATCGGCAGACCCTTCGGCATACACGTGACCACCAAGGGCGCCATCCTCGTGACCATGCAGGACGTCAACATCATGCGGCAGCTCTGTCCGCCCGGAGGCGGCAGTGCATTCGAGGTCGGCGAGGATCCGGGCGACGTTGTCGCGACGAGCGACGGCGAGGTCGCGTACGTGAGCGGCTTCCAGGACGGATCGATCACGATCGCGCAGCTCGCCGGCGACACCACCTCGGATATCGTGCGGCTGCCGACGAGGAGCGCGTATCGCCTCGCACTCTCGCCTAACGAGCGACGCCTATACGTGACGTCGACCGACGGGCGCCTCTACGTCTTCAACACCGCGACGCGCGAAGTGGCGACCTCGAAGCTGCTGGGCGGCTCGCTGCAGGGCCTCGCGATCGATCACGCGGGCTCGAGGCTCTACGTGAGCTCGACGGGGGGCGACGTCTGGCGTCTCGAACGGGGCACGCTTCGCTCGCTGCGACAGACCGCCCTCGATTGCGCCGCGCAGGACATCGCGCTCTCAAACGATGACCGTGAGCTGTACGTCGCGTGCGAGAAGGGCAACGTCGTCGTGCTCGATCCGCGTACCCTCGAGCAACTCGACTTGCTGCCTGTCGGGCCGGCGTTCGGCCTCGCGGTGACGCCTGACGGCGAGCAGCTGTATGTCTCGTCGCCGGCGGATGGCAACGTCACGATCGTCGACCTGGAGACGCGAAAGGTGGTCTCACGGGTTTCGGTACAGGGGACGCCGCGCCGCATCGCCTTCAGCCCGAGCGGCGATCAGGCGTACATCACCAACGAATGGAACTGGCTCACCGTCATCGAGTGAGTGGCGGAGGCGCGCGACCGCCTCGCGCGAGAGTAGGCGAGCTGGTGAAATTGGAACGATGACGGATCACCGACCGACGCTCGTCTTCATCATCGGACCACCGGCCGTGGGCAAGATGACCGTCGGCCACGAGCTCGCGCGTCGCACTGGGCTCAAGCTCTTTCACAACCATCAAACGATCGACCTGGTCCTGCCGTTCTTTCCCTTCGGCTCGCCGCCATTCGGGCGACTCGTCGGCCAGATCCGGCGGCGGATCCTCGAGGAAGTCGCGTCGAGCGACCTCCCGGGCATCATCTTCACGTTCGTCTGGGCCTTCGACCAGCCGTCGGACGATGCCGTCGTCGAGGAGTACAGCGAGATCTTCCGCTCGCGCGGCGGCCGCGTGGTGTACGTGGAGCTGGAGACGACGCAGGAGGAGCGGCTGCGCCGGAACGAGACGGAGTTCCGCCTCGCCGCCAAGCCGTTCAAGCGCGACCTCGCCGCCTCACGTCGCCAGCTGCTCGAGCTCGATGATAAGTATCAGCTCAACTCCCGCGGCCGGCTCGTTGGTCGCCCCGACTATCTCCTCATCGAGAACTCGAAGTTGTCGGCAGAGGACGTCGCCGAGCGGATCATCGAGACACTTGAGGTTCCACGAGTGACTTGAGACTGAGATCTCAGATCTCGGATGTCAGACCCTTCTTTTTCGGTGTGGCTAGCCCGCATCTCACCCACGACAGCGAGTCCAGCCTCGAGACGTCAGCTCCGAGTCTTCAAACGTGAGACACTGGATCCCGATCTCACGTCCGACATCTCGAGGCCGAGGTCTCGATTCTGGACTCGCGGTACCGGGTGAGATACGCACTCGGCGCAGTGAAAAGGCAGGATCTCGGCTCTGAGACCTGAGATCTCAGTCTAGCTCTTAGCTGAATAGACTCGCACGTAGTCGACGACCATCGCCTGCGGAAAAATTGTGGTGCCGTCTGGATCGTTAGGCCAGGCACCGCCCACCGCGACGTTCAGGAGCAGGAAGAACGGGTGGTCGAAGACCCACGTTGCGGTGCTTGGAATGGTGGAGGGCGTGGTCTGGAAGTACTTCGTATCGTCGACGAACCAGGTGATGAGCCCCGGCATCCACTCGACCGCGTACGTGTGGAAGTCGTCCGCGAAGGCGCCGGTCGCGATTGTGTACGGAGCGCCAATGCCGCTGGCGCCCGAATAGCCGGGACCATGCATCGTCCCGTGCACGATGCTGGGCTCGCGGCCGATGTTCTCCATGATGTCGATCTCACCGCTCTGCGGCCAACCGACAGTCGTGATGTTGTCGCCGAGCATCCAGAACGCCGGCCAGAGTCCCTGACCGCGAGGAATCCTGATGCGTGCCTCGAAGCGGCCGTACGTCTGGGAGAAGAGACCCTTCGTCCTGATCCGCGCCGACGTGTAGCGACAGCTGCCGTACCAGCAGGAGAGCGTCGTCGTCGCCGGCTCGGCGCGCGCGGTGATCACGAGATGGCCGCTCCCGTCGAGTGCGATGTTCTCCGGGCGCGTCGTGTAGAACTCGCGCTCCTGATTGCCCCACCCGCCGCCGCCCAACTCGGGCGCCCACTTCGTCGCATCGAACGAGCTCCCCGCTGCCCCGTCAAACTCGTCGCTCCAGGCGAGCACCCATGTGGGCGGCGGCGGCGGCGGCGGGGGCGGTGCCACGGCGCCGGTCGGCGTCGAGGACGAGGCGCACGCCGCGAGCACCACAAACACGATTGTGAGGCGAGATTGGCCGCGCGAAATCTCCATTCGTTACATTAGCACGTCTCTCCCAAATCTGTCCAACATGAAGAAGCTCGCTCTCATTCTTGCGGTGACTGTGGCATCGGCGGCACATCGCCCGGCACCAAATCCCGAGCAAGCGCGTCTCGAGCGTGAAGCGCGGGACGTGACGATCACGCGCGACACGTGGGGCATTCCCCACATTCACGGCAAGACCGACGCGGACGCGGTCTTCGGACTCGTCTACGCGCAGGCGGAAGACGACTTCAATCGCGTCGAGACGAACTTCATCAACGCCATGGGGCGGCTCGCCGAGGCCGAGGGCGAGCGCGAGATCTACCGCGACCTGCGGATGAAGCTCTTCATCGATCCGGACACGCTCAAGGCGGAATACGCCGCGAGCCCGGCGTGGCTCCAGGCGCTGATGAACGCGTGGGCCGACGGGTTGAATTACTACCTGCAGACGCATCCGGACGTGAAGCCGCGCGTCATCACGCATTTCGAGCCGTGGATGGCGCTCAGCTTCAGCGAGGGGAGCATCGGCGGCGACATCGAGCGCGTGAACCTCGGCCAGCTCGAGGCGTTTTACGGCGCGCGCGGCGGCGCCGAGGGTGCAGCGCGAGGCACCGATGACGACGCCGGCGAGAGCGAGATGGGCGTGCCTAACGAGCCGACGGGCTCCAACGGCGTCGCCATCGCGCCGTCGAACACCGCGGGGCACCATGCGCTCCTGCTCATCAACCCGCACACGTCGTTCTTTTTCAGAGCGGAGGTGCAGGTCACGAGCGACGAAGGGCTGAACGCGTACGGCGCGGTGACGTGGGGACAGTTCTTCGTCTATCAAGGCTTCAACGAGCGCGCCGGCTGGATGCACACCTCGAGCGGCGTCGATGCGATCGACGAGTACCTCGAGACCGTCGAGAAGCGCGGCGACGGCTACGTCTACAAGTACGGCAGCGAGTGGCGGCCCGTGACGGTGAGCACGATCGCCGTCCCATACAAGACGTCATCCGGGACGACGACGAAGCAGTTCACCGTGTACAAGACGCACCACGGCCCGGTGATTCGCGAGCAGGGCGGTAAGTGGGTCGCGATCCGGCTGATGAACAGTCCGGTGAAGGCGCTGACGCAGTCGTACACGCGGACGAAGGCGCGTGATTACAAGAGCTTTAAACAGTCGATGGAGCTTCACACCAACTCGTCGAACAACACCATCTTCGCCGACGCGGATGGAGACATCGCGTACTTCCACGCCAATTTCATCCCGCGACGCAACACACGCTTTGATTGGACCAGGCCCGTCGAGGGCAGCGACACGGCGACCGAGTGGCATGGCGTCCTCTCCGTGGACGAAAGCCCGAACCTGCTCAATCCCGCAAGCGGCTGGCTCTACAACTCGAACAACTGGCCCTGGTCGGCGGCGGGCCCGTCGAGCCCCAAGCGCACGAATTATCCATCGTACGTGGAGACGGGGAACGAGGAATCGTGGCGCGGCTATCACGCACTGCGCGTGCTCCCCAGCCGAAAGGACTTCACCATCGAGCGGCTGCGCGCGGCGGCGTACGACAGCTATCTCCCCGCGTTCGAGAAGATGCTTCCGCCTCTTCTCGCCGCGTACGATCAGCTTTCGGCGACGGATTCGCTGAAGGCGAAGCTCGCCGACCAGATCGCGCAGCTGCGCGGATGGGACTATCGATGGTCGGTGACCTCGGTGCCGACGGCGCTCGCCGTTTTCTGGGGCGAGGAGCTGACCCGCCGCGTGGGTCGCGCGGCGCGCCAGGCAGGGATGTCGGCCGATGACTACGTGATCGAGCGCGCCACGGCGCGCGAGCGGCTCGACGCGCTCGCTGCCGCCTCTGACAAGCTTGCCGCGGACTTCGGCTCGTGGAAGACGCCATGGGGCGACATCAACCGCTTCCAGCGCCTAACGGGTGACATCGTCCAGCCGTTCAACGACGCGCGGCCGAGCATTCCGGTTGGCTTCACGTCGTCGCGCTGGGGCTCGCTCGCGTCGTTCGGCGCGCGGCCGTACCCGGGAACGAAGAAGTGGTATGGGACGAGTGGAAACAGCTTCGTCGCGGTGGTCGAGTTCGGGGACAGCGTGCGCGCCGTCGCGGTGACGGCGGGCGGTGAGAGTGGCCACCCGAGCTCTCCGCACTTCAATGACGAAGCGCAGCGCTATGCGACGGGGAATCTGCGTGAGGTGTACTTCTGGCCATCGCAGGTGAAAGCGCACACGGAGCGCGTCTACCATCCTGGACAGTAATCCGTACTCGGTGGGCGGTAGACGTTAGTCGGAGCTCGTGCTCCGGCTGAAGAATCCCTGCCGGGAGAGGTCAAGAACGCTGAAGCCGCAGATTGCGCAGATGCCGCAGATGACAAATACCGATGCTTGGCGGCATGGCTCTGCTTTGTGTTTTTCTGCGAAATCTGCGAACATCTGCGGCTTCTGCGTTCCCCAGGCTCTCTCGTTATGAAGGTGCGGCCAAGCGCACAGACTTACTCGCGACAATGGTTCACGACCTTCCTCGGCCACATCGACGAGTCCGTCGTTAGGGGGGAGGTCGCGTTCATCACGCGGCAGATCGGCGCATCGAAGTCGCTGCTTGACCTCTGCTGTGGTCCGGGACGACACACGGCTCCACTCGCCGAGCAGGGATACGACGTCATGGGTCTCGACCTCGACGACACCGCGCTACGCGACGCGCGCCGCCGGGCACCCGCGAGCGCTTTCATTCGCGGCGACATGCGGCGACTCCCGCTCGCGTCGTCATCATTGGACGCAGTGCTCTGCATGTGGCAGAGCTTCGGGCAGTTCGATGCCGACACCAACGTCGCGGCGCTGGCCGAGATGGCGCGTGTGCTCCGGCCGAGGGGACGTCTCCTGCTCGACGTGTATCATCGCGACTTCCACGCGGCACGCGTCGGCGAGCGCACGATCGAGCGCGACGGCGCGCGAGTGCGGGAGCAGCGCTCGATGTCGAACCAGCGGCTGCGGGCGGTGCTCACCTATGAGGATGAGAGCAACGACGTCTTCGACTGGCAGCTGTACGTGCCTGACGAGCTGGCCGAGCTCGGATCGCGCTCGGGATTGAAGCTGAAGCTCGCATGCGCGGAGTTCGACGAAGCCAAGCCGGCGTCGCCGGCACACGCTCGCATGCAGCTCGTCTTCTCGGCGTAACGATCCCATGGCCTTGACAGGGAAGCGAGCCGCCCACACCGTGTTCCCATAGCCTCGACAGGGGACCACCCGTGCAGCAACGATCCGACTCCGGCGACCTTCTCCAGGGAACGCTCGGCATTCTCATCCTCAAGGCCCTCCTGCCCGGCACCGCGCACGGCTACGCCATCGCGCGCTGGGTCGAGGACACCACCGAGGACGTCCTCCGCATCGAGGAAGGGTCGCTCTACCCCGCCCTCCGCCGCCTCGAAGATCGACGCTGGGTCAGCTCCGAGTGGGGGCTCTCCGAGAACAACCGCCGCGCGCGCTTCTACACCATCACCGCCGCGGGACGAAAGCACCTGCGCGACGAGGCCGCCGTCTGGCTCCGCTACTCACAGGCCGTGACACGCGTGCTGCGCACCGCGCCCGCGGTCGCATGAGCGACGCACCGCGCTGGCGCCGCTATCTGCGCTTCGTCCGTCCAAACCCAGCCGCTGACGTCGACGACGAGATCGCGTTCCACGTGACGATGCGCGTCGAGCGCAACATCGCCTTCGGCATGACGCCCGAAGCGGCGCGCGCCGACGCCCTCGAGCGCTTTGGCGACATCGCGGCGGTGCGACGCGTGCTCGTCGCGCATGACGAGCGACGCCTCACGACGGAAGGACGGAAGGAATACATCGGACAGTTCGCGCAGGACCTGCGCTTCGGCCTGCGCGCGCTCCGTCGCGCCCCGGGCTTCGCCGCCGCCACCATCCTCACGCTCGCGTTAGGCATCGGCGCCAACGCCGCCATCTTCTCCGTCGTGCACGCCATCGTTCTCCAGCCGCTCCCGTACGCGCATCCGGAGCAGCTCGTGAGCATCGGCACGGGCGCCGCGGGCGAGTTCCTCGCGCTCCGCGAGCGCCTTCGCAGCTTTTCCCAGCTCGCCGTCTGGGTCGAGCAGACGCATCCGATCGACGTGGGCGACGAAAGTCTCCGCGTCGAGGGAGCGGCCGTGACGACCAACATGCTCCCCATGCTCGGCGTCTCGCCGCAGCTGGGCCGCGGCTTCGTGCCCGAAGAAGGACTCGTCGGGAAGAACAACGTGCTCCTCATCAGCGACGCGCTCTGGCGCGGCTCCTTCGGCGCCGCGAAGGACGTCATCGGCAAGCGCATCACCGTCGAGGGCGTGCCTCACACGATCGTCGGGGTCATGCCTGCCGATTTTCACTTTCCGTCGACGACGACGCAGTACTGGCAGCCCGGCGCCTTCAATCCCGCAAACGTCGGCGGTACCTGGGGCGTGTGGGACAAGAAATTCGTCGGTCGGCTCGCGCCAGGCGTCACGCTCGCGCAAGCGCGACGCGAGGTGCGCGACGTCTGGCCCACGCTGCGACCCCTGAACCCGCTCTGGGATCCTGGCGCCGACTATCGGCGCGACGTAGCGCCGACGCCCCTTCAGGACAGCGTCGTCGGCACCACCGGCCGGCTGCTCTGGATCCTCTTCGGCTGCGTGCTGCTCGTGCTCCTCGTCGGCTGCGTCAACGTCGCCAACCTCCTCCTCGCCCGCGCCACCGCTCGCGAGCGCGAGCTGGC
>JAJKIR010000005.1 GCA_021154325.1 Gemmatimonas sp.
AGTCCAAGGCGGCCCCCACGGCGCTCTACAAGTTTTCGCTGTCGCTGATCGCGCAGAAGAAGACGGCGCCGGCCAAAGCGGCGTTGAATCGAATCGTGAAGGATTATCCGAACAGCGATGAAGCGAGCCTGGCGCGCGACCTGCTCCGCACCACGAAGTAGCCTCCGGCCGTCACGGCTCTTTCGAGCCATAGTCGTGTAGTAGCAGGGAATCATGCCGCCGATCCCCAGGTCGCAGTCGGGTGAGATGCCATTCCTCGATCATCTCGAGGAATTGCGTTGGCGCATCATCTACTCGCTTGGCGCGCTGGTGATCGGCATCGCGGTCGGATTCCTGGTCACCTTCAAGCTGGATTTGATCGGCGTGCTCCAGCGCCCGGTCCACCCATATCTGCGTGGCCAAACACTGGTCTTCACGCATCCGGGTGACACGTTTTCCGCCATCCTGCAGATGTCGTTCGTGGTCGGGATCGTGATCGCGCTGCCGGTGATCGGTTACAACGTCTGGGCGTTCCTCTCTCCCGCGCTCTACCGGCACGAGCGCCGGGTCGTCATCCCGGTGCTACTCTCCGCGACGCTGCTGTTCATCGGCGGCGTCGCGCTCGCGTATTTTCTCGTTCTGCCCCTTACCCTCAAGTTCCTCTTCGGCCTCGAAGCGGAGTCGCTGACGCCGATGATCACGGTCTCCGAATACTTCGGATTCGTGACGAGTATGTGCCTCGCATTCGGCGCCGTCTTCGAAGTGCCGATCGTCATCGTCGGGGTGTCTGCGCTGGGCATCGTGTCGCCGCAGGCGTTAGGCAAGTTTCGCCGCTACGCGGTCCTCATCAGTTATGCCGGTGCGGCGATCATCACCCCCGGTGACCTGCTGACGACCACACTCGCACTCGCGGTGCCGCTGTACCTGCTCTATGAGCTGAGCGTCGCGGTATCGTACGTGATCTTCCGGCGAAAGGCTCGTCGCAAGGCAGCGCTGGCCGCCGAGGAGGGCGTGCCGGCGTGAGTAGGTGGTGGCGATATGTCGCGCTGCCGGCGCTCGTCTTGGCGCCATTTGCCGTCGCGAGAGCTCAAGTTCGGCCGCGATTGCCGCGTCCCCAGATTCAGCAGCCGCGCCGCGCCCAAACAGACACGGCCGGTCGGGACACGACTGCCGCGGACAGTGCGATGCGCGCGCGACTCACACTGTCCGCGCCTGACTCGATCATGGAGGCGCTCTCGAGACGTCCGGGCTATACCGTGACGCGCTACGAGGGCGATCGCGTCACCTTCGACGCGCAGAACGACCTCTTCCAGATTCTGGGCATCCAAAGCAAGCGCGCGATCGTGCAGCGGGGCGATTCGCAGACGGTGTACGCCGACACCGGTGTGTTCTTCAATCAGCGGACGAAGGTCGCCACCGCGATCGGCAAGGACATCATCATGCACGACCCGACGAGCGGGCAGGCCGACGTCATCGGTCGTGGGCGGCTCGAGTATTCACTCAGCGAGCGTTCGGCGACGATCAGCAATCCTCGATTCACGGCAAACACTGGCGAGCAGTGGGTGATCAGTGCGCTCAAGGGCAAGGCAATCCTCGGCGACTCGGCCACCGGGAAGACATCCGCGTTCTATGGCTTGGGCGGTGAGCTCACGAGCTGCACCGACTCGGTCCCCGACTACCACTTCAAGTTCAACGAGGTGAAGCGGTCGGGGGCGAACACGCTCGTCGCGCGGCCCGCGGTTCTCTACATCCGCGACATCCCGGTGATGTGGCTGCCCTTCCTATTCTCGGACATGAGACCGGGCAGGCACAGCGGAATACTCACGCCCCGCTTCGGTGTCTCCGACATCATTCGCACGAACTCAGCGTATCGGCGCAACGTCGAGAACCTCGGCTACTTCTGGTCGATCAACGAGTACATGGACGCGTCCGCGTGGCTCGACTGGCGCAGCAGCGCGGGGAGGACGGAGGGCGATCCAGGCTGGACGAAGTTCAGCGGCGAGTGGCGCTACAGCTGGGCCGATCGGTTCCTCAGCGGGAGCCTCGCCTCGTCGTACCTCACGCAGCGCGACGGACGCACCAATCTGGCTATCACGTGGGGCCATAATCAGGCATTCACGAAAGATCGGCGCTTCAGGTCGGATATCAATTACGTGACGAGTACCGCGTTGCAGCGCCAGAACACGTTCAATCCATATCAGGCGCTTGCGACGATCCGGTCGTCGATGAACTACTCGGACAAGATCGGTCCGGCGACGCTGCAGCTGGGGGGATCGCGAAGACAGAATCCAGGGCGGCCGGAGATCGACCAGGATTTTCCACAGGTCTCGATCAACACGGGGCCGCTGGACCTCACGTCCTGGCTGCAGTGGACCCCGAACTTCAGCTACAACGGACAGCAGCAACTGAACATCGATCTGCCGGGTGAGTTCGCGTACCGCTATCAGACAGGGCCCAACGGGGTGCTCGATAGCGTCCGCACGAAGCGAAATCAGTACACAGCGTCGACGACCATCGCCACGCCGTTCAAGATCTTCGGCTATGTACTGGACAACACCTTCAACATCAGCCAGCTGGCATACAATTATCCGCAGCGCATCACGTTGTTTGATGTTCGGACGGGCCAAGCGTTAGGCGACCGTATCGTTCCCAACTTCTACAAGACCGAGATTGACTGGAACCCCAACTTCCAGTTGCCGCCGCTCGCGCGGAACCTCTTCAACATCACACCCGGCGTCAGTCTCTCGAACGTCACGTCGGGGCCGTTCTGGGTGCGCACGAACCTCAGCAACGGTCAGTTCGTGCACCAGGGCAAGCGACCGCAGTTCTCGCTCTCCGCGTCGCCTGTGATCTATGGGCTGTTGCCGGGATTCGGGCCCTTCTCGCGGCTGCGGCACACCCTGCAGCCAACGATCAGCTACAGCTACGCGCCGCGCGCGGACGTCAGCGACGAATACCTGCAGGCACTCGGCCGATCGAGGGCCCACGAGTTCACCGGTCTCCAGACGAACCAACTCTCGTTCGGCTTGAACCAGAACATCGAGGCGAAGGTCCGATCGCCGAAGGACACGAATCCTGACGGGGCCGAGAAGATCAAGCTGCTGTCCCTCACGTTCTCCGGCCTGTCATACGACGTCGATCGGGCTCACGCCGCCCATCAGGCGATACGCGGCCTAACGACGCCCACCTTTCAGTACAGTGTGTCGTCCGACCTCTTGCCGGGCTTCCAGTTCTCGTCGGGCTTCTCGCTCTTCGCGGGGAGTCCGCTGAGCGATACCGCGAGGTTTAGCCCGTATATGGAATCGATGTCGGCGTCGTTGAACCTGGCGCGCGGCAACAATCCGTTCACGGTGCTCTCGCGGCTGTTCGGCCGCGCCGTGGCGAATGACCAGCGGCCGACGGCGTCGCCGACTCCGGACCAGACGGGACAGCGCGACGACCCCTATGTGAAGCAGCTCGCGAATCAGCCCGTTGCGGGGAGCGGCGCGCGCGGCACGCAGTTCGTGCTTCCGCCGTCCGAAGGCTGGAGTACGTCGCTGACCTTCTCCTCGCAGCATACGAGGCCCGTCAGTGGAGGGAACGTCGTCCAGATCGATCCACAGGTCCGCTGCAAAGCCGTGGCAGCGGCCGTCAACAACGATCCGTTTGTCTATCAGAACTGTCTGATTCAGGCGCAGAGCCAGCAATCCACGACCAATGTGACGCCGACGGACCTCGGCATCGCCGGGACGACGATCTACCGCAATCCGCCGGTGACCAGTCTTGGTGGCGACTTCCGCTTTGCCCTCACCGAGAAATGGTCCGCCAGCTGGAACACCCAGTACGACTTCGTGAAGCACGAGTTCGCGCAGCACATCGTGACGCTGCAGCGCGACCTCCACGATTGGCGCGCGGTCTTCGCGTTCACCCAGTCCACGAACGGCAACTTCGCCTTCAACTTCTTCGTCGCGCTCAAGGCAGAGCCGGACCTCAAGTTCGATTACAACAAGGCCACGGTTCGGTCGGGCTCGAGCTTCTGATCTGCCTCACGAGTGCCGTCGTCGCCGAGCGGCAGCACCGTGTCCTCCGCCGGAGACGGGTGCTTCGGCCGCCGCCAGATAAGTGAAGTAATAACTTGCGCTTCGCCGCGGCTATCGTGAGGCGTGTCGCGTGCAAGGGTGTCGCTTCGGATACCACCGGAGCGTCCCATGCGTCTCGATCGTTCGTTCCTCCTCGTCCTCGCGTCCGTCATTCCCCTCGCAGCGTGTGACATCACCGATGCCACGGGAATCGATCCCAATGCGCCGACGAATCTCAGCTACCAGCTCATACCGAGTGGTAATCCCAGTGCGCCGCTCGGAGTCATCCTGAGCTGGGACGCGCCGTCGAGCGGACGCGCCATCGCTTTCGACGTCTTCGGCCGTGCTTCATCCAGCAGCGATTGGCAGCTGCGCGCCACGACGACGTCGCCGTCGTTTCACGATCTCTATACCGAGCTGCAGTACTACATCGTCGCCAACGACGCCGACGGCAATCCGCTCGGCGAGACGCCCGTCATCACGATCGATATGCGGAGCGAGCTGCCCGCGCCACTGGATCTTCACTCGATCTCGTTGAACGGAGCGATCCAGCTAGCGTGGTCGAGCAACGCGCTCGAGGCGAACCGCGGCGCGTTCGACTACTACCGGGTCTATTCCGGCGTGTACGACGCTGGCCACAGCAGTTGCCTGTCGTGGAACCTCGAGGGCTCGACCGTCTCGGACGCATTTCTTGCGGCGAATCTGCCGAACGGGGTGAGTCGGTGCTTCGCCGTGAGCGCGGTGAGCCGCGACGGCCACGAGAGCGCGTGGAGCGCGGCCACGCACGACACTCCGCGCTATGACGCGCGCAACGTGCTCGTCTACTCGCGCGACGCTCGCGCCGACAGCAGCGGCTTCCTCTTTTACGACGAAAGCGCGCATGCGTATGGTGCCGTCGCCTCGGCGTCGCGAACGGGATTGGACTTCACCATCGAGCGCCACAGTGATGGCACGCTCTGGATCAATCCCGCGCGCACAGACGTTCTGATGGCGACGTATGGCACCGCCCCTGTTCCGGATCTGACATCCATCGATGCGGCGGTGCCAAGTGCGCTGTCCAGCGTCACGATCGAAGCGGTGCCGGGCTATGGTTACGTCCTCAGCACCAGAAAGAGCGACGGCGTGCACTACGGCGCGCTGCGGGTTGCATACGTGGCTCAGAACTATGTCGTGTTCGACTGGTCCTATCAGAGCGGGACTGGAAACGTAGAGCTCTCGCGAGTACCAGTGATGCCGTAAGCTTGGACGCAGTGGTTCCGGAAGAATGGTAAGGATTCAAGGGCTGCGGCTGCGCCGCAGCCCTTGAATCGCTTCTGTGCCCCGACGACATTCACGCCATGTCGTCTGTGGTGATCGACGGAAGCTCGCTACGCATCGAGGACGTGTTCGCGGTCGCGGCCGGTGAGGCGACCGTGAAGCTGGCGCCCCTGGCGCGCGACCGTGCCCGCGCAACGCGGCGCATCGTGGACGATCTCGTCCAACGAAACACCGTCGCGTATGGCGTGACCACGGGCTTCGGCAAGCTCTCCGAGATCGCGATTCCGATCGACCGCCTCGCCGAGCTGCAGGTGAACCTCGTTCGGAGTCATGCCGCTGGAGTCGGACCGCTCCTGCCAGACCGCGAGGTACGCGCGATGATGCTCCTCCGTGCCAATGTCATCGCGAAGGGCTACTCCGGTGCGCGTCCCGATCTCGCCGAGCTGCTGATCGCGATGCTGAACGCCCGGCTGCACCCGCCCATCCCGGAGCAGGGAAGTGTCGGCGCAAGCGGGGATCTCGCCCCACTCGCGCATCTCGCCCTCGCGCTGATCGGGGAGGGCTCACTCGCGCATGAGGGACGTGTCGGTCCAGCTCGGGAGATGCTGGCCGCCTGTGGTCTGGCGCCCCTGACGTTAGGCCCCAAGGAAGGGCTGACGCTCATCAACGGCACGCAGTCGCATACCGCCATCGCCGCGCTCGCAATCGTCGAATGTCATCGACTCTGGAGGATTGCGCATCTCGCTGGCGCGATGTCCCTCGAGGCGCTGCTCGGCACGCCGGTCGCGTTCGACGAGCGCATTCAGGAGGTGCGCGGGCAGCTCGGGCAGGCGGCATCGGCTGCTCTCCTGCGCGAGCTGCTGTCGGAGAGCGAGATCCGCGAGTCACATCGGTATGGCGATCCGCGCGTGCAGGACGCGTACTGTCTCCGCTGCATGCCACAGGTGCACGGTCCCGTGCTCGACGCCCTCGACTTCGCTTCGTCGATCGTTGGACGCGAGCTGAATGCCGCGACGGACAACCCGCTCGTCTTCGACTCCGGCGAGCTGTTGAGTGGAGGAAATTTCCACGGTCAGTCCGTGGCGATGGTCCTCGATTTTCTCGCCATCGCCATGACGAATCTCGCGACGATCTCGGAGCGGCGTACGGATCGCCTCGTGCACCCCGACCTGAATCAGGGGCTGCCGCCATTTCTCACATCCGATGCCGGGGTGAACTCCGGCTTCATGATGGCGCAGGTGACCGCAGCGGCCCTAACGAGCGAGTGCAAGGTCCTCTCGCATCCGGCAAGCGTCGACACCATTCCAACGGACGGCAACAAGGAAGACGTGGTGCCGATGGCGATGGGCGCGGCCACAAAGCTGCGACGCGTCGTGCGGAACGTGCGCTATGTCCTCGCTATCGAGCTGCTCTGCGCCGCGCAGGGAGTCGATTACCGCCTGCCGCTCAGGCCTGGGCGCGGTGTAGCGCGTGGGCACGCCGCGGTGCGTCGCCTCGTGCCGGCATTGACCCGTGACCGCGTGCTCTCGCCGGACATCGAGCTGCTCGCCGCCGCGATCGAACGCGGCGAGATCACATGAGAGAATCATCATGACCTCGAGCACGATGGTATCGCGCGATCGCGACGCCGGCGCGCGTGTCGTGCGCGCGCCGCGCGGTACGACGCTCAGCTGCAAAGGTTGGCAGCAGGAAGCCGCGCTGCGGATGTTGATGAACAATCTCGATCCGGACGTCGCCGAGCGGCCGCAGGATCTTGTCGTCTACGGCGGTACGGGTCGAGCCGCGCGCAGCTGGCCGGCCTTCGACGCCATCGTTCGAACCCTGCGCACGCTCGATCACGACGAGACGCTGCTCGTACAGAGCGGAAAGCCGGTCGGGGTGTTTCGTACGCACGCGTCGGCTCCGCGCGTGCTCATCGCCAACAGCAACCTCGTGGGCCGCTGGGCAACTTGGGACCATTTCCGGGAGCTCGAACGTGCTGGCCTGATGATGTATGGCCAGATGACGGCGGGCTCGTGGATCTACATCGGCTCGCAAGGCATCCTGCAGGGCACGTACGAGACATTCGGCGCGGTCGCTCGGGAACACTTCGGTGGCACTCTTGCCGGTCGCTTCGTGCTCACCGCGGGGCTTGGCGGCATGGGCGGCGCGCAGCCGCTCGCTGCCACGCTGAACGGCGCGGCCTTGCTCGGCATCGACGTCGACGAAGCGCGGATCGACAAGCGGCTGGCGACCGGATACTGCGATCGGAAGACGCACGATCTCGACGAGGCGCTCGTATGGATTCGCGAGGCCACGGCGGCGCGCCGCGCACTTTCGGTCGGCCTCGTCGGCAATGCCGCGGACATCCTGCCGGCGCTCGCGCGTCGTGGCGTCACTCCGGACGTGCTCACGGATCAGACGAGCGCGCACGACACGTTGAACGGCTACGTCCCGACGGGCCTAACGATCGAGGCCGCCGCCGAGCTGCGCCGACGAGATGCCTCGGCGTACGTGGCGCGAGCGATCGCGTCGATCTCCGAGCACGTGCGCGCGATGCTGGAGATGCAGCGCCGCGGCGCGATCGCCTTCGACTACGGCAACAACATCCGCACCGTGGCGCATGACGCCGGCGTGAAGGACGCGTTCGCGATTCCCGGGTTCGTGCCCGAGTACATCCGGCCTCTCTTCTGTGAGGGCAAGGGACCATTTCGTTGGGTCGCGCTGTCGGGCGATGAACGCGACCTCGCGCGCACCGACGAGCTGGTCCTGGAGCTCTTCCCTAACGATGCGCACCTCCGACGCTGGATCGAGCTCGCGCGCGAGAAGGTCCACTTCCAGGGACTTCCCGCACGCATCTGCTGGCTCGGCCAGGGCGATCGAGCACGCTTCGGCGTTGCGCTCAATGATCTCGTCGCGCGTGCGGAGTTGTCTGCGCCCATCGTGATCGGTCGCGACCACCTCGACACGGGGAGCGTCGCGTCGCCGTTCCGCGAGACGGAGGCGATGAAGGACGGCACCGATGCCGTCGCCGACTGGCCCATCCTCAATGCGCTTCTCAACACCGCGAGCGGCGCGTCCTGGGTTTCGTTTCACCACGGCGGCGGCGTCGGGATCGGGAACTCGCTGCACGCTGGCCAGGTCATCGTCGCCGACGGCACGCCGGAGATGCGCGTGAGACTCGAGCGCGTGTTGACGAACGATCCTGGCATCGGTGTCGCGCGCCACGCCGACGCGGGCTACGCCGAAGCGCGCGAGACGGCGCGGCGTCACGGCATTCGGCTGCCGATGGACGAGTAGCCGTGCTATCGGCGCGGTTCAAACCATATCACGTCGCTCTCTTCCTTGCGAAGTACGGTTGGTTGACGCTCCGGCGCCGCCCCGTTCTCGTGCACTTCGAAGTCACGCTGCGCTGCAACGCACGCTGCTCATTCTGCGACTACTGGCGCACCGATCCAAAGACGCGCAGCTCCGAGTTGGCGAGCTTCGCCGACGCGGCGCGATTCTTCAATCCAATGCTCGTGACCTTCACGGGCGGTGAGCCGCTGCTCCGCTCCGATCTCGAAGAGCTCGTTGGTGCAGTCGCCGGCGCGATTCGTCTCAAGTACATCATGCTGATAACCCACGGCGCGATGCTCACGCCCGAGCGGGCACTCTCGCTGTGGCGTGCCGGCGTGAATCAATTCAACGTGTCCCTCGACTACATCGATGGGCGTCACGACCGCGCTCGCGGCATTCCGGGGCTCACGGCGAAGCTCTTCGACACGCTGCCGCGACTGCGCGCGCTCGGCATCGACAACGTCCGGTTCAACACCGTGATCCGGAATGACAACCTCGATCAGATCGAACCCATCGTCCAGCGCGCGGCGGAGCTCGGATTCGGCGTCAATCTCAGCGTCTACACCGATTCCAAGAACGGCAACCGGCAGTTCCTCCTCGGTTCCGACGAGATGGCGTCGCTGAATGCGCTCGTGTCGCGGCTGCTCGCCTTCAAGCGCCGTCGCCGCGGGGTGATCACCAACTCCGATTACTATCTCGAGCAACTGCCTCGTTATGCGCGCGGCGAGATGCGTGAGCCGTGCCGCTCCGGCATTCGCACTATTCATCTCGATCCGACCGGGCGCGTGAAGCGCTGCCCCGATTTCCCGACGGATTTTCACTGGAAGGATTTTCGCGCCTACCAGCCGATCGACTGCAACGCCTGCTACTATGCCTGCCGAGGTGAGGCGCAGGCACCGCTCCGCCTCTCCAGGGTTCGTGACGTGATGGGCACGACGGGAGCGCGGTAGCGAGCGGATGCCACGGCTCATCTTCGTCAACGCGTCCGAAGTCGTCACCTGTGCCGGACCTGGGCGCGCACGGCGCGGCCCTGAGATGAGCAAACTGGAATCCCTGACCGATGTCGCGGTCGTCACGGACGGTGAAACGATCGCCGCCGTCGGTCCCGAACGGTCGCTTCGCTCCGAGTATCGGGATGCGGCCGAGATCGACTGCCGGCGCGGTGTTCTGACTCCCGGTCTCGTCGACTCACACACTCACGCCATTTTCGGTCGTGTTCGGGCAAACGAACAGGAGATGCGCGCGGCGGGACTGGACTACATGCAGATCGCCGCGCGCGGCGGCGGCATCCACTCCTCCGTCCGCGATTTACGGACGCGAAGCGAGGGCGAGCTCTTCGACCTCGCTCGGGGGCGTCTGCAGCGATTGGCCTCGTACGGCATCACGACCGTCGAGGTGAAGTCGGGCTACGGCCTCACCGTCGAGGACGAGCTCAAGACACTGCGCGTGATCGCTCAACTGCGCCGCGAGCTCACGATGCGGATCGTGCCGACTTTCCTCGGCGCGCATGAGATTCCGCTCGAGCACCGCGGATCGCTGGCGCAGCGGAACGCCTACGTCGACCTTCTCGTCCACGAGCTGATCCCGCGCGTCGCCGCGGAGGGACTGGCGCGATTCGCGGACGTCTTTTGTGAGACGGGCGTCTACACGGTGCCGGAGAGCCGCCGAATTCTTCTCGCCGCCAGGCAGCACAATCTCCTGCTCAAGCTCCACGCCGACGAGCTGACCTCCTGTGGCGGCGCCGAGCTGGCCGCGGAAGTCGGCGCCACGTCAGCCGACCACCTCGGCGCCATCTCGGAGGCGGGGATTCAGGCCCTTGCGTCCGGACCCACCGTCGCCACGCTGTTGCCGGGAACGATGCTGTTCCTCGGGAAACAGACCCGGGCGCCCGCGCGACAGCTCATCGAAGCTGGCGTGCCGGTCGCGCTCGCGACGGACTTTAACCCTGGCACGTCGCCGACTCCGAACCTCCCGCTGATCCTCACGCTTGGGGTGAGCCAGCTCCGGTTGTCGGTGAGTGAAGCCGTCATGGCGGCCACCGTCAACGGTGCGGCGGCACTGGCGCTCGCCGACTCGATTGGGCAGCTCGCGCCGGGCTTTTCCGCCGATCTCGCGCTCTTCGAGATAGGCACTGTGGGAGAGTTGCCCTACTGGTATGGCGATCGTCGCTGCCTGGGGACATGGGTGCGCGGCAAAAGTTGTCACCCGAGTCACTTACAAGTAAGTTAACCCGTCCGATTCCTACCTTGTCGCGGAACTCCGTTCCGTCACGGAGCTCGCCAGGACGCTGATGTCGAACGTCGCTAAGCTGAAGAAAAAAGCGGCCGATTTCGAGCTCAAGAAGGATTTCGCCAAGGCGCTCGCCGTCTACGTCGAGATTCTCGACAACTTCGATCAATACGCGGCCGAGCTCGACGTCTCGCTCTTCAATCGCGTCGGCGATCTGATGATGCGGCAGGGGAATGTCGCAGACGCCGTCGACTACTACGAGCGCGCCGTGGTGCGCTACGTGGACGGCGGTTTCTACAACAACGCGATCGCGCTCTGCAACAAGATCCTGCGCCACTCCCCTGGTCGCGCATCGGTTTACTATACGCTGGGCAAGATCAGCGCGCACAAGGGCTTCACGACCGACGCCAAGCAGAATTTCCTCGAGTACGCCGACCGGATGCAGAAGGCCGGGAATCTCGACGAAGCATTCCGCTCGCTCAAGGAGTTCGCCGACCTCTGTCCGGGACAGGACGACATTCGGCTCATGCTCGCCGACCAGCTCTCGAAGCTCGGTCGAAAGGAGGAGGCGCTCGAGCAGCTGCAGACGCTCTGGGCTCGCTATCAGGCCGAAGGGAAGGACGACGACGCGCAGGCGGTAGTCGGACGAATGAAAGCGATCGATCCCGCCGCGGAGCCGCGTGCGACACAGGGCTCGCGCTCGAATCGCGGCGGGGATCTCGTCTTCCTCGACCTGGGGGATGCGCCACCAGCACGGCCTGCGCGACCGGCGGCACCATCCAGCGCGCCTCCGCTGAAGCACCCGCCCCCGCGCGCCGCGGCACCCTCTGCCGTCGCAGACCTGCCGCTGCTCGACCCTGGCACCGAAGAGGTGCAGCAGAAGCCAGCTCCGCGCTCTGCTCCTCCAGCACCGGAGCCACAGGCAGCGCCGCTGGTCGGCTTCGAGCGAACGACGCTCGACGATCAGACCGGGTCCGCTGACTTCACCGGATCGCTCGACATCGAGCCGACGGCGTTCGAGGAGAAGCCACCGCCACCACAGCCCTCGATCATCGAGCCCGAGGCCAGCTCGACGCTGCTTCCGGAACATGATCTGCTCGAGGGCGAGCCGACAGACGAGCAGGCACCGCCTCAGGAATTCGAGCCCCCGCCTCTCGAAGAAGTTCCCATGGCGGCGGACGACGCGCCGTACGAATTGAGCACGGGCGATCCGTTCGGGCTCAATGTCTCGCACGAATCGTCGACGATGGGTGTCGATATGGCGCCCGACGAGAACGCCGCGTCTGAAGGCAGCTTCTGGCAGCAGCAGGCAACCGATTTCGGCTCCAGCCTCGGAGACGGCGGTGACATTCCGCCGCTCCTGCGCTCGGATGCCATTGGTTTCGACGATCCGCTGACGTCCAACGACGGCACGCCCAGTCTCGACAGCACCCCGTCGCTCCTCGATTTCGATCCGTCGATCGGCATCGAGGACCTTCCGCCCATTCCGCAGGGCCCGGCCTCGCTCCGCCAGAAGACGATCTCCGCCGAGCGATCTGTCGAGACGCTTCACGCGAGCGTCGAAGCAGATCCGGAGAACTGGTCGCTCCGCCGCGAGTTGGCGGAGAAGATGCTCGAGTCGGGCGATCGCGAGGGCGGCATCCGCGAGCTCGAGGGAGCCATGATGGGCGCCGAGCGCGCGAATGAGCTTGATCTCGCGTCCTCGCTTGCCGAGGAGATTGCCCGGCTGGCGCCGGAGACGGTTCGGTTCCATCAGAAGCGCGTCGAGTACGCATTCCGCACCAACGACAAGCTGCGTCTCATCGAGGCGTACCTGGCTCTCGCCGGCGCCTTGTTGAACGCGCAGCAGGCAGAGAAGGCGCGTGCCGTGTATCAGCGCGTGCTCGATCTCGCGCCGGATGACATTCGGGCCCAGGCGGCACTCGAGTCGATCCAGGTCGAGCCGCCCGCGCCAGAAGCGCCGCCACCTGCGCGGAAGCCCGCCGGTCGGGGCGGACCAACACCGTCACCGGTGCGCACACGCAGTGCCGATCCAGAGCCGTCGCCGGGCGAGGGCGGATTCGTCAACCTCGGCGAGCTGCTTCGCGGTGATGATTCGCCGAAGAGCACGCGGATGATCGTCAACGAGGAGGAGCCCTCGGGCGACGAAGAGGCGGACTTCGCCGACATGCTCAAGAAGTTCAAGCAGGGCATCGCGGAGAACGTCGCGCAGGAGGACTACCAGAGTCACTACGATCTCGGTGTCGCCTTCAAGGAGATGGGTCTCGTCGACGAAGCCGTCGCGGAGTTTCAGAAGGCGCTCAAAGCTCCCTCCAATCGGCTGCCGACGTACGAGGCGCTCGGCCAGTGCTTCATCGAGAAGGAGCAGTATGCCATCGCCTCCACCGTGCTGGCGCGCGCTCTCGGTGAGGGTCGTTACAGCGACGAGGAGATGATCGGGGTACTGTATCTTCTTGGTCGCGCGGCGCAGGCCCTCAATCACTCCGAGGACGCTCTCGGTTATTATCAACGAGTGTTCGTTGTCGACATCGAATTCCGGGACGTCGTGGACCGAATAGCGGAAGTGGAGCGAGTAGCTCGATGAGTACGGCGGCGCGTCAACGTACGCCCGCAACGGATGCCCTGCGCGCGATTCAAGCGCCCGTTCGTGATCGGCTGGAGCTCGTCGTGCACGAGATGCACACGATCGTGAGCTCCGATCTGCCGATGATCGAGCAGGTCAGTGCGCACCTACTGCGCATGCGCGGCAAGATGTTCCGGCCTACCCTCACCCTGCTCGCGAGCGCGGTCGAGGGCCAGCCCGACCAGCGCGCGATCCAGCTCGCCGCAGTGGTGGAGCTGATGCACCTCGCGACGCTCGTCCACGACGATTCGGTCGATCACTCTGTACTGCGCCGAGGGCTGCCGACGGTGAATTCTCTCTTCAGTCACCAGGTATCGGTGATCATGGGAGACTTCCTCTACACGCGCGCCCATCGCGCGCTCGTCGAAGTCGGCGATCTCGAGTTCCTGCGGATCCTCACTACCGTCGCGAACGAGCTCACCATCGGCGAGATGCGTCAGCTCGGCGCGCTCGACGGCGTCGAGTTCTCCGAGGACGATTACTTCGCGCTGATCCGGGCGAAGACGGCGGTCCTTGTCTCCGCAGCCTGCGAGACCGGCGCCCTGTGCGGCGCACCGCTATACCGTTCCAACCTCAAGCGCTACGGCGAGCTTCTGGGCATGTCGTTCCAGATAGCCGACGACATTCTCGATTACACCTCGGACTCGACGGTGACCGGCAAGCCCTCGGGCCTCGATCTACGCGAGCACAAGGTGACACTGCCGTTGATCCTCGCTCGGCCCCAACTCACTCCTGCGAGCCGCCGACGTGTCGACGAGCTGTTCGCCACTGAGAACCCCGATGAGCGTCTCATCAACGACGTGGTCGCGATCGTCGCGGACGCCGGGGGCATCGACCGGGCGCGTCAGCGCGGCGAGCAGCTCGCGCAGGAAGCAGAAGACGTTCTCGAGCCACTTCCCGATAGTCCAGTCCGGTCGGCGCTGACGGATGCCATCTCTTACGTCATGGATCGGCGGTCCTAAATGATTGGTCCTCCTCGTGGATCCTCCAAGCACCGACCGGGGTTTCATGCCCTGGTGCTCTGTATCGGGTTCGTGGTCGGCGGTACGTTTACTCAGGTCGCCCGGAGATTTCTGCCCGCGGGAGCCGTCAAGGAATTTTTGACGACCGGTGTGACTCCAGAACTTGGGCCATTGCACATCGACCTCGTGATCCTCAAGTTCGCTATAGGGCCAATCGCGCTCGATGTGTCCCTGTTGAGTCTCGTCGGTGTCCTGATCGCCTACTTGATCGCGCGTTCGCTCTTTTAGGAGAAGATATGAATTTCGGAAACTTTGGATTCACCGAGATGCTGATGCTCCTGGTGATCGTGCTCGTGCTCTTTGGCGCGCGCCGCGTCCCGGAGATCGGAGCATCGATTGGAAAGGGCATTCGCGAGTTCAAGCGCAACATCAGCGACGTCGATCGGCAGATTCGCGAGCCCGAGCCCGAAGTTCGCTCGGAGCGAATCGCGCCTCCCCAGGCGGCGAGCCGGGCCGAGGACGAAGCGCGCCCCGAGCCGAAGCGCCTCCTGAGCTGATCGCTCAGAAAAAAAGGGCATCAGAAAAGTCCGGTCGCGATCGCGACCGGACTTTTCGTGTTTCCGTGATCTGCGCCGTTAGGCGCGGCTGCTCGGAACGCGCGCTAGCTCGACTCGCCGCGCCGGACCGACGCGTTGATCTTCTTGCGCCGATCGTCGATCTTCGCCGACTGGCGAATGTCGGCGAGATACATCTGCACGCGCTGCTGCTGCAGCTGCTGCATGCGTGCCTGCCGCTGCGCCTGGACCTGCTTGAGCCACTCGGCGCTGTCCGCCTGCACGCGACGATCGACCCGCAGCACGAAGATGGCGTCCGTCGTCCGCACTGGCGCGCTCACCGCCTGCACGGGCAGGCCGAACGCCGTGCCGATCGCCTCGTTGAACTGGCCGAGGCCCGGAACGAAGGTGCCGCGGGTGAACACCGGCGACTGCTGGACCTCGAGCTTCTGCTGCGCGGCCGCGGCCTCGAGTCCGCTCGTGGCCGCAGCGTCGGCGAGCTTCTGCGCCGCTGGCACCACGCCGTCGAGGGCGCGCTCCCGCGCGACGTCCTGCCTAACGAGCGCCTTCACGTTCTCGAACTTCGGGTCGCCGCTCTCCGTCACGGAGTCGAGCCGCGCGAGGTAATAGCCACTCTCGTCGTCGAACAGCTCGCTCGTCTCGCCCACGTGCGCGCCGCCGAACGCCCACGCGCTCACGCTGGGAATCGGTCGCCCGTTGAACGACGCCGGCTCGTCCTCGAGTGCGACGACGGTGAACTCCTTGAGGCCGAGCCGCTTCGACGCCGAATCCAGCTTTGACCCCTGCTCGGAGCCCGCCGCCGCTTTCGTCAACTCGTCCGCCTGCCGATCGATCTTCGCCTCGTTCGAGTCGCTCGGCTGGACGCGCAGAAGAATGTGGTGCAGCGCAACGGTGTCACCCTTTCGCTCGTCGAGGCGAATGAGGTGATACCCGAACTGCGTCAGCACCGGCTGCGAGATCTCGCCGACCTTGAGCGCGAACGCCGCCTGCTCGAATGGCGCGACGAATCGGCCCTTCGCTCCCCGTCCCAGGTCGCCTCCCTTCGCGCCAGACACGCTGTCGGCGGACTCACGCTTCGCGACATCCTCGAACTTCGCGCCGCCGAGGATCTCGTTCCGGAGCGCGCTCGCGTGGGCGCGCACGGCGGCGCTGTCCGCCGTGGTCACGACACGCGGAATCTCCACGACTGTGAGCACTGCTCGGCCTGGCCGGCGAAACTCCTCTTTGTGCTTGTCGAAGTACGAGCGGAGGTCGGCATCAGAAATCGACTTCGAGGAGCTGTCTGGCTGCGGCCGGAAAGCAACAAAGCTCACCTGCGCGCTGTCGTGTTGATCGCGCCAGATGCGCCAAAGCTCGGCGTCCGTTACGTAGATGCCGCTCGCGATCTGGTCGAGCAGCTTCCGGCGCGGAATCTCGCTGCGGTAATACTGCTCCAGGTTCGCCAACAGCCCGCTCTGCTTCGCGTAGGAGCTCGCCAGCAGCCGCTGATACTTCTGCATGTCGAACTGCCCTTCGGTCTGCAGCTCGGGCGCCGACTGAATCCACTGTGGGGGAGCGAACTTCGCGAACTGCTGGATCTCCTCGTTCGTGACGACGATGCCGCGGCGCTCGTACTGCTGTTGCAGGAGGACGTCCATCACCATCTGGTTGAACGTCGAGTTCTGGATGCGGCGAATGTCGTCCTCGGAGAGCGTCCGCCCGCCCGCCTGCTGCTGATTCTGAATCTCGGTCTGATATCGCTGCACGTAGTCGTTGTACAGGATGTCACGGCCGTTGACGACGGCGACCGGTGTTGTTGGCGTGACAGGCGTGCGACCCAACAGCCCGGACGTCTGAACAAGAAGGAAGCCGCCGACGAACGCGATGACGATGAAAAGCCAGACGTACTTGGCGGAGCTCCGCATTGCTTGCAGCACGGGGGCGATACTCCTGGAGAGGCGGGAAAGTGGCAGGTAGAAGCTGCGAAAAGTACGAGTGGCGACGAGGTAAAATCAAGTGAGCGCGGCACTTCCTGATTGACTTGTCAACTCGGCGGAATGTATTTTCCCGCTTCCCGCCGCCCCGACCCTCCGCAGGCAAAACTCTTCGCGTCATCCATGGCCGGTACTTCGCGCATCGACGAGCTCCGCAAGAAATTCGACGAGAATCCCCGTCGGTATTTCGCGCCGCTCGCCAACGAATACCGGAAGATCGGCGACTTCGACCAGGCGATCTTCATCTGCCAGGAGTTCCTGCCGCAGCAGCCGGGGCATATGAGCGGCCACATCGTCTACGGACAGGCGCTCTTCGAGTCTGGACGGCACGACGAAGCCCGAAGCGTCTTCGAGACGGCGCTGGCGCTGGATCCCGAGAACCTCATCGCGCTGCGCCATCTCGGCGATATTGCGCGCGCGCACGGCGACGGCGACACGGCCCGTGCCTGGTACCGCCGAGTCCTCGAGTCGGATCCACGCAACGAAGAGATTGCTGGCATCCTTTCGTCGCTCGACGTCGACACTCCGGCCGCGCCTGCGACGACAGGTCAGACGGCCGGCGCCGGTGACGGTTCGCTTTCGATGGAGTCCGCGATCAGCGCGGCCACGGGCACGGAAACCTCCTCCGCGCCATCGAGTCCGGATCCGATCGTTACGGCCCCGCTCACAACCGCACCCTCCGAAGGCAACTTCGACGACATCGCAAAGCTGTTCACGTCGGCGGCGCCACCCGCGGCTGCGCCACCGGCGGCGGCTGAAGCAGCGAAACCGAGTGAGGATTCGCTCAATCTGATCCACGAGGGTGAGGACGTTCTCGTCACCGACAACACAACGGTCGAAGAGGCTCGGGCCCATCTCGACGCGCTCGTGCAGGGTCGCGACGTCGCCAAGCCGTCGGCAGCACCACCGCCAGCCGAGGAAGCCCCGAGTTCCTCGTTCAGTCTACCCTTTCTCGAGGGCCTAACGAGCCCACCGCCGGCGTCGGAGCAGCCGACGGAGTCCGCAGCGCCCGCCTCGCCGCCGACACCAGAGCCGGCCCGGCCCGCCGCTCCCGATGCCAGCAGCGCGTTCGTCACCGAGACGATGGCCGAGCTGTACGTAAAGCAAGGTCACCGCGAGCAAGCGTTGGAGGTGTACCGTCAGCTCGTTCAGCGGAATCCTGACGACGTCGCGCTCGCGGGCCGACTTCGAGCGCTCGAGGCCTCCGGTACGCGTCCAGCTCCGCCGGAGCCGGAGCCGGTCACGCCGGCGCCGGTGGCAGTGGCCGACGCCGGACCGACGATCCGCGAGTTTCTCGAATCGATCGCTGGTTTCCGCCCGCATTCCGGCAACAGCCACACTCCCCAGCCTGTCGCCGAGCCGCCTAACGAGGCACCGCCCCGCCGTACATCAGGATCGGTAACGGATTCTCTCGGCGCGCTGTTTAAGAGCGCGGAGCAGGGAAGCACTCCGGCCGCGTCACCGCCACCGCCGCGAGCCGATGACTTCGTCGCGCGCTCGGGTAGCGAGATCGAGGATGCCTTTCCGGCGGAACTGCCGGGACGACCCTCCAAGCCGGCCGCATCCGAGCTGTCGCTCGATCACGTCTTTCGTCACGCCACACCCGCTACCGGTAGTCCGTCCCACTTTTCCTTCGATCAGTTCTTCTCCCAGAAGGCGCAGCAGGACGTGGCTGCCTCAGACGCGGAGCCATCCGGCGAGCAGAATGCGGGATTGAGTGATGACATTCAGCAGTTCAACGCCTGGCTCGAAGGTTTGAAGAAGTCGTGAGGATCGCGATCGTCAATGGTCCGAACCTCAACCTGCTCGGCGTGCGCGAGCCGTCCATCTATGGCACCGAGACGCTCGCCGATGTCGAACGGCGCCTTCACGACGTGGCGCGAGAGCTCGGCGCCTCGCTCGAGTTCGTTCAGCGGAACGGCGAGGGTGAGCTGGTGGACTACATTCATTCTCTGCGCGGCCGTGTCGAGGGTGCTGTCGTGAACGCTGGGGCCTACAGTCATTCGAGTCTCGCCATACGGGACGCGCTCACGGGTGTGGGAATGCCATTCGTGGAGGTACACATCACGAACGTGTATGCGCGCGAGCCGGAGCGGCGGCACTCGATGCTTGCACCGGCGGCTGTCGGCGTCGTCTGCGGACTGGGTACGCTCGGCTACGATTTCGCGCTCCGTGGACTCGTAGCGAAGCTCTCGTCTCGCGCTGCGACAGGCAGCCCAGCGCGTGTCTGATCAGCGGCGTCGCCGACTCGCGGCTTTGCTCGACGGCCTGACGGCAGCGCACGTCGACTCGCTGCTCGTGACGAGCCTCGCCAACGTCCGCTACCTCACCGGCTTCTCTGGATCGAGCGCACTCCTGCTGGTCAGTCAGCGCGAGGCGCTGCTGATCACGGATTTTCGCTATCAGACCCAGGCGGCCGACGAGGTCGGCGACTCGGCCCGCGTGCTGATCGAGCCGCAGAGTCTCTGGGCGGGTCTCTGGCAGCAGCTCGCACAACAGCCAGGCGTGCAGGTTCTGGGTTTCGAGTCTGCTCATCTCCTCCACCGCGATTTCCAGCGGCTTATGGAGGCGGGCGCGCGGTGGCAGTGGCGTCCCACGCTCGATCTCGTCGAGACGCTGCGCGAGCGCAAAGACCCCGAGGAGGTCCAGCTCATCGAACGGGCCGCGAATGTCGCGATCCGTGCTCTGGAGCGCACACTCGCCGAGGTGCGCGTCGGGATGACGGAGCTGCAGGTGGCCGGTGTGCTCGAGCGCGCGCTGCGGGACGAAGGGAGCGAGGGTTTTCCATTCCCTTCCATTGTCGCGAGTGGCTCCCGTTCGGCGCTGCCGCACGCACGCGCGACATCGGCGCGGGTCCGCGAGGGCGATCTGCTCCTCCTCGACTTCGGCGCCGAAGTCGAGGGCTACTGCGCCGATATCACACGCACCGTCGTCGTTGGGCGCGCCTCAGCCGAACAGCGCGAGATCTACGACGTCGTCAGGCATGCGAACGAGCAGGCGTCGCACAGCATTCGTGCCGGCATGACGGGGCGCGACGCCGACGCCATCGCTCGTGGCTACATTGAGCAGCGTGGCTATGGCGATCTATTTGGCCATGGCCTCGGCCACGGTGTTGGTCTCGAGGTGCACGAGGCGCCTCGTCTGTCACGCACCGCGGATGGCGCCCTCGCCGAGGGAGCCGTCGTGACGATCGAGCCGGGAGTTTACCGCCCCGGATGGGGCGGTGTGCGCATCGAGGACGATGTCGTTCTGGATGCGGCAGGGCCGCGCATCCTGACGAAGTTCACGCGGGAACTGATCGAGATACCGGGTTGAGTCCCTGAGAATCTGCCCCAACCTCCATCCCATCTTTCCTTGATCGACCTCCGCTATGTGAAAAAGCTCATCGAGATGATCGATGAGTCCACCGTGGATTCCATCGAGATCTCCTCCGACAAGGGGATGAAGATCCGGATCTCAAAGAGTCCTCAGCAGCGAGGGACGGTGCAGGTCGCGGCGCCGATGCCGGTCCCGGCGTTGCTCCCGGCGTCGGTTCCGGCGAGGCCTACGCCGGCCGAAGGAGTAGCCGCCGCGGGCGAACCCGAAACGCAGACCAGGGCAGAAGCGTCCAAGACACAGCTACTCGAAGTGAAGTCGCCGATGGTGGGCACTTTCTACCATTCGCCGGAGCCTGGCGCCAAGCCGTACGTGGCCGTCGGAGACCGGGTCGCGAAGGGTCAGATCCTGTGCATCATCGAGGCGATGAAAATCATGAATGAGATTGAGTCGGAGTACGCTGGGGTGCTCCGCGAAATCGCTGTGCAGGACGCGCAGCCCGTGGAATACGGACAGGTGCTCTTCCGAATCGATCCCAATGGCTAGTCCAATGCGCGCTGCCGCCGCGACCGCCGCTCCCCCGGCGCCGACTCAATCCGCTCCGACCTCGGGCTTCAACTTC
This sequence comes from Gemmatimonas sp., assembly GCA_021154325.1. GTDB lineage: Bacteria > Gemmatimonadota > Gemmatimonadetes > Gemmatimonadales > Gemmatimonadaceae > AG2. Next base: position 20,912 of record JAJKIR010000005.1, read on the forward strand.
AAGTCCGTGCTCCAGGAGCTGATTCAGCGGAACGCGTCGGACTTGCACTTGAAGGTCGGCAGGCCGCCGACGCTGCGCGTCAATGGCGAGCTGGACCCGCTGGGCCGCCCCCCGATGCGGCCGGAGGATCTCAAGGCCCTCGCCGAACAGCTGATGACGCCCCGCCAGGTGAAGCAATTCGCCGAAGAGAAGGAGTGCGACTTCGCCATAGGCGTGCCGGGCATCGGACGATTCCGCGTCAACGTTTATCAGCAGCGCGGCTCGCTCTGCTACGCGATGCGAGCCATTCCGTATCAGGCGCGCACGATTCCCGAGCTCAATCTGCCGCCGGTGCTCGAAGAGATCGCGATGAAGCCGCGCGGGCTCGTCCTCGTGACCGGAATCACCGGCTCGGGAAAGTCCACGGCGCTCGCGGCGATGATCCAGCACGTCAACGAGCATCGTCGTGCGAACATCATCACGATCGAAGACCCGATCGAGTTCCTGCATCGTGACATCAACTGTCACATCAACCAGCGCGAGGTCGGCACCGATACGGCCAACTTTGGTCAGGCCCTGCGACGCGTGCTGCGCCAGGACCCCGATGTCGTGCTGATCGGCGAAATTCGAGACATCGAAACGCTCGACACGGCGCTGAAGGCGGCCGACACCGGTCACCTCGTGTTTTCTACGCTTCACACGACGGACGCGACGCAGACGATCAACCGCGTGCTGTCGTTCTACCCGCCGCACCAGCAGGCGGAAGTGCGCTTCTCCCTGGCCACCGCGCTGCAGGCGGTCGTCTCCCTGCGACTCGTTCCGCGCGCCGACAAGCCGGGCCGGATCCCCGCCTGTGAAGTTCTGATCAACACGGCCGCGGTTCGCGACAACATCCGCGACATGAACGCCACGCTGAACATTCCCGATCTGATCAAGGAGGGAACGGTTCAGTATGGAATGCAGAGCTTCGACCAATCGTTGATGGGCTGGTACACCAAGGGGATCATCTCGTACGAGAGCGCGGTCTTCTTCGCCACGAGCCCCGCGGAGTTCGCGCTGCGCGTCCAGGGCGTCGCCGGCACCAGCGATAACACCTGGGCCGGGTTCGAGGGCGAAGGGTCTAGCTAGATTTGGCGAGGTGCTAGGTGCTAGGTGGTAGGTGCTAGTCCAAAACCCTAGCACCTAGCACCTAGCACCTAATACCTGATCAAGCCAGTCAGCTCTCAGTCCCCGTTCATGCTGAAGAAAGTCCTGATCGCCAATCGCGGCGAGATTGCCTTGCGTGTCATTCGCGCCTGCCGCGAGCTGGGACTCGAAACTGTCGCTGTGTACTCCGAGGCAGATCGCGAGTCACTGCACGTGCGCTTCGCCGACGACGACGTCTGCATCGGCCCTCCGCCAGCGCGTGATTCCTACCTGAACATCCCGCGGCTCATCGCCGCCGCCGAGATCACCGGTGCCGACGCGATCCATCCCGGCTACGGCTTTCTCGCCGAGAACGCGGAGTTCGCCGAGATCTGTGCGGCGTCCAAGATCACCTTCATCGGTCCGACCGCGGACCAGATCCGCACGATGGGCGACAAGGCGCAGGCGCGGAAAGCAATGAGCGCCGTCGGTGTGCCCATCGTTCCGGGCACGCCCGGGCCCGTCGAGGATTCCGACGAGGCACTTACCTTCGCAACGCAGATCGGCTTTCCCGTCATCATCAAGGCGGCGGCGGGCGGAGGCGGCAAGGGCATGCGCGTCGCCAAGGATCCCGACGACTTCGGACGCTCCTTTCAGCTGGCGCGATCGGAAGCGTTGAGTGCGTTCGGTAATGGCGACGTCTACGTCGAGAAGTATCTCACCCATCCGCGACACATCGAATTTCAGATCCTCGGCGACAGCCACGGAAACGTGCTCCACCTGGGCGAGCGGGACTGCTCCGTGCAGCGCCGCCATCAGAAGCTGATCGAGGAATCGCCAAGCCCCGCCGTCGATGAAGCGCTCCGCGCCACGATGGGTGAAGCCGCCGTCGCCGGCGCCAAGGCGATCGACTACGTGGGCGCGGGCACCATCGAGATGCTCCTGGACGAGGATGGCTCGTACTACTTCATGGAGATGAATACGCGCATCCAGGTCGAGCATCCCGTGACCGAGATGCTGTACGGCGTCGATCTCGTGAAGGAGCAGATTCGCGTCGCCGCCGGAGAGCGGCTGAGCGTGACGGAGCTTCCCGTTAGGCGCGGTCACGTGATCGAGGTGCGCGTCAATGCCGAGGATCCATCCCGGAACTTCCAGCCGTCACCGGGCCGCATAACGACGTACCACCCACCAGGCGGCCCCGGCGTGCGCCTCGACAGCCACGTCTATGATGGCTACACCGTGCCCCCCTACTACGACTCTCTGCTTGCGAAGCTCATCTGCCAGGGGCGCGACCGGAGCGAGGCAATCGCTCGTATGGTCGTGGCCCTCGAGAGCTTCATCATCGAGGGCGTGACGACGACGATTCCATTCCTCGCGCGCGTCATGCAGAACGATCGCTTCATCTCCGGCGATTTCGACACCAAGTTCCTCGAGCGCGAGAGTCAGCTACTCAAGGAGCCCGCGTAGTGCGGATCGATGTCTTCTTCGGTCCGGCCGGGCTCACCCCCAGCGATGTCGCCGGACGCGTGGTGGTCGTCATCGACGTCCTCCGCGCTTCCACGAGCATTGCCACAGCGCTCGCGAATGGTGCGCGGGCCGTGATCCCGGTGGACAGCACCGAAGAAGTTGTGACGCGCGCGAAGGCATTCGCGCGCTCCGAGGTAAAGCTCGCAGGCGAGCGACAGATGCGGCCGATTCCCGGCTTCGACCTCGGGAATTCGCCGCGCGAGTTCAGCCGCGAGGTCGTCGAAGGAAAGACGGTCCTGCTGAGCACGACCAACGGGACGGCCGCCATCGCCTCCCTCCAGGGACCTCGTGACGTCGTCATCGGCTCGTACGTCAACTTCTCAGCCGTCCTGGCGATGTTGCGGGCGGCGCTGCGAGGTGGGGCGGACATTGCGATTCTCTGTGCTGGACGTGACAGGCAATTCTCTCTCGAAGACGCGGCATGCGCCGGTCGATTCGTTCATCAGGCGATGCGCCGCCGAACGGACGTCGCGGTGAACGATGCCGCCTTCGCCTCGATGCTCATTGATCGCCGCTACAGTGACAATCTGATGCGCCTCTTCTCGGCCTCCGCACACGGCCGCGCACTGAGCGAAGCCGGCTATGGCGACGATCTCACCGACTGCGCCGCCATCGATTCATACCCGATCATTCCGATCTACCAGGACCGTCAGATCACCAAGCTCGGCCCCGAACGCGAGCGCTGAGCGACCGTTCACCGACCACCGTTCACCGGTCACAGACATTGGGTAGTTCTCTCAAGCGCGAGCTCACCGGGATTGCGCTCCTTCTCTTCGCGTTCTTCCTCGCGGCGGCCCTCGGTGTGCTCGCGCTGGCACATCTGCGCTTTGGCGTCGACGTTCGAGGGAACGTCGGCTGGGTTGGCTGGTGGCTCGCACGCCCGCTCGTTGCTCTCGTCGGCTGGCCGGCCGCCGCTCTGACTCCACTCGTGCCGGCGGTGCACGCGCTGCGGGTCTTCGGCCGGCTCGAGTCGGAGCAGGATCGAAAGTGGATGATCTTCTTCGCGGGCCTGGTTGCTATCCTCCCGATCGCGATCGCGCTCGCGGTGAACGTTCCCGCGGGTGATCGGAGCGCAGGTGCCGGAGTGTGGGGGACGTTCTTCGCCTATTACTGGCGCGCGTGGTTCGGCGGCATCGGCGCCTGGGTCGTACTCGCTCTCGCGATCAGCACACTCACCGCAACGACGCTGGCGTGGAACCCGATTCGAGTCCTCATCGGACACCGCGCGCCCAAGGTCGAGCCGCTTGCCGATGCCGAGCCGCTCGCGCCGGCCAAGCGCCGTCGAAAGAAGGAGAAGGACCTCGCGGAGGAGCCGGGCCTCGCGCCGGCCGTCGCACTCGCGCCTGAGCCGGAGGAACTACCGGGACTTGTCGGCGGTGCAATGGCCGAGTTGGAGGGTGAGATTGCCGACGCGACCGACGGAAAGCGTCGTAGAAAAAAGAGCCGCGCCGATTCGGCCGCCGAGCGTGAGATCGAAATCACCGCGGCCATCGAGGCAAGCGAACAGCCAGTCTCGATGGTCGGGGACGAGCTTCCCCCGACGGACATTCTCTCCCCGCCCCAACCGCGCAACGCCGACCTCGGGCGCCGGGAGCTCGACGCGATGGGCGGTAAGCTCATGGACGCGCTGCGCACCTTTCGCGTCGAGGGTGAGCTCGTGGGTCGCACGACGGGGCCAGTCGTCACGCAGTACGAGGTGGAGCCCGCGCCGGGCGTGAAGGTGCGCCAGTTCGCGAACCTCTCCAACGATCTCGCCCTCGCTATGCGGGCGCCATCGATTCGCATCGTCGCGCCGATCCCGGGCCGCGGCGCAGTCGGTGTGGAGGTTCCGAATCCCACGTCGGAGATCGTGTCGTTTCGAGAGCTGATCGAGGCGCGCGACTATCAGAGCGCGCGCGCCGCGCTTCCCATCGCGTTAGGCAAGGATCTCGAGGGAAAGCCGGTGATCGCTGACCTCGCGAAGATGCCACATCTCCTGATCGCCGGCGCGACGGGATCGGGAAAATCGGTGTGCGTCAACACGATCATCACGAGCCTGATCTACCGCCACACGCCGCGGACGCTCCGATTCCTGATGGTCGACCCGAAGATGGTGGAGCTGTCCGTCTACAACACGCTTCCGCATCTGCGCCACAAGGTGATCACGGACAACCGTGACGCCGCGGCCGTGCTGAAATGGGCGGTGATGGAGATGAACGAGCGCTACGAGCTGCTCGCCGCGAACGGCTGCCGGAACGTGCAGGACTTCAACAAACGAGTACACGAAGGTTCGCCGCTGAAGCTGCCGAAGCGCGACAACGTTGCATTCGAGGATCTCACCTACCGAGGCGACGTCGTTCCGTACATCGTCGTGGTGATCGACGAGATGGCGGACCTGATGATGACGGTGCAGGGTGAGGTGGAGACGCCCATCGCGATGCTGGCGCAGAAAGCGCGCGCGACGGGGATTCACCTCATTCTCGCGACGCAGCGCCCGAGCGTGAACGTCATCACCGGTCTGATCAAAGCAAACTTTCCGAGCCGGATCGCGTTCCGCGTCGCGTCGCAAGTGGACAGCCGCACCATCATCGACGGTGCCGGCGCCGAAATGCTGCTCGGAAACGGCGACATGCTGTTCATCCCGCCGGGCAAGTCGGAGCCGTCGCGTCTCCAGGGCGCGTTTCTCTCGAGCGATGACACCGAGCACCTCATGAAGTGGTACCAGGATCGGCGCGATGCGAAGCGCGCCGCACTCGTCTCGCACGGCGCAGGAGCCGACGACGTCCTCAACGAGCCGGACATCCTCGAAGCTGTCCGACAGCGCGAGGCGCTGGAAACGGGGAAGGGCGACGACGACGAGGCGGAGCCGGTCGACCGCGACAAGCTGTTCCGCGAAGCGGCCGAGGTGGTCATTCAACATCAGCAGGGATCGACGTCGCTGCTGCAGCGCCGGCTCAAGGTCGGTTACGGGCGAGCGGCGCGCATCATCGACCAGCTGCACTTCGCGGGGGTGCTCGGCCCCCCGGATGGCTCGAAGCCGCGCGACGTCCTCGTCGGGCTGGACGAGCTCGAGCGAATCTGCGGTCCCCGGGCCTGATCGTGCTCGTCCCGTGGAACGGCCGCGAGAGCCGCGGCGTATCATGGCGCATGGTGTTTCCGTCGATCACCTGGCTCAGTGCAATCACCCTCGCCGCCGCGGCACGGGCACAGACGCCTCCGCCGTCGGAGCCGGCACGCGACACTGTTCCCGTTCACAGGCTGAGCGTGGACGCGACGAAGATCCAGCCGGCGCAGTTCGCGTATCGATTGACGCTCACACGGGACACGGTCACCACCGCGATGGGTGATCAGAGCCTCGCGATCTCAGTGGCGGACTACGCGGGCACCTCGGCGCTACTGTTCGCGCGAGTCGGCATGCAGGGTGTCGCCGCGATCAGCGACTCGCTCTTTGTGCGTCGCGACGATCTGCGTCCGTTGCATTGGATCGCCTCGCACGGTGTGGCACGCGTCGCTGCCGAGTTCACGCCCGATAGTGTCTACGGCGCGAGCTCGTCTCCGCTTGGACGCCGAAACATCGTCCTTCCCAACCGCGCCGATCTTCTCGTCAACAGCGCGGCCGTGGACGCGGTGCTCGCGTCGCTTCCGCTCGGGGCGGCCTGGCGCGACTCGGCGGAGATGCTTCTCATCGACTCGGGCGGGGCCGCGCTCACGCCGGTCAACCTCGCGATCGAGGGCGAAGAGCGGATCACAGTTCCCGCGGGCGACTTCGACTGCTGGATCGTGAGTCTGGAGACCGAGCGCGCGTCAGCTCGGCTGTGGGTAACGAAGCAGGGGCAGGTCGTGGCCCGCTCCGAGCAGATCCTGCCCGAGCTCGAGGGCGCAACACTCACCCGAGTGCTCCTGCAGACCGACAGTCCGGCGCTGATGCCGGCGAGCGCGCGGCTCCCCCAGTAAGACTGATCCGGCACGCCCGTGCCGCTTTCGAACGCGCTCACCTCCGTCGATGGTCGATTCGTCATCGGCCACCGCGGCAACGCCGCCCATGCGCCGGAAAATACGCTGGAGTCGTTCCGGCAAGCTGTCACGTTAGGCGTCGATGCGATCGAGCTCGACGTGCGCGTCACCCGCGACGGCGTGCCCGTCGTGCTTCACGATCCGACGCTCGGCCGCACCACTGAACGCGGTGATGCCGTGGCGGAGATCTCGCTCGCCAGGCTTCGTCGCGCGGACGCCGGCGCGATGTTCACGCTCGATGCCGGTGCGACATTCCCGTATCGTGGGCGCGGCCTAACGATCCCCACGCTCAGGGAGGTCGTCGATGCGACGGAAGGGATTCCTCTTCTCATCGAGGTGAAGGTGCCCGAGGCTGGCCCGGCCATCATCGACATGCTCACGCAGGCGGGCGCCACACGGCGCGTAGTTGCTGCCTCGATGCAGCGCGACGCCGTCCTTCCGTTCCGGGCGGCGAGCGTTGCCACTGGAGCCTCCGCGATGGACGTGCTTTCGCTCTGGTCACTCCTGATCCGGAGCCGGCCGCCCTCCTCGCTTCCGTATGACGCGCTATGCATTCCGCGCGTGTACAGCGGGCTGCCGCTGCCCATTGGCGGACTCGCCCGTCTGGCGAGACAGGTCGGTGTCGCCACGCATGTCTGGACGGTCGACGAGCCCGGTGTGGCGCAGAGGCTCTGGCGGTCAGGGGTCCAAGGCATCGTCACCAACGACCCTCGGACGATGCTTCGGGCCCGTTCACGGCTTCCGACTGCGATGGGTGAAATCGCTCGCTGATTCGGTACTCGCCGCAATTCTTCGGTACCGGGTCGCCCGTGCAGCCGGCCTATCTTCGCGCCCATGTCAACGGCCAGGCAGGCGTTCGGAGAGCTCGGCGAGCGCATCGCGGAACGGTGGCTCAGGCGCACGGGTTGGCGTGTCCTTCAGCGGCGCTTTCGGTCCGGCCGTCGCGATATCGACCTGGTGGTCGAACGCGAGGGGACGATCGTGTTCGTCGAGGTGAAGGCGCGCCGGGGCGATCGGTTCGGTCAGCCGATAGAGGCGGTCAACTGGCGGAAACAGAAGGAGTTGACGAAGTCCGCCCAAGTCTGGATCGATCGCCATGGACGTGCCGAGGATTCGTACCGGTTCGATGTCGTCGGGGTACTGATGACGGGTGATCGGGTGCGTATCCGGCACGTCGAGGACGCGTTCAAAGTCGCACGTCCGGGTTGATTCAATCGAGCCGTCTTCGTATTTTGTTCGGGTATCGAAGCGACGCCGTTTCCGGTACGATTCTGCTTGGCCAGAGTATTCACGACCAACGAGAGGATGTGTGCACGATGGCTGTTTCCACGATCACGGACGACAGAAAAAAAGCGCTGAATCTGGCCATAACGCAGATCGAGAAGAGCTGCGGCAAGGGGTCCATCATGCGACTCGGCACCGAGAGCAAGGTGCGAGTCGAGGCGATCCCCACGGGAGCCATCAACCTGGATGCCGCGATCGGCATCGGTGGCATTCCGCGCGGCCGCGTCACCGAGATTTACGGTCCGGAGTCCAGCGGCAAGACCACTCTCTCGCTTCATGTCGTCGCGAATGCCCAGCGCGCGGGAGGAGTGGCGGCGTACATTGATGCCGAGCATGCACTCGACACCGAGTACGCGCGGAAGCTCGGTGTGGATGTCGACAATCTGCTCATCTCGCAGCCGGACACCGGCGAGCAGGCGCTCGAGATCTGCGACATTCTGGTTCGCTCCGGCGCAATCGACGTCGTCGTTGTCGACTCGGTTGCCGCGCTCGTGCCGAAAGCCGAGATCGAAGGCGACATGGGTGACTCGCACGTTGGATTGCAGGCGCGGCTCATGAGTCAGGCGCTGCGCAAGCTCACCGGTGCGATCGCGCGGTCGAAGACGTCGGTGATCTTCATCAATCAGCTGCGCGAGAAGATCGGTGTGATGTTCGGCAATCCGGAGACGACCACCGGTGGCAAGGCGCTCAAGTTCTATGCGTCGGTGCGTCTCGACATTCGTCGAATCGGGCCGGTGAAGGAAAAGGAAGACGTCATCGGCTCGCACGTGCGTGTGAAGGTGGTGAAGAACAAGGTTGCCGCACCGTTCAAGCAGGCGGAGTTCGACATCATGTACGCGGAAGGCATCAGCCACGCGAGCCTGGTGCTCGATATCGCCGCCGAGTCGGGAATCATCGAGAAGTCGGGCGCATGGTATAGCTACAAGGGCCAGAAGATCGGCCAGGGTCGCGAGAATTCGAAGATGTTCCTGAAGGACAATCCAGCGCTGATGGCCGAAGTCGAGGAGCAGGTGAAGGGCGTGCTGGGAATGACGGCACGGCCCGGATTGGCGGACGCGGAGGCGCTGGACGACTGACGTCAGTCAGATCTCTGGCCTGAAGAATTGAGGCCGGGGAGACGCAGCCCTGGGATCGTAGGGACCCGGATACTCCCTTCGTGATCAGGCTGCTGCTCCCCGGCCTTTTTCCTTTCGCGCATCGCGCGAAAGGAGAGAAGCCGGAGAGGTCGCTCGCTCGCTGGCGCTCGTTCGCGACAAGTCGATTTGGAGTCGCTCGCGCTTTGCGCTCGCTCCTGCTCCTCTCTCATCTCAAATCACCACTTGAATCCGCGATGCTCGTAACTGCCATCATTGCCAATTCGCGTCGTAATGGGCGCTTCGACGTGGTCGTCGACGGTTCGCTTGCGGCGACGCTGTCGATCGAGGCCATCGAGCGGTTGAAGATCGCGGTCGGGACGGTGGTCGACGCTCGGATCGAGGCCGCGCTTACGCGTGAGGCGGCGATCGTTACGACGTACGACCGCGCGCTGAACATGATCGCGCTCCGCGCGCGCTCCGCTGCCGAGTTGCGGCGACTGCTTGTGCGCAAAGGAGAGCCGCCGGACATCGTCGACATTGCCATCGAGCGCCTGTTGCGCGCCGGCTTTCTCGACGACAGCAGCTTCGCGCGCCAGTTCGCTCGATCGAAAGCTGTGGGCGCAGGTCTGTCGCGTCGCCGTGTCCAGCAGGAGCTCGCCCGCCGCGGCGTCGCGCGCGACATCGCCGAATCCGCCATCGCCGACGTCTTCGCCCAGGAGGAGATCGACGACGCGGACACCATCGATCGCGTCGCGCGAAAGAAGCTCAAGTCGCTCGCGCGTCTCGATCCTCAAGTGCAGCGACGCCGCCTCTACGCGTTCCTCGCGCGCCGCGGTTATGAAGTCGACGACATCGCGCGTACCATCCGCGCCATTGTTCCTCGTGCAAGCGACTCGCTCGAGGTGGGCGTCGAGTAGCGGCCCGTAAACCTGGCTCGGGCGCGAGGAACGGGAGCGCGCGCAAGGCGTGCGCGACACCAAATAGGCTTTCGCGAGCGCAAGCGAGCGACATGCGCGCAATACAGGCCAACGAGCGAGCGTTCGCTCGCTCGCTGGCCTATATTGCCCGCATGCGCGCAGCTGAGATCCGACTCCGATTTCTCGACTACTTTCGTCGTGCCGGACATGAGATTCGGCCGAGCTCCTCTCTCGTTCCCGGCGACGATCCGACCCTGCTGTTCACCAACGCGGGCATGGTGCAGTTCAAGAAGATCTTCCTCGGTCTCGAGGAGCCCTCGTTTGGCCGACGCGCGACCACGTCGCAGAAGTGCGTGCGCGCGGGCGGCAAGCACAACGATCTCGAACAGGTGGGCCACACTGCGCGTCACCACACCTTCTTCGAGATGCTCGGCAACTTCTCGTTCGGCGACTACTTCAAGCGTGAGGCGATCGCGTTCGCGTGGGAGTTCGTCACGGGGGAGCTCGCGTTCGACCCGGCGGAGATTCGCGTATCGGTCCACCACGCCGACGACGAGGCGCGGGCGCTCTGGCGCGAGATCGCGGGGCTTCCCGACTCGCGCATCTACGGCCTGAGCGACAAGGACAACTTCTGGCAGATGGCGGACACGGGGCCGTGCGGCCCCTGCTCGGAGATCTACGTCGATCTTGCCCACCTCGCGAACGATTGGCGCTATCCGAGGGGCGCGCACGGCGAGTGGACGGAGGAGCACGAGGAGTACTCGCTCGAGGGGTTCGTCGAGGGCGCCGAAGCCGGACGCTTCCTCGAGATCTGGAACCTCGTGTTCATGCAGTACGATCGGCAATCCGACGGAACGCTCGTCCCGTTGCCCAAGCCGTCCGTCGACACGGGCGCTGGTCTCGAGCGCATTGCCGCGGCGCTGCAGGGCGTCACCAACAACTACCACACGGATCTCTTCTCGCCGCTCCTTCGCAAGGTGGAGGAGGTCGTCGGCATTCCGTACTGGGGACGTGAGAGCGACGAGCTGCGTTCGGGGTTGCGTGTGCGCGGTGGACACGGCGGCTCGGACGTGCTCTCCAACAGCGTGTCGCCGGCCTCCTTCCGTGTGCTCGCGGATCACGCACGCGCGGTCGCGTTTCTCCTCGCCGACGGCGTCTTCCCCTCGAACGAAGGACGCGGATATGTGCTTCGTCGCATCCTGCGACGCGCGGTGCGACATGCGTGGCTGCTCGGCCGCAAGGAGCCGACGCTCGTCGACGTCGTCGCGACGGTGATCGAGACGATGCACGACAAGTACCCCGAGCTGAAATCGCGCGCCAAGCACATGCTCGAGACCACGCGCGTCGAGGAGCAGGGCTTTCTCACCACGATCGAGGGCGGCCTCTCGCGCTTCGAGCAGATCGCGCCGACGCTCACCGCTGACGGCGGCACCGACGTGCGCGGCACCGTGAGTGGTGAGGACGCGTTCCGCCTCTACGACACCTTCGGATTCCCGATCGATCTCACCGAGCTGATGGCACGCGAGCGGGGCTACACCGTCGACATCGCCGGGTTCGAGGCCGCGCTCCAGAATCAGCGTCGTCGCTCTCAGGAGGAGCGCAAGGCGAAGAAGCTGACCGTCGAAACCGACGTGCTCACCGATTGGGCACAGTGGGAGCTGCCGCCCGGCGAGAAGTCGGCCGAGGGCACGTTCGTCGGCTACGACACGGTGGAGATCGAGACACAGGCCACGGCAGTGCGGCATCTTCCGGATGGTCGCGTCGCCGTGCTCCTGCGCGAATCGCCCTTCTATGCGGAGTCGGGCGGGCAGATCTCGGATCACGGCGAGATCGTCGGCGACGGCTGGCGCGTCGAGGTAGACGACGTGCGAAAGATCGAAGGTCGCCCGGCGGCGGTCGGTCCGCTCGCGGGCACTTTCCGCTTCGGCCGCGCGACCGCGCGCGTCCCCAGCGAGCAGCGCCGCGAAACAGAACGCAATCACACCGCGACGCACCTGCTCCATGCCGCCCTGCGCCAGGTCCTCGGCGAAGCCGTTCATCAAGCAGGATCGCTCGTCGCACCGGAGCGCCTTCGTTTCGACTTTACTCATCACGGCCCCGTCAAGCGCGAGCGGCTCGAGGAGATCGAGGCCATCGTTAATCGCGAGATCTGGCGCGCGACGCCGGTGACCACCGACGAGATGGCGTATCAGGAGGCGCGCGCGGCGGGCGCGATGGCGCTCTTCAACGAGAAATACGGCGACGTGGTGCGCGTGGTGCGGATTCCGGGCTTCTCGATGGAGCTCTGTGGCGGAACGCACGTGCGCAACACGGCGCAGATCGGGTTCTTCAAGATCGTCAGCGAGACTGGTGTCGCGGCCGGCGTCCGACGCATCGAAGCGGTGACTGGCCCCGGTGCGTACGAGTTCGTCCTCGCGGAGGAGCGACAGCTCCATCGCGTCGCCGAAGTGCTGCGCGTGCCCGGTGACCAGCTCGAGCGGCGCGTCGCGCAGCTACTCGAGGAACGCCGCGCTCTGGAGCGTCGGCTCGAGGAGGCGATGCGCGGTGGCGGCGATCAGCTCCAGTCGTTGCTCGAGAAGTCGGTATCGGTCGGCAGGAATGGTGCGCGCTACGTCTCCGGCACGGTGCGCGCGGGCGACGTGCGCGAGCTGCAGGTGTTCGGCGACGCGCTCCGGGAGCGGCTTGGCACTGGCGTCGGCGTGGTTGGCAGCAAGTTCCCGGACGGGAAGGGAGGTCTGATTGTCGTCGTGAGCGACGATCTGCGCGAGCGGGGCATTCGCGCCGACGCGCTCGTGAAAGAGATTGCCGCCGCCGCGGGCGGGAGAGGCGGTGGCAAGGCTCACATGGCGCAGGCGGGGCTGCCCGACGCGGATCGGTTCGAGGAGGCGGCGCAGCGCGGGCTGGAACTGGTGGGCGCCGCACTCTCGGACGGTGCATGACCGTCGGCGATTGGATTCGTACACGTTCGCCAGCGCCGCCGCCGGCGTTTGCGGCCCGTGTCATCGCCTCGTTAGGCAGCCGAGCAGATGAGGATGCCGCGCGCGCCGCGGAGTGCTGTCTGGATGCCGCGATCGCGCTCCTCGAGCAGCTTCTCGCGGGCGATCCGCTCGATCGGAGCGACGCGTCGGCGCTGCTCGCGGCGGACGCTCTCGTCACGTACGCCTTCGAAGCGGCGGCCGACGCGCCGGACAGCCTCGACGATCGTGCGGCGCGCGCGATGCTGCGTCTGGCCGCCGTGGCAGGTGACGGCAGGCAGGCTGCTCACGAGCGATGATCGACGTCCACACGCATCTCCTGCCAGGCGTGGATGATGGCTCCCCCTCCGCCGAGGTCTCGATCCCGATCCTCGAGCGATTCGTCGCCGACGGTGTGCAGGTGGTCGTCTGCACGCCGCATCTCGACGCGTCTCAGGCCGCGCATGCACCGCACGAGCGGCACGCCGAGATCCTGACAGCATTGCGTGCGCAGGCGACGGTGAGCCCGGAGCTGCGGCTCGGGTGGGAGATCATGCTCGACGCACCCGGCATCGACCTGCGCGATCCACGCTTGTCCCTCGGTGGTTCGACGGCGGTGCTCGTGGAGTTTCCGCGCATGATGATTCCGCCTAACGCGTCCGAGGAGCTGTTCCGGCTCCGGATGAGCGGTGTCGTGCCCGTGCTTGCCCACCCGGAGCGATACTGGGGCTGCACGGCGGATCACGTGGAGGAGTGGCGCCGTGTCGGTGCCGCCATCCAGATGGACGTCGCCGGTGTATTCGCGACCGGCTCGCAGGGTACGTTGGCGGCGACGCTCCTCGAGCGCGGACTCGTGGATCTTCTCGCCAGCGACACACATGGCGATGCGCGAGCCCTGCTCCCAGCGAAGAAGTGGCTCATCGAGCTCGGTGCCGATGATACCGCCGACCTCCTGACGCGGCGCAACGCTGCGCATCTGCTGGCGAATGAGCCGGTGGAGCCGGTGCCGTGCCTCGAGCGCCGCCGCGGCATGTTCGGTCGCCTCAAGGAGCTTCTCCTCGGCAGCCGCTGATTACCTAACGAGCGATCAGTTCCCGACGTCACCGCCCGCGCAACCCACCTTCCCACTCGATCGATGCCGGCTCCGGGAGCCCAATTCACAGAGGCGCTGCGCGATCTGGCCGCGCTCGCCGAACGCGTCGCCGAAAGCCTCGGCCCTCAGCTCGACGTGGCGCTCGGTCTGGTCGAAGACACCGTGCGAAGCGGCGGCACGCTCTTCTTCTGCGGCAACGGCGGCAGCGCCGCGGACGCCCAACATCTCGCGACGGAGTACGTCGTCCGATACATGCGGAATCGCCGCGCGTATCCGGCGATCGCGCTGACCACGGATACGTCGCTTCTGACGGCGGCCGGGAACGATCTCGGCTTCGAGTCGATTTTCGCGCGGCAAATCGAGGCGTTGGCGAAAGCGGGCGACCTGTTGATCATTCACTCGACGAGCGGATCCTCGCCGAACGTCTTGCGCGCGGCCGAGGCGGCGCGGGCGCGCGGCGTGCCGGTGCTCGCCTTCAGTGCGCGCGATGGAGGACCGCTGCGCGAGCTCGCCGACCATTCGGTCATCATCCCAACTGATCGCACGGACCGCGCCCAGGAGCTGCATCTGTGCATCGAGCACATTATTTGTGATCTGGTGGAGCGAACGCTGTGAACACTCTTCGTGGGAAGCGGGCACTGGTGACGGGCGGCTCGCGCGGCATCGGCGCGGCAACGGCACTGCTCTTCGCCGAATATGGCGTGGACGTTGCGATCGGCTACCGGTCGCGCAAGGAGGACGCGACGCGCATCGTCGACGAGGCGAAAGCGCACGGTGTACGGGCATTCGCATATGCTCATGACATCGGTTCGCGGGACGGCGCGGAAACACTGGTCCGCGGCGCCGTGGCCGATCTCGGCGCTCTCGATTTCTTCGTCGGCAACGCCGGCATCTGGCCGTCGGACGACGTGCCGGTCACCGACATGGACGACATGCGGTGGCGCCGCACGATGCTCGAGAACGTCGATTCGATGTTCTTCACCACTCGCGCCGCCGCGCGCGCGATGAACGACAACGGCCGGATCGTATTGGTCTCGAGCACCGCGGGGCAGCGCGGCGAAGCCTTCCACGCGGACTACGCGGCGTCCAAGGGCGCGATGATCTCGTACGTCAAGTCGTTATGCATCGAGCTGGCGAAGCGTGGCATCACCGTGAACAGTGTCGCGCCGGGCTGGGTGGATACCGAGATGTGCGAAGGGCCATTCGCGGCCGGCGGCCGCGATCGCATCTCTGCGTCGATTCCACTCGGCCGGGTGGCACACCCGCGTGACATCGCCGGCCCGATCATCTTTCTCTGCTCGGAGCTCGGGCGGCACATCACGGGCGAGATCCTCAACGTCAACGGCGGCAGCGTGCTCGTCGGATGATCGTTCTCCTCTTCACCGGCGGCACGATCTCGATGCGACACGATCCGGCCGCGGGTGGCGCCGTGCCGTCACTCTCGGGCCGCGACATCATCGCGCTCGCGCCGGCAATCGAGCAGATCGCGCATGTTGAGATCGTGGACTTCGGCGCCTACCCCGGGCCGCACATGACGACCGACCGGATGTGGGCTCTGCGGAATGCGCTCGAGGCGCAGCTCGCGCGGCCGGAGGTGCAGGGGATCGTCGTCACCCACGGTACCGACTCGCTCGAGGAGTCGGCGTATCTGGTTGCGCGCTCGCTCGCCGCCACGAAGCCGATCGTCTTCACCGGCGCGATGCGCACCTCGAGCGACCTCGGATGGGACGGCCCCGCGAATCTCGGCGCGGCGGTGCGCGTTGCCGCGAGCGACGAGGCGAGCGGGTACGGCGTCCTCGTCGCGATGTGCGATCGGATCTTCTCCGCGCTCGACGTGACCAAGGCGCATACGCATACCGTCGACGCCTTCGAGAGCCCTGGACTCGGCCCGTTAGGCGTCATCGACGACGGCCAGGTGGTCTTTCGTCGCGCGTTGCCGGAGCTACCCGCACCGGTCGTCACGACTTCACTCGCCGGCCCGGTGGACATCGTTTACGCGTGGGCAGGAGCCGACTCGCGGCTGCTCGATGCGTCGCGGCGTGACGCGCGAGGGGTGATCGTTGCCGGGATGGGTCGTGGCAACGTCCCTCCCGCCATGATCGATGGCATCGAGCGCTGGCACGCGGACGGCAAGCCGGTTGTCATCGCATCCCGCGTGCAGCGGGGACGTGTCGGACGCACCTACGGCTACCCCGGAGGCGCGCGTCGCCTGCACGATCGCGGAGCCATTCTCGCAGGCAGCCGCCGCCCGCAACAGGCCCGCATCGATCTGATGCTCGCGTTAGGCGCCGGCTTGAGCGTCGACGCGATCCGGGAGCTGTTCGAAGGCTGAAGGTTTGTCCGCGCGGCCCGTACAGCGTTGGCGCGGTTACGACTGGCCGCGCTTTCGCCAGGTATGAAAGCAGCGCCAGTCGAACTCCTGGGCGGCGCGCATCTGGTCCGGGAATCCGAAATAATCGGTCCACCCTTCCTGCTGCGCGCGCCAGCGACAGCACCAGCCGAAGTCGAAGACGTGCGTCGAGCTGCGCGTGCGCGCCTCGAGCGTTCCGTTGAAGTCCGAGCATCCCGACGATCCCGAGACCGCCACGCCATCAACGGGCAGATCGGGCTCGTTGGCGAGCATCTGCTTGAGCAGGCGCTCCACCTTCACCCGCGGGATGTACGAGTCGATCCGGATGCGCGGCGCCTCGCCACGCGTGAACAGCAGGCGAACGTCCGCCTTGAAGTGCTCATTCGCGCGCGAACGCGCGAGCAATGTCTCCAACTCTTCCAACTGACAACCTCCGGCTGCCGGACTCGGCTGTACCAAATTGGCGCAATCGTAACCAAATATCGCACGTAGCTCGGCTTCAGTGCACCCCGGATTTTCGCTTCTCGCCCTCCACGTTGGCGGTTATTCTCCACGCCGATAGCCAGCCCCCACAGCGCACAGCTCGCCTCGCCGAATGTCCGTCCTCAATCCACCACCTCCCGTTCTCGAGATCGCCCGCCGGCTGGAAGCCGATGGCCACGAGGCCTGGTGCGTGGGGGGCGCGGTGCGCGACGCAATCCTCGGCCACCCCCATCTCGATTGGGACCTGGCGACCTCGGCCACTCCAGATGAGGTGCGAGGGGTGTTCGGGAAGCGACGGACCATTCCGGTCGGCATCCAGTTTGGCACCGTTGGGGTCCTCGACGAGGACGGCACCATGCACGAGGTGACGACCTTCCGGCGCGACGTGCGAACAGACGGCAGGCACGCCGAGGTAGAATTCGGCGCGTCGCTGGAGGAAGATCTCGCGCGCCGCGACTTCACGATGAATGCGATCGCCTATTCCCCATCCCGCGACGAACTGCGCGATCCATTCGACGGGCGCGGTGATCTGGGGAGGCGGCTGGTGCGCGCCGTGGGCGAGGCGGACGAGCGTATGCGCGAAGACCGGCTGCGCGCACTCCGTGCCATCCGCTTTGCCGCGCGATTCGGCTTTTCGATCGAGTCCGCGACGCTCGAGGCGATCCGTCGGAGCGCGCCTCACATGAATCGCCTGTCGGCCGAGCGGATCCAGCAGGAGCTTCAGAAGACGATGGAGCAGGTGGGCCGACCGGCTGGGGCGCTCGCCCTCTGGAAGAGCACCGGCGTTCTCGCCACTGTCATCCCCGCGCTCGCCGGGATCGAGGACGCGACAATCGCGGCGCTCGACTGCCTCGCGCTCCCCACGAAGGCCAAACCAGATCGGCTCTTCGAGCGCGTTGCATTGCTTTTCGTTTCTCTGGGCGAAACGGACGCGCGGACGGCGCTCACGGAGCTGCGGTTCTCTCGCGGCGAGGCGCGACGCGTCTCCGACCTCGCGCGCATCTGGAGCAGGGTGGCGGTGCCGATGAGCGGAGCGATCGCGTCGGGTGGAATACCCTCCGACGCCGACGTGCGCCGCTGGCTGTCAATCATCGGCCGATTGAATCTCGTC
>JAJKIR010000006.1 GCA_021154325.1 Gemmatimonas sp.
ACGGTCAAACCGAGATCACCCTCAACGTCATGCGCGAGGTACGCCAGTCGATGCCTGTCGACTTCTCGAAGAAGCGCCCTTTCTTCCTCGACGAGGAGTGAGATGACGCCGATGCTCGCCCTGCTCCAGCAGGCCGTCACCGACACCACCGGCGCGTACGGGCACTTTCCCGGCGTCGGCGGACGCGGCGCCGTCTGGGTTGCCGCGGAAGTCCACCTCATGTTCGCCGCGTTCGTGCTCGGCGTGCCCATGTTCGCCGTGATCACGGAGCTCATCGGCATCGTCAGCAAAGACGAAAAGTACGACAAGCTGTCTCACGAGTTCACGCGGCTCCTTGTCTTCGCCTACAGCGCCACCGCGCTCTGGGGGGCGATGCTCCTCTTCGCCCTGACGACGCTCTACCCGAAGTTCTGGGCGCACATGACGAAGATCTTCAGCGTCTCGATGTGGATCTACGTCAGCCTGTTCTTCGTCGAGTCGTTCACGCTCTACCTCTACTACTACGGGTGGGAGCGCTGGCAGTTCGGCCGCGGCAAGTGGTTCCACTGGGGACTTGGCGTTCTGCTGAACGTGTGGGGCACGACGGTGATGCTCATCGCCAACGGGTGGCTCACCTATATGATGTCGCCGCCCACCGGCGCGACGGCCGAGGGGCTGCCCAAGGGCGTGACGATGTGGAACGCGATCGCGAACGCGACGTGGATTCCGATCAACATCCATCGGCTCATCGCGAACGCCGTCTTCGGCGGCGCGATCGTCGCCGCCTACGCTGCCTATCGCTTTCTCGCGGCGAAGACGCCGGAAGAGCGCGCGCACTACGACTGGATGGGCTACGTCGGCAACTTCATCGCGATCTCGACGTTCATCGTGCTCCCCTTCGCCGGCTACTGGTTAGGCAGAGAGATCTACCAGTACAACCAGCAGATGGGCATAACGATGATGGGCGGGTTCATGTCCTGGTTGTGGATAGTTCAAGCTGTTCTTATCGGTGTACTCTTCCTCTGCGCCAACTACTATTTGTGGTTAGGCATGGCGCGCATCCCCGGCGCCGAGCGGTTCGTGCCGTACACCAAGTGGATGCTGCTCCTGCTCATCGTCTGCTGGATCGCGTGGTCGACGCCGCACACGATGATCGCGACGCGTGACGAGCTGGTGTCGATGGGCGGGGCGCACCACCCCTTCCTCAACGTCCTCGGCGTCATGAGCGCGAAGAACACTGCCGTCAATCTCATGATCCTCACGACGTTCCTGTCGTTCCTGATCTACCGGCGCGCGAACAAGGAGTCGGTGGTGCCGTGGGCGCGGACCGGTACGCTGATCCAGGGCGCCATGTTCGTCATCGCAGCGGCCGTCGTGCTCTTCTATGGAGTGTACGGGTACTTCGTCGAGGCAATTGTGCGGATCGGCTTCAGCGTCTACCAGGTGGGCGCGGTGCTGATGTGCATCCTCGGCGTCTCCATCATCGACGCGTTCATCGGGCGCGGCGCGCGGTCGCGCGGGGAGATCCGGTGGGGACAGATGCCCGAGCGCTCGCAGTACGCGCTGTTCGTGCTCGCGGTGACGTTCACCTGGCTCATGGGCCTCATGGGCTTCGCGCGGAGCGGCATTCGCCAACACTGGCACGTCTGGGAGGTGATGCGCGACACGAGCCCCGACGCGTTCACCCCGGCGTTAGGCTACGCCGCGAACATGATCAGTCTCTGCGTGCTGATCTTCCTTTCGCTCGTGGCGTTCATCTTCTGGCTCGGCGGTCTGGCCGAGCGGGCATCCCACGCCGTCGCGCCGGAGCCGCACGGTGTCGCGATTCCCCCGGGCATCGCCGTCGCGCGGCCGGGCGCCGCTCCGGTCACGGGAGACTGACGCCATGTGGAAGACGAATCTCAAGGTGCTGGCGATCGCGCTCCTCGTGGTGGGTTTCTACACGACCGTCGCCCACATCATTCCACAGCTGCAGTCCGAGGTCCCCGAGGCGCTCGCGTTAGGCAGCGGGGTCACTCCGGAGGCGCTCGTCGCCGCCGGTGAGAAGATCTATAATGGTGCCGGTGGCTGCACTGCTTGCCACGGACTCGGCACTCGCGCGCCCAATCTCATCACCGATTACAAGGGACAGGGAGCGGTCGGCGCGCGATGTGGCACCCGCAAGCCCGGCATGGCGTGCAAGGCCTATCTCTACGAGTCGCTGACCCAGCCGCAGGCGTACATCGTCCAGGGATTCGATCCGATCATGCCCGACATGCGCAAGCAGCTGTCGGATGATCAGATCTGGGCCGCGGTCGCTTTTCTGGAGTCGCAAGGCGGGGAAGTCGACGTCACCGGCGAGGACATCGCGAAGTCGGCACCGGCGAAAGGCGCGGCACCGGCTCCGACAGGACCGGCGATGACGGCAACGCTGGACCCGGTGGCGCTCTACAGCGAGAAGGGATGCATCGGCTGCCACCAGATGGACGGCAAGGGCGGCGCAGTCGGCCCGTCGTGGGATCACATTGGCAGCCGCCGTTCCGCGGCGTCGATTCGGAGAAAGATCATCGACCCGAAGAGTGACACGACGAAAGGCTTCGAGAAGTTCGCGGGGATGATGCCCGCGACGTTCGGACAGATGCTCACCGCCGCGCAGCTGGAGGCGCTGGTCACCTTCCTCGCGAACAAGAAATGACGAGACTTCGCCTCTTTCTCCGTCATCCGTTCTGGCAGGCCGTACTGCTGTTGGTGGTGTCGTACCTCGCCTTCACCGTCGGGGTGCGGTACGTCCCACCGCTCTTCCGCGTCGCGAGCGCGCCCGTCCCAGGGAGCGTCGTACTTCAGTATATGTTCATCGCGATCGTCGGCATCCTCATCTTCGTCAGCAGCGACGAGCTCCGGTGGCGCACCTTCAAGCAGCCACTGCATGCGACGCTCGTCGACCAGGACAAGCGATGGCTCCGCGGCGGGCTCCTCGTCGCCGTGCCTGTCCTCCTCGGTTTCGCGACTTATCAACAGGCGCGTCCCAAAGTCGAGGCGCCAATCCAGCTCCGCTCGATCCACCCCGCGCCGCCGGGACAGATCACCTTCCGCGGCAAGGCGATGCAGCTCTCGGGACTCGAGAATCCGCTGCGGAAAAGCGGCTCGATGGCAGATCATCTCCGCGAGGGCAAGCGCGTCTACTACCAGAACTGCATCGCCTGCCATGGCGATCGTCTCGATGGCGCGGGCCACTACGCCCACGGCTTCAGCCCAGCGCCGGCGAACTTCTCCGACAACGGCACCATCGCGCAGCTCACCGAGAGCTACGTCTTCTGGCGCGTCGCGAAAGGCGGCCCAGGGCTTCCGCGCGAAGGCACGCCCTGGAACTCGGCCATGCCCGTCTGGGAGAACTACCTCACCGAGGACGAGATCTGGTCGGTCGTGATGTTCCTCTACGACCAGGCTGGTTGGCAGCCACGTCGCTGGGAGGCGTCACCGGAGGAAAGAAAGAATCCAACTGGGGCGAAGCAGCCCGCGGCGCCTAACGCACCGAAGGCAGGGGGTGCGAAATGAGTCAGCGCACTCGGACCAGCGCCAACTCCTTGCAGACGCAGGCATCAACTGCTTTCACGCGGACAGAGCCGGACACTTCGCCGACAAATCGCAGACAGAACGGCGTAAACCGCTCTTTTGAAAGGGATCGTGATCGCTCTTTCGTCCGCAAAGTGTCCGTGCTTCGTCCGGCCTTGTCCGTGTTTAAGCAGTTGATCTCGGTCGGGTCTAGTGGCCAACATTGGATCGCGATGGCCGCCGCCCTGCTCTCGTTCGCCACGACCGGGAAGCTCTCTGCCCAAGACGGCAAAACCATCTACAACAAGTGGTGCTCCGGCTGCCACGGCGAGACCGGTGCCGGCGATGGAGTCGGCGCGAAGACGATGCTGCCGCATCCGCGCGACTTCACGAAAGCAGTTTATAAGATTCGAACCACTGCCAGTGGTGAGATACCCACCGACGACGACCTGCGCCGTATCGTCGAGGTAGGAATGCCGGGCACCGCGATGCCGGAGTGGAAGTCGCGGCTGAGCGCGGCCGAGATCGGAGCCGTCGTCCAATACCTCAAGACCTTCTCGCCCAACTCGTTCAAGGGCGCGGCCGCGAAAGCGATCGCGATTGGCAAGGCTCCGGGCGGCGATGGCGTCGCGGACGGCAAGGCCGTATTCCAGAAGCTCGAGTGCTACAAGTGCCACGGCCTTGCGGGACGCGCCGATGGAAAGTCCGCGCCGACGCTCAAGGATGATTACGGCAATCCGATTCGTCCTGCCGATCTCACCGAGAACTGGAAGTTCCGCGGCGGCAATTCCGTGAGCGACAT
Organism: Gemmatimonas sp.; assembly: GCA_021154325.1. Classification (GTDB taxonomy): domain Bacteria; phylum Gemmatimonadota; class Gemmatimonadetes; order Gemmatimonadales; family Gemmatimonadaceae; genus AG2. Next base: position 4,313 of record JAJKIR010000006.1, read on the forward strand.
CTACACGCGCCTGCGCACGGGACTCGACGGAACGCCGATGCCATCGTTTCAGGACGCGGTCGAGAACAAGCTCATCACCGACGAGCAGCTCTGGCGCGTCGCGCAGTACGTGCACAGCCTCTCGCCCGAGAAGACACCCGAGTCGCGCGAGGTCGTGCGGGCCGCGCTCGCGCAGAAGCTGCCGGCGACGCCCGACGACGCGGCATGGGCCACCGTCGAGCGCTTCTGGATTCCGGTCGTCGGACAGATCATCGCCAAGCCCCGCTGGTTCGCGCCCGCGGTCGATGGCCTCTGGGTGCAGGCGCTTCACGACGGCCGTTCGCTCGCCTTACGAGTCTCATGGGACGATCCCTCGAAGAGCCCCGACCCGATCTGGGACGAGTGGCTCGGCCGCATGTCGAAGACGCTCACCGACGTCGACGGTCCCCTCGCGACGCAGCAGGGCCCCGATCGGCTCGTCGTGCAGTGGGCGCAGAACCCGAGCGACGAATCGAAGCGTCCGTACTTCCTCGGGGGTGACACCAAGAGTCCCGTCTATGCGTGGCGCTGGTCGAGTGAGCCGAAGGTGGAAGAAGGCTCGGAAGCGGGGCTCGGACACTTCACCGCCCTGCCTAACGGGAGCGTCACGCAGAGCGCGCGGTACGCGGATGGCCAGTGGCAGGTCGTCTTCACGCGTCCGCTCGCCTCGTCCGACACCACGAAAGTGCCGCGGTTCGGCGAAGGACGCGCGATCCCGATTGCCTTCTATGCCGCGGACGGCTCGAGCGGCGAGGACGAGGTGCGCGGCGCGGTGAGTACCTGGTACGCCGTGTACCTCGATGTACCGACGCCGACGCGCGTCTTCGTCGCGCCAATCGCGATGATCGCGCTCTCCGCCGGGTTGGGAATGTTGCTGGTAACACGCGCCCAGAAGAACGGGCGTGCCAATGGAGCAACGGATTCATCACCTATGGAGGAACGATGAGACGAGTGATGCTTGGGGCGGTTGCCCTCGCCGCGGGGATCTGGGGATGTGGCGGGAAGAGCTCGGGGAGCGACGCGGGGAACACGGGCGGCAGTACTGGTGCTGTCCCGCAATCGGGCGGCGGCGGTGCCGGCGGTCCAACCGGCAATGCCACTGTCTCGGGCGTCATTCATTTCACCGGCACGGCGCCGACGAACCCTAAGATCGACATGAGTCAGGAAAGCGCCTGCGCCGGCAAGTACACGTCTCCTCCGACCGATCCGCAGTACGTCGTGAAGGACGGCAAGCTCGGCAACGTGTTCGTTTATGTCGACAGCGGTGTACCTAACGGCGCCAAGTATTCGGCGGCTGCGGCCGACACGATCGATCAGAATGGATGCCTTTACCATCCACGCATCTTCGGCGCCGTCGTTGGCGAGGACATCGTGATCAAGAACAGCGACAACGTGCTGCACAACATCAAAGCCGTTCCGAAGGTGAATCGTGGCTTCAATATCAGCCAGCCGTCTGCCGGGATGACCTCGAAGCGCACCTTCGCATCGCCCGAGGTGATGGTGCCACTCGAGTGCAACGTGCACGGCTGGATGCATGCCTACGTCGGCGTGCTGCCACATCCGTTCTTCGCGACGTCGGGAGAAGATGGGTCGTTCTCGATCAAGAACCTGCCGGCCGGCACATACACGATCAAAGCCTGGCACGAGAAGCTGGGGACGCAGCAGACGACCGTCACCGTCGGTGCAGGCGAAACGAAGACGGCCGACTTCACCTTCAGCGGTCCGAAGGCCTGACATGGGCAACTTCCTGAGCTGGATGTTGCCGCCGGGCGCGTCGACATTCGTCGGCGACATCGACTGGATCTACTACCTGATTCTCGTCGTCACGGGCGTCGCTTTCTTCGCCGTCGAGATCGCGCTCGTTGTGTTCCTCGTCAAGTACCGCAAGCGCCCAGGCGGCAAGGCGACGTACGTCCACGGCAGCACACGAGCGGAGATCATCTGGACGAGCGTCACCGCGGTCGTGGTCGTCGTCATCGGCCTCCTGAGCGCGCCGGCGTGGGACAAGATCAAGGGGCGCGAGGGCGTGCCGCCTAACGCGATGCCGATCGGCATCGCCGCGAAGCAGTTCGAGTGGAACATCACATATCCGGGCGCGGACGGAAAGCTCGGCACGACGGACGACTTTACGGTTCGGGGACAACTGCATGTCCCGGTGGACAAGCCAACCGTCGCGACACTGACGTCGGTGGACGCCATCCACTCGTTCTTCGTCCCCTCGTTCCGGATCAAGCAGGACGCGGTTCCCGGGATGCACATTCGCGTCTGGTTCCAGCCCACGAAGGTGGGTGAGTACGAGCTCGGATGCGCGGAGCTCTGCGGGTTGGGACACTACCGCATGCGCGCCATCGTCACCGTCCACACGCAGGAAGACTACGACCGCTGGGTGGCCCAACAGGCCCACGCGGTCGCACAACGCTGAGAGCCTCCACTATGGCGACGACCGCGACCGGCACCACTCCGTTCACCTACGACCACGGCCACGAACACGTGGACGACAGGTCGTTCATTCGCAAATACATATTTTCGACGGATCACAAGATCATCGGGATTCAGTTCCTGATCATGAGCCTGACGTTCCTGCTTCTGGGCGGAATGCTGGCGATGGTCATGCGCTGGCAGCTCGGATTCCCCGGCAAGCCGCTGCCCGGCGGCACGCTCCTCCCGGATACCTATACCTCCGGCGGCGTCGTGCTCCCCGAGTTCTACAACTCGGCGGTGACGATGCACGGCACGTTCATGGTGTTCTTCGCCATCATGCCGCTCCTCGTCGGCGTGTTCGGGAATTACCTGATCCCGCTCAAGATCGGCGCGCCCGACATGGCGTTCCCGCGGATCAACATGGCGTCGTTCTGGACGGCGGTGCCCGCCGGTCTGCTCATGCTCGCGGGATTCTTCGTCGAGGGTGGCAGTGCGGCGGCCGGCTGGACGTCGTACGCACCGCTCAGCGCACGCTCCGATCTCACCGGCGTGCACCTCGGCCAGATCTTCTGGTGCGTGAGTCTGATCGTGCTCGGCCTGTCGTCAATTATGGGATCGTTCAACTACATCACGACCGTGATCAACCTGCGTGCGCCGGGAATGAACTGGTTCCGGCTGCCGCTCAGCATCTGGGCGCTGTTCGTGACGGCGTGTCTGGTGCTCCTGGCGATCCCCGTTCTCTCCGGAGCCGCGATTCTGCTGCTCTTCGACCAGACGATAGGCACGCACTTCTTCGATCCGCAGGCGGGGGGACAGCCGCTGCTCTGGCAGCACCTCTTCTGGTTCTTCGGCCATCCCGAGGTCTACATCCTGATTCTCCCAGGGATGGGAATGGTGTCGGACATCATCGCGAATGGTGCACGCAAGCCGGTCTTCGGCTACACCTCGATGGTGCTGGCGATCATCGCGATCGGCTTCCTGGGATGGGGCGTGTGGGGTCACCACATGTTCCAGAGCGGGATGAATCCGACGTTAGGCACGACGTTCATGATCTCGACGCTGCTCATCGCGGTGCCGTCGGCGATCAAGACCTTCAACTGGTTAGGCACGATCTGGAAGGGGCAGATCACCTTTCACGTGCCGATGCTGCATGCGCTGGCCTTCGTGTCGATGTTCGTGATCGGTGGATTGAGCGGCGTCTTCATGGCCGCCTCGCCGTTCGACATCTACATCCACGACACGTACTTCATCGTCGCCCATCTCCACTACGTGCTCTTCGGCGGCAGCCTGTTCGCGATCTTCGCGGCCGTCACGTACTGGTACCCGAAGATGTTCGGCCGGATGATGAATCCCACCGTGGGAAAGGTGCACTTCTGGCTGACACTGGTCTTCTACAACTGCACCTTCTTCCCCATGCACCAGCTCGGGCTCCACGGCCACATGCGGCGCATCTACGACCCGACGCAGTACGCTTTCCTGAAGGACCTGCAGCCGGTGAACACGTTCATCTCCATCAGCGCGTTCCTTCTGTTCGCGACGCAATTCATCTTCGCGGCCAACTTCATCATGAGTTGGTTCAAGGGTGAGAAGGCGCCGAACAATCCGTGGCTCGACAATGGCCTGGAGTGGACGCTCCCGTCCCCGCCGCCGCACGGCAACTTCGCCACCGTGCCGACCGTGTACCGCGGCCCGTACGAGTACAGCTCTCCCCATTCCGACCAGGACTACATCCCGCAAAACGTGCCGACGCCCGGTGGCGGCTATGGCGCGCCGCATACGCAACCCGCCGGCGATTAGGAGACTCGAACATGGCGCATGCAGCAGCGATCCACACGGAAGACGTCATGCTCCCGCCGCCAGCACGCGAGGCGGGAGCGGGCGTGTACACCGAGAAGCTGGGGATGTGGATCTTCCTCGGCTCCGAGGTGATGTTCTTCACGGCACTCATCGGGACGTACGTGATTCTGCGCTTCGCGCATCCGTCGTCGTGGAAGAACCCGGGCGAGGTGCTGAACATCCCGGTGACGGCGGTGAACACGTTCCTGCTCATCTGCAGCAGTGTGACGATGGTAAAGGCGTTCGCCGCCGTGCAGGACGGACTGCTCCGGCAGCTTCGCCTCTGGCTCGTGGCGACATGCATCATCGGCGCGAGCTTCGTCGGCGTTCAAGTTTACGAATACACGCATCTCATCGAGAAAGGCTTCGTGCCGAGTGAAGGGTTGTACGGCTCGACGTTCTACACGATGACGGGCTTCCACGGCTTCCACGTCACGATGGGCGTGATCTGCATGATCTACGTGACGCTGAAAGCCTTCCGCGGGAAGTACACGCAAGCCGATCACCGTGGCGTCGAAGTCATTGGCCTGTACTGGCACTTCGTCGATCTCGTTTGGATCATCCTGTTTACCATCGTCTATCTGATCTAGAGTGACTGGTGCTTGGTTGGTGGTGGTTGGTGACTCGCCACTCGCCACTCGCCACTGACCAGCCACCAATCACCAGCCACCAACCACCGCCATGACAGAACCTCAAGCAGCACCTCACCGCAGCACCCACGCCCATCCCAACTACATCCTCATCTGGGTGTTCCTCGCCGTGCTCACCGCGCTGGAGCTCACGGTGGCGTTCCTGCCCTGGTCGAAGACCGCCATCATCCTGATTCTCGTGGGCATGGCCTTCTACAAGGCTGCGCTCGTGGGCCTCTATTACATGCATCTGCGCTTCGAGCCGAATCGGCTGCGGATCCTCGCGATTGCGCCGCTGCCGCTGTTCGCGGTTCTTGTCTGCGCCGTCATCACGGAGTTCATTTGGTAGCGCCCGCGCGTCCCACCCCAGTCGCAGCCGCCGCGTCGTTAGGCGCGCCGGCCGACTTCCTCGCGCTCACGAAGCCGCGCATCGTCGCCCTCGTCCTCGTCACGGTGGCTGCGGGGTTCGTCGTCGGGCTGCCAGCGGCCGCGCGCGTGGGCTTTGGCGGAAACGCTGGCACCGCGCCGCTTCTCGTGCAGCTGTGGATTCTCGCCAACCTGCTCTGCGGCACCGCCCTCGTCGCCGGCGGCACCAACGCGATGAATCAGATTGCCGAGCGCGATGTGGACATGCTGATGAACCGGACGCGCCTGCGGCCGCTTCCGGCGGGCAGGCTCGAGCCCGCGGCGGCGAGATGGTTCGCGTGGTCGATCGCCGTGCTCGGCGTCGCGCAGCTCGCGCTGCTCGTCAACGTCGCGACCGCCGCCCTCGCCGCCCTCACGCTCGTGAGTTACGTGTTTGCGTACACGCCACTCAAGCGCCGGTCGTCGATCGCGACACTGGTCGGTGCCGTGCCCGGCGCCCTCCCGATCGTTGGTGGATGGGCAGCGACCGGCGCCCCGCTCGACGTCGGGGCGTGGGTGCTCTTCGGCATTCTCTTTCTCTGGCAGATGCCGCATTTCCTCGCGCTCAGCTGGATGTACCGCGCCGATTACGCGCGTGCCGGGCTCCGCATGCTCAGCATCGAGGACCAGACGGGCGCGATGACCTTCCGGCAGGCCGCGCTGAACGCGGCGGCGCTCGTGCCGATTAGTCTGATGCCGGCGGCGCTTGGCATTG
>JAJKIR010000007.1 GCA_021154325.1 Gemmatimonas sp.
CGCCCACAACTCGTTAGGCGAGGTGGCGGATCACGTGGAGACCGTGAAGATCATCGAACAATGGGCCGGAGTGGAGATCGCATGACCTTGACCCTCGCAGCTGAACACGGCGCTATGGATGACGCCGCGCATGTCGATCAGATCCGCCGCCAGTTCCCCGCGCTTGAACGCGTGCACGACGGACATCCGGTGGCCTACTTCGACGGCCCGGGCGGTACGCAGGTTCCCCGATCGGTCGTCGCGGCCATGGAGGAGTACCTCTACCACCACAACGCCAACACGCACTGGCAGTATCCGACGAGCGAGGAGACGGACGCCCTGCTTCTCGCCGCGCGCGAGACCTTCGCCGACTTTTTCAACGCGTCGGCCGACGAGATTGCCTTCGGTCAGAACATGACGACGCTGACTTTCCATCTTGCCCGCGGCCTCGGGCGCGAGTGGAAGGCCGGCGACGAGATCGTCGTGACGGAGCTCGACCATCACGGGAACGTCGCGCCCTGGCGCGCTCTCGCGACGGAGCGCGGCGTCACCGTGCGAACGGTGAAGATGAACACCGGCGACGGCCGCCTCGACTGGCGCGACCTCGAGCGCCTGCTCGGGCCGAAGACGCGCCTCCTCGCCATCGGCGCCGCGTCGAACGCGTTAGGCACCATCACCGACGTGCGCGGCGCCGCCGAGCTCGCGCACGCCGCGGGAGCGCTCGTCTTCGTCGACGCTGTGCACCTCGCGCCACACGAGCTGATCGACGTACAGGCGCTCGACTGCGATTTCCTCGCCTGCTCGGCGTACAAGTTCTATGGTCCGCACGTGGGCATTCTCTATGGAAAGCGCGCGTTGCTCGAGCGCGTCGACGTGCCGCGCCTCGATCCCGCGCCCAACACCTCGCCCGAGCGTCTCGAGACAGGGACGCAGAACCACGAAGGCATCGTCGGCGCCGCCGCCGCAGTGGACTTCCTCGCTTCACTCGCCGGCGACCGGTCGCCATTGGTCAGCGGTGACCGCTCGGCGCGCCGCGCCGCACTCGGCCTCACCTTCGAGGCGCTGCGACGCCGCGGTGCGGTGCTCCTGGCGCGTCTCTGGAGCGCGCTCTCGGAGATCGACGGCGTCACGCTCTACGGTCCGCGCCCCGGCACGCCGCGCACGCCGACGCTGGCCTTCACGCTGCGCGGCCACAAGACCGATGACATCGCGCGCACGCTCGCGCGGCGCGGTCTTTTCGTCTCCAACGGCGACTTCTACGCGGCAACCGTCATCGAGCGCCTCGGCCAATCCGCCGATGGCGTCGTCCGCGTCGGCTGCTCCTGCTACACGACTTCGGACGAAGTCGAAAGACTGTTAAACGCAGTCCATAGCTATCAGTCGATAGTTATCAGGTAGCAAGGAACGAAGCGCCGATGGGATCTGCTTTTGATCCCATCAACGCTTCGTTCCGGACTCCCTGATAGCTATGGACTATGGACTAATAACTGTTTTATAGCTGCTTCTTATGCGTTACCAGTTCGCCTTTCTCGAAGGCCGGCAGGAACGGCGCGTACTTCGACCCCGGATGCCAGAGCACCCAGCCATCGAAGCCCGCGTCGTAGATGCCACGCTTCTGCTCCTCGACCTCCGCGGCGCCGTACGGTGGCTTGCCTAACGAGAACGCCTGGATCCACGGCCGCACGTGCTCCGGCGCCGTGATCCCGAGCTTGTGATCGCGCACGCGCGCCGTGTCGGCCGAGATCTTCTGGATCTGGTACGGCTCCGCGTTCGGGCGCGCGATACCGAACGAGCCGTGCGGGAAGTGCGACGGATACGTCATCGGCAGCAGCACATCCGTCACCGGCGCGAGCTTCTCCCACCACTGTCCTATCTCGAGCGGCCCGTGGACCGTCGCGACGAACCCGAACACGTCGGCCGTCGATCGGACGCCGAGCTTGTTCAGCCGCTCGTGTGCTGTCTTGAGGAACGCGGCCAGTAGATCCGGCTTCGACATCCCGTTTGACGCCGGGAACACCTGGTGGGGAAGACTCTTGTACGGCTCTGGAAAGCGAATGTAGTCGAACTGGATCTCGTCGAAGCCGAGATGCACCAGCTCCTCCGCGATACCAATGTTGTAATCCCAGAGCGCCTTGTTGTACGGATCGACCCACGACGTGCCCTTTTTGTCGTGCCAGATCGAGCTGTCCGGCGCGCGGATGGTCCACGACGGATTCGCCTGCGCGGTCGTCGGGTCCTTGAAGACGACGATGCGCGCAATCGCGAAGATGTTGTGGGCGTGAACCGTGTCGAGCAGCGCGCGCACGTCGCGCACCATTCCGTGGCCCACGCCCGCATTCTTCCGGAACTCTGCATTCTCGGAGCGGAAGTTGAGCCCGAACTCGTCCTTCATGTCGATGACGAATCCGTTGATCTCCGTCGAATCCGCGACGCCGATCAACCACCTCATCTTCCGCGCGCTCTGGGCGGCAAACCGATTGACGTACAACCCGCGAATTACCGGCGTCGCTGCGGGATCCCGAAGCGCCACGATCCGCGGTGAGATTGGCGCGCCCACGGCGCCATTCGCGACCGCGACGGCGGCAGGGGACGATGCCTCACGAGTCGGCGACGCCGGCGCGGCGACGGCAGCGACCCGCTGCTCGGGCGCCGGCGTTCCGGCGGGCTTGTCGCTGTGTTCCGATGCCGCCGTGCAGGCGGTCAGGACAAGCGCGACGACGAACGAACCTCGACGAAGATGACCCATATCACACGGCGAAGAATTGAACGAGCAGAATGACTCCGAAAATGACGACCTGCGCGTGCCGATCGTTTCTTTACTACACCACTCCGCGAGTGACGCTGTAAGTCACCTATATTTCCCGACCGATGGCACCTCACTCGCCCCGTAAGGCTAAAACGTTCGGTCTGCTCCTCCTTGCGGTGAGCGGCGGATGCGCCCCGCGCGATAATGGCGGCGCGCGCGCCCCGACGCCGCCGCCGGCAGAGTTTCTCGTCGCCACTCAGGACTCGACCTTCTGGATCTCGACCAAGGGCGCGAAGGTTCGTGCTCGCGGCGCGCCGCTCACGCTGGCACGCTACGACGGCCGCTTCTACGAGATCTTCATCGCCGATGACGATCGTTCCTATTCCGACGCCCTGCTCGTCGGCCTTCGCGTCTATCGACGCGATCTCGAGCATGGCGACTCGGCCGTCGTCTTCGAGGATTCGATCGTGCCCCGAGTCGCCCACGAGTACAGCGTCGCCCATCCGCGCGCACACCGGCTGTCGCCGGACGAAGATGGCGACGAGGATCCGCCGACCCAGGCCCTGGCCGACCTCCAGGTCGTCGACGTCCATGGTCCCTATCTCTCATATGAATATCACGTCGACGTCACGATGACCGGGCTTCAGCCGTGGCACGCGACGCGGCGGGGCGTCATCGACCTCCGCTCCGGCAAGCCGGCGCTCGTCTCTGATCTCTTTCCATCGGCCGTCGCAAGCGCTCTCATCGACAGCGGTAGGCGCGAGCTGACCTCGGCGATCGATTCAGTGCGTGGCGATTCCCGGGAGTCTGCGCGCCAAGCCGTCGCCGCGCTCTCTCACGCCCGGTTCGACGATCGCAGCTTCGTGCTCACCGTGCCCGACAGCAACATTGCCGTGGAGTTCGATGTTCCTCAGCGCGGCGCCGATGTTCCAGACGAGGTGCTTCCATTGAATACGCTAAGCCCACCGTCACCGAGCTGGTGGGCAGCTATCGAGCACGACTTCGCACACGCCGAAAACGACCTCGACCGATGGGGTCGCCTAACGTCAGTGGGCTACGATCTCGTCGCGCACTACGACTCCTCCGCGCAAACCGCTCGGCTCGTCCTCGTCGCCGGCACCAACGAGTGGCCCGTCCGCGTCGTCGCAGCCCCTGTTCTTCACACCTTCTGGCTGGACCGCCCCGCACTCGACAGCGCGCAGCGCCGGGCGCTGACCCGCGCGTTCAACGAGGCCTCGCTCTACGACGAGAGCACCAGAAGCGTGCGCGACGCCCGCCCAAGTGCACATATCACCAAGCCACGCTTTGCCGAATTCGCCAGCACGGTCCGGCGCGCACGCCACCACGTATGAGCGAACGCCCTCGCGCGGCAAAGACCGTCAAGGAGAGTCAGCACGAATCCTCCGAGTTGATGATGCCGCAGGACGCTAACAACCTTGGACATATCTTCGGCGGCGTCATCCTCTCGATGATGGACAAGACGGCGGCGATCGCCGCATTCCGCCACTCACGCGCCAGCGTCGTCACGGCATCGATCGACCGCGTGGATTTCCGCGAGCCCATCCACCTCGGCGACCTGGTCGTCATGAAGGCGAGTGTGAATTACGTCGGCCGAACGTCGATGGAGGTCGGAGTGCGCGTCGAGGCCGAGGAGCTGCTCACCGGCCGACGCCGCCATACGAACTCGTGCTATCTGACCTTCGTCGCCGTGGATCGTGATGGTCGCCCGGTCGAGGTACCTGGCCTCATCCCCGAAACGCCAGACGAGCAGCGTCGCTTCGAGGCGGCGAAGGAGCGGCGAGCGCGGCGGCTCGAGGAGCGCGAGCGGGAAGCGCAGCAGCGCGAGCGCAGCGCGAACCCGGTGACGTGACGCCGCTCCCGTGGTGTTAGTCTCGTGAGTAGGGAGATCTGACACTAACTTCCCCATCATGACGCTGTTCACCGTCGAACGCGCGAACCGCACGCTGCCACTCGTTCGCAAGATCGTCGAGGATGTCGTGCGCCAGCACCGACTCTGGCGCGAGAAGATCCTCGAGCTCGATCTCGTTGCGTCGACGGCGCGCGCTGGCGAGCCTCGCGAGCGCGCCGAGGAGCTCGAGCGCGACGCACTGGCGCTCGCGAAGGAGATCGACGGTTTCCAGCAGGAGTTGGCGCAGCTGGGCATCGAGCTCAAGGACCGGCGCCTCGGCCTCGTCGACTTCCCGAGTGAGATGAATGGCCGCCAGATCCTGCTCTGCTGGCGACTCGGCGAGCCGGAGATCCAGTTCTGGCACGACGTCGACGCCGGCTACGCGGGCCGCCAGCCGCTCTCGCCATCCCTCGTTGGTTGATCAGCGTTTACTGAACGAGAAAAAATGAGAAGCTTCAGATCTCCCGACGGCATCGTATGGAAGGTCGACGTCGCCCTGCCGGGTTCGAGCAACGCGATGGTCCTCTTTCGCCATCCGAACGGCCAGAGCTCGCGGCTCGATCGTTACAACTGGTTCCTCAGCAACGGCCCCGAGGCGCGCAGCGTGACGGCGCGGCTCTCCCCGAAGCAGGTGCTCGACTCGCTCAGCGACGTCGACGTCGCGCGGCTCTTTCGGCGCTCGATGTCCGTCTCACGCCCCGATCGACTGCTCCCGGTGCAGGGTTCGGACGGCTAGCGGAGGCGGGACGAGGGATGCGGGACGAGGGATGCGAATTTGCTTATTCGCGCACCCCGCCCACCGCGTCTTCGGCCCCGCGCCCCGCGTCCCGCGTCCCACGTTCCGCGAAAGGCACCTCGATCTCGGTACCGTCGCGCGCCGCGATGACTTTCGGGAAGACCTGCCGCGCTTCGCGCTCCAGCTCTGACGCGTCGTACGAGTAGCGCGCCGAGAAGTGCGTGAGCACCAGGCGACGCACGTCGGCATCGCGCGCCACCATCGCCGCCTCCCGCGCCGTCGAATGCCCCGTCTCGATCGCACGCTCGGCCTCCTCGTCACCGAACGTGGATTCGTGCACGAGCAGGTCGGCGTTCCGTGCCATCTCGATCGTCGTCGCGCACGGACGCGTGTCGCCCGTGATCACGACGCGACGGCCCGGCCGCGTGGGGCCGACGAGCTGCGACGCATCGATCATGCGTCCGTCCGGCAGCGTCACCGCGATGCCACGATGGATCTGTCCCCAGAGCGGACCTTCTGGAATCCCCAGCTCGCGCGCGAGGTCCGGGTTGAAGCGCCCCTTCCTTGTCTCCTCGACAATGGCGTAGCCGAGCGAGAGCGAGCCGCGATGATCCACCTCGAACGGTACGAGCTCATAGCCGTTCCGTTTTAGCGGTTGATTGGCTTCCAGCTCCGTGATCTCCACGGGGAATCCGAGTCGATCAAAGCCGAACTGCTCGGCGCGTCGCAGCACGCGCGTCGCGCCGCGGGGCCCCCAGAGCGTGAGGCGGTCGGTGCGGCCTTGGAGCGCCATCGTTCGCATCAACCCGATGATGCCGATGATGTGATCGGCGTGGAAGTGCGTGAAGAAGATGTCGGCGACGGCGAACGAGATGTGATAGCGCATCATCTGCCGCTGCGTGCCCTCCCCGCAATCGAAGAGCAGCGTCTCGCCCTCGCGCATGAGGGCGAGCGCGGCGACGTTGCGCTCGACGGTGGGACGCGAGGCCGCGGTGCCGAGGAAGCGTACGCTAAGCGACATGGCCGTGAATATAAGGAAGGGCCTCCATTGGCGGCCCCAGTCTTGCGGCAGTGCGCCGGACCAATTCCCGAGAGGCGAATGCCGAGTCCGAAGACATCGCGTGGCACGCGTGCGCGTGCAAAGAAGACTGCGCGCCGCGATTCGAGCAGCGGCGGGGACCAGCGGAGCGGCCGAAAGCCGAAGCCACCGTTTCCGGCGCAGCATCAGGCGAAGCCCGGCCTCGAAGCCGAGATGAAGCCGCGGCCGCGTTATGAAGCGCCCGGCTATCGCGGTTCAGAAAAGTTAAAAGGCCGCGTCGCGCTCATCACGGGCGGCGACTCCGGCATCGGGCGCGCGGTAGCGGTGCTCTACGCGCGCGAAGGCGCCGACGTCGCCATCGTGTACCTGCCCGAGGAGGAGCGCGATGCCGACGAGACGCGCGCCGCGGTCGAAGCAGAGGGGCAGCGATGTGTCCTCATTCCCGGCGACGTGCGCGACGCGAAATTCTGCGGCAGGGCGGTGCAGCAGACCGTGCGCGAGCTCGGACGGCTCGATGTGCTCGTGAACAACGCCGCCTTCCAGCAGCATCAGTCGTCCATCGAGGAGATCTCCGACGAGCAACTCGAGCGTACGTTCCGCACGAACATCTTTGGTTACTTTTTCATGGCGCGCGCCGCGATCCCGCACTTGGAGAAAGGCAGCGCGATCGTGAATACCGGCTCCATCACCGGCATGCAGGGAAGTAAGGAATTGCTCGACTACTCGGCGACGAAAGGCGCCATCCACGCCTTCACGAAATCGCTCGCGCAGAGTCTCGTCGAGAAGGGCATTCGCGTGAACTGCGTCGCGCCGGGTCCGATCTGGACCCCGCTCAATGTTGCGGACAAGGAGCCGAAGAAGGCGGCGGAGCACGGAAAGAAGACGCCCATGGAGCGTCCGGGTCAGCCGGAGGAGGTCGCGCCAGCGTATGTGTTTTTCGCGTCGAGCGCGGACTCGAGCTACATCACCGGAGAGATCCTCACGCTGCTCGGTGGAGAGACGACGGCCGCATGAACGCGTGTGGTGTGACGCGTGCCACGACGTGCAGCGGGGGTAGGGGTCCGCAGTTTGCATTTCGCGTTGTAGCAGTGGCCCGGGGGGGCCTCAAGTCCGGTGACGATGCTTCGAGCACGCGTTGTGCTGGGAATCGTCAGTGTTTGCAAACCGTGTTAGAGAATTCTTGGGAGGAGCAGGATGCCGAACAGACTAGGCAACGACGATCGCAATGATGAAGCGGTCGACCGCGACCGGCAGCGCGATGGGGGGGGCGACACGGGCAGCGACATGCAGGGTGGCTCCGGTCGGCGCAGCAATCGTGGCTTCGCGTCGATGGATCGAGGTAAGCAGCGCGAGATCGCGAGCAAGGGCGGCAAGGCAGCCCACGCCAAGGGCACCGCGCACGAATTCGATTCAGATGAAGCGCGGAATGCCGGTCGCAAGGGCGGCCAGGCCGTGAGCCGCAATCGCGAGCACATGGCGATGATCGGTCGTCGTGGCGGCGAAGCACGTGGTCATTCGCGTTCGCGAACGCCGGGGCAGGAAACCAACACGCAGGGCGGCCTTGGTGGAGACGGCACCAGCCAGAACTCCCGCGGCACGCTTACCGACCGCGAGGTCGGACTGCATGGCTCCGGCAACGGACCGGCGAATGGCGTCAGCACGAACACGCAGGGAGTGCGCGGCACCAACAGCTCACTCGGCGGCGAGTCTCGTTCCTCGTCCTCGGGCGCCGCGGATCGGAGTGTGAATCACTAGCTCGGCACCATCGCGTTAGGCGTTGGGCTTGATCGTAGGCTCAACGCTTGACGCGCGAAACGCCTAACGCGTCGCCGGCTCGCGGGCGCCTTCAGTACCCGCCAACTGCTCGAAACGTGACGCGTCGATATTCCCGCCGCTGACGATGATGGCGGCGGGCGTGGCTAATGGAGCCAGCGCGCCCGAGAGCAACGCCGCCGTCCCGGCGGCGCCGGCTCCTTCCACGCGCGCGTCGTGCTCGCGCCAGAGCCACGCGATCGCCGCGCCGATCTGTTCCTCGCTCACCGTGGCGATCGTGTCGAGCGCATGCTGGCCGATCTCCAGCCCAGCCTCGTCGATCTGACCCGCGAGTCCCTCCGCCATCGTCGGCTCGTCGTCGATCTCCACCACGTGTCCCGCCGCCATCGACCGCGCCATCGCCGCCGTCCGCACGCTCTGCGCGCCGGCGATCCTCGTACTGGGCGAGAGCGGGCGGATGATGCTCGCGCAGCCCGCGAGCAGTCCGCCTCCGCCGACGTTCACGACCAGCGTCGCGAGATCGGGAATCTCGCTCAGAATCTCCAACGCCACAGTGCCCTGGCCGGCGATGAGGGCGTTGCCGAAGCATGGATTGATGAACGTTGCCCCGCGCTCCTCCGCGAACACCATCGCCGCCGCCATCGCTGCATCGTAATGCGGCTGCGTGGCGTCGAGCGTCGCGCCGAACGCGGCGATCCCGTCTCGTTTCACCTGCGCCGCCGTGCGCGGGACGAAGATCGTCGCCGGCACGTTGAAGTGCCGCGCCGCGTACGCGATGCCCACTCCATGATTCCCGGCGGAGGACGCGACGATCCCGCGCGCGCGAACCTCGGCCGGAAGCGAGGCGATGGTATTGAAGGCGCCGCGCAGCTTGAAGGAGCCGGTGATCTGCTCGTTCTCCAGCTTGAGGTAGACATCACCGCGGGCGATCTCACTGAGCCCCGTGCTGCGGACGAGCGGTGTTCGCCGTACGAACCCTTCGATCCGCCGGCTCGCGGCGAGGACGTCCGTCGGGCGTAGGTCCGAAAATTTGAACCCGGCGGTCGCGGGATCGCGGACGGAGCTTGGGGTGGTCATGGGTGTAGAAAATAGCGGACGCGAGATGTGGGATACGGGGACGACGATCGGTCTCGACCATGTTGTTACGCGGTCGAGGGCAAGTGCGTCCAGCTTGACGAGATAGGGGAACGATCCGTAGATTACAGCGTAATCACGGCGGCCCCGCTCGCGGGGCCGTTTCCGTGTGCGGGGCTGTAGCTCAGCTGGGAGAGCGCTGCAATCGCACTGCAGAGGTCAGGGGTTCGATTCCCCTCAGCTCCATCAGTACCGGTTACTTTGGCATGGATTTGGCCAAAAGAATGTTGCCCGCCGCTGCTCGGTAGGACGGAGAGTTCCAATGACAGCGCGCGTGGCAAGTTCCGGCTAAGCCGGCGCTCACGGCGCGGCACGTCGGAACGCAAAGAGAGGTAGGATGGGGCGCCGCCGACCGCTACGGGTCGGCGGCGCTCGTCTTTTCGGTCTCCGGCGCTGCCATCGGCGCTGTACCGAGCGACGGCGCCAGGGCCCGCGCGTCCGCCTGGAGCGCCACGAACAGCTCGCGCAGGAACGCTTCCTCCTGGCGCTCGGTGCGGTCCGCGAGATCGCTCATCGCGCCGGAGCCGAGCGAGTTGAGGAAACGTAGAATCGCGCTCTCCTGCACGGTGGCGTGCGCGCGCCGCTCGAGCAGCGTCTGCGCGTCGGCACTGTCGCGAACGCCGAGGTGGAAGATGACCCCTGTTCCCTCGAAGGGCTTGTGAAGTGGCGTCCGGATGAGATGCTCGGTGATGAGCGGCAGGCTCCACTCCGGCTCACGCCGCGCGATGAACGTCCACGCCAGCTCGTGCGGCGAGTCGGTGACGATCAGCTCCGTGACGAGATTGTGCATCCCGACCGTGAAGAACTTCAGCTTCGTCGTGAAGTCGAGGTGCAGCTCCATCGTGTCGGGCCGCGTCCGCGCCGCGCCGTACAGCGGCACGAGCCGTCCCTGCGACGACCGATAGTGAATGCTCAAGAGCCGGTCGGCGCCCTGGACGTCGAACCAGATCGCGCCGCTTCGGTCCGTGACCGAGAGTCGATAGCGCGCCGGATTCATGTACTTCGCGAGATAGTCCGCGAAGGCGGGATAGCGCGGCTTGAGGCCGTCCGTGTGCAGGCCGAGTGCGAGATTGACGTCGCTCGTTCCGTCGCTGAACGCGGTGACGTGCATCGAGTCGATCGAGAAGACCGACCCGAGCACCGTCGCCGCGCGTGGCGTCGCGGCGCGATAGTCGGCGCGCAGCTCCGGCTCGTTCCCATGTTCGGCCGACCCGAGGAGCGCCGCGATGAGCGATCCGATCTCGGAAGCGGAGATGGAGCCGAGTGAGAAGTCGACATCCGTGTCCCAGACGAACTCGTTAGGCGCGAGCCGCGCGAGGGTGATGATGTGGCGCGATTCCCCGAGTCGCGTCGGGCGCGTGACGGTGCCGCGGGCCGCGAGCAAATAGCGCCCGTCTTCGGGCAGGCCCTGGACGAACAGTGCGCGCAGCACCGGGCTCGGCATGCTCGACCAGACCGTGCTGTCGTCGAAGACGTGGGACGGGACGAGCGCGCTGCGGTTGAGGCGGTTGCGGGCGAGCTCGTACTTGGGGTCGCGGGAAACCCCAGTGTAGCGGACGACCATCGCGCCGAAGAGCTGGTCGGCGTTCCGCTCGAGGGCCGCGCCGCCCGGCCCGAGCCCGCGCATGGCCTGCCGGCAGGCGAGGGGCGCGAGAACGAACGCGAGGGCGAGGAGGGAAGCGAATCGGGCACCGCGGACGCGACAGTGCAACACTAATTCGTGCCAGCGTTTGCGAAGCTCGGGCACTCGCGTCGACGTGGGTGGGAAAGGGGACGAGCAGGGTTGAAGGGGTGCTCAAATCCCGCTATTTTGTTTGAGTTCCGCAAGCCCCTGGCCGTGTTCTTGTGGCGGTCGGGTGTGGGTGTATTGCCCCTTGGTGTAACTGGCAACACGTCTGACTCTGGATCAGAAGAGTCCTGGTTCGAGCCCAGGAGGGGCAACTCGAAGCCCGATCTCGCGTTAAGCGAGATCGGGCTTTGTCGTCTGTAGAGGACTTGGTCACCATCGTCTCGAAGTCCGTCCAGCCACCAGCCAGTCTCTCCCCCTGACTCGCCGAATCGGTAAGTGCGCTGCCAGCTTGGGAGCTCCACTCGTTAGGCAACCAGCAGGAGCGCCGCCTGCGAGGAGCGGCGACTGGCGCTGCAGTCACGGGAAACGTATGGTATGGGCTTCTTCTCCTCGCAGGGTACGCTTACGGGCGAGACCTTGCAGCCGCTTGCGCTCCCACAGACGCTGACGCGTCTGCGCTTCGCCACCGACGCCACCACACGGGATGATGCCTGGGCGCCATTTGTCGCGTCCTACAGCGACGTAATCCTGCGGGCATGCCGTCACGTTCTGCGCGACCACGACGTGGCGATGGATGGCTACACCTTCGTGCTCGACGCATTGCGCGAGAACGGATGCCAGCGACTCGCCGGCTATGAGCCACGCCAGGGTTCGTCATTCGAGACGTGGCTCGTCGTCATCGCCCGTCGTTTGGCGCTCGACTACTACCGTCACAAATACGGACGGTCCCGAAGCAATGATGACGGGCGGCAAGCGGAACAAGTCGTCCGCCGTCGACTCGAGGATCTGCTCTCGGAGAAGATCGATGTCGATGACATCGAGCGGGACGACTCGGGAGAAGCCGACGCGCCACTGCGGCGCGCACAACTGCGTGAAGGCTTACGGCAGTCGATCGCCCAGTTGGATCCTGAAGATCAACTCCTGCTGGCGATGCGGTTCCGCGACGAGCGGCCCGTAAACCAAATCGCGAAGGTGCTTCACGCGCCAACGGTGTTTCATGTCTATCGACGCCTCGGCACCATCCTGCGCCAGCTTCGACGGATGCTCGACGACCGTGGCGTGGAAGGGCCAGAGCCGTGAGCGACGGCCAACGCCGGGGCGGCTCTGCCAGTAGCCTCGCCGCAATTCGCTTTGAGCGGTCCGTTCCCTCTCGTGGGAACCGAAAGCGATCGGAAACCATGACCATTCAACCATGGGGCAAGCACGTGCTCGGATTATCATCCGATGCTCATCTCGACGCCAACGACGTCGCGGGGTATGTCGACGGCGCCATGGAGCCGGCGGCGCGCTCCCATGCCGCTGCGCATCTCGCGTCATGTGACGCGTGTCGCGCCGAGGTGGCTGACGTTTCGGCAGTAGCAACGGCGATTCGAACGCGGCGCCACCGCAGAGCTCTCTTGATCCCCGCTGGTGCTGTCGCCGCCGCAGTCATTCTGCTCGTCATGGTGCCGACTGGTCAGGCACCGCGGAGTGCACGGCGTGAGCCCCCGCTTGCGACGGTCATCTCGCCGAGCGCGATAACGCCAATCGGATCCGTAAGCTCCTCCATCAAATTCGTCTGGACGTCGGTCCCACACGCTGATCGCTACGCGATCAGCGTGTTCGATTCGTTAGGTGCGACGCTCTGGCAACACGAAACTACCGATACCAGCGTGGCCGTTCCATCCACGGTGCACTTACATCATTTCGTGCCATACTACTGGCGTGTCGAGGCAACGACGGGTTTCGACCGTGCGACGCAGTCTGATCTTGTCGGCTTCTCGGTGCGTCCCCGTGCACCATGAGATGGCGCGTCGCCGTGCTCTGCGTCGGAGTGTCATTTTCGATGGAGGCACAACAGAGTCAGCCGCGTACGCTGCCGCACGCGGGCGGAGAGAGCTCGGCGAATCTCGACGAGGTACGCGCGCGGCCGAATCGGGCATACGATCGGGTTCGCGAGCTACTAGCTCGGGCGTCACGATCGACTTCGTCCGGAGCCGACACGCTCATCCAGCAGGCCCACGGCTTGGGCGAGCGATTCGCGCTCGTCTGGGACGATTCCTTCGTTGTCCGTTCTGTCGACCGCTTCGAAGGTTGGTCGCCGGCGAAGCGTGTCGCCAAAGTTCGCGCCGATAGTCTTCGACGTGCCGGCAATGCGGCGCTGGGTAGTCAAGGAATCGCGCGCGCGATGGTGCTCTGGCGCCGCGCGCTTGGTGGCGCGACTGCGCTGAGCGACACAGCAGGCGTTGCGGCCACTCTCGGAAATATCGGCGTTGGTTTTTATCGCGCCTCGGAGCTCGACAGCGCAAAGTCATATCTCAAGGAAGCCCGACGGCTCGCGGACGCGATCGGCGACCGACGCACGGCGCTCAACGCAACTGGCGCGCTCGGTGTGGTCGCGCAGGAGCAACACGACCTCCCGCAAGCGTACGCGACATATTCGCGCGCACTCGAGTTGCGACGCCACGTCGGCGACCTTCGAGGTGCAGCGGCCGACCATACCAACCTCGGGCTGATCTCCGCGGAACGTGGCGATCTAGTTGGCGCAGCGGCACACTACGAGACCGCTCTCACGATCGGTCGCGAGAACGAGATGCCCGAAGCGGCTGCGACGGCGCTATTGAACCTCGGCAATCTTGCGAGTACGGAAGGCCACTTCTCGCTCGCCGCCTCGCGTTATCACGAGGCGCTGGGCCTCTACGAGGCGCAGCAGAGCGCCGCCGACGTCGCGCTCGTGACTCACAATCTCGGGTTGTTGGCACTGCGTCGCGGCGATTACCTCGGTGCGCACAGGTATCTCACCGATGCCCTGAGGACGTTTGCGGACGTTGGCACGATCGAGGATCTCGCGCAGGTGCATCGTGACCTCGCGAGCGTCGCCGTCGGACGTGGCGATTTGCCTGCTGCGTTACGCGAGTTGAAGGAAGCCGAAAGACTCATCGGCCAGAGGCCCGAACGAATCGACTTGAGCGCGGCGGTCACTCTCACGCGCGCCGACATCGCCGTCGAGTTGAACACGTTCGATGATGCGGACCGACAATACGTGCGGGCCGAGAGCTCCTATCGGCAGGTGCATGACGCAATCGGCGAATCGAAGGCGCGACAGGGGCGAGCGATGCTCTTGTTGGAGCGCGGGCAGTTCGCGCGCGCGGTCGAGGAGCTCGAGCTGGCCGAGCGATTGACGCGGACGCAGGGTGATCGACGAGCGAACGCTCTTGCCGTGTTGTCGTTAGGTTACGCGCGTTTGCGACAAGGCGATACGGCATCAGCTCGTCGTCTGCTGAACGGCGCACGGGATTCGCTCCAACTCCTGAGCGATCCCGTGAGCGGGGCGGCGGCGCTCGCGCTGCTCGGCGACCTGGAGCTCGAGGCAGGTTCACCGTCCTTGGCGGAGAAGCAGTATCGGCGAGCACTCTCCGAGGTAGACGAGCAGAGTAGCCCGATGAATGCGTGGGCGCTGCGCGCGCGTCTCGGAACTGCTCTGCGGCGACGAGGCGCGCTCGGAGCGGCGGCAACCGAGTTGGAGCGCGCGATCGCCGGCGTGGAACGCCTTGGCACGCGACTGCGGTCGCACGAGCGTCGCGCGACGTTTCTCGCGGACAAGTGGGACGCGTACGCGGAGTTGGCCCTGGTCGAACAGCAGCGCGGTGATGCGGTCGCGGCCTTCGCCGTGAGTGAGCGCATGCGCGCGCGAGAGATGTTGGAGGCATTTGCGCGCGGACGCGTCGAGCTCGCGACCCGAGACAGCGGCCTGCTCCAACGGCAGCGGGACCTCCGTGTGCGCATCGCCGAGTTGACTGAGCGCCTTGAAACAGAAGCGGGCAATGGCATACCACTTCGCGGCGCCGAGGCATCCAATAACTCGCTTCCGGCGACCCGAGAGGCGCTTGTAAAAGCTCAGGACGAGTATGGCCAGCTCCTCGTCGCGATCGAGGACGCCGGCGGCGCCGTCGCGGCCATCGCCAATCCCTCGACGGCGACCTGGCCTGAGGTAGCGAGTCGACTGCAGAAGAAGCAGGCGCTGCTCTCATACCTCGTCACCGATTCGACCACACTCGTCTTTGTCGCCACGCGCGACACGATTCGTGCTCTCCAGCTCGGCGTGACCCGTCCCGCTCTGGTCAATGCCATCGAGTTTGCGCGCGGCACGATCGCGCGGCCGCGCGGAACGGTGGCGGTCGCACCATGGCGTGCTCCGTTACGTAGTCTCTACACCGACCTCATTGCGCCGCTGTCGAACGCCGGGCTGCTGAATGGAGTTGAGCATCTCATCATCGTGCCGAGCGCGGAGCTCAACTATCTGTCGTTCGCCGCGCTCCTCGGACGAAACGAACGGCTGCGCGATCAATTCCTCATCGAGAAGTACGACATCAGCTATGCACCGTCGGCTTCGGTGTGGCTGCGCCAAGTGGCCCAGCCGCGGGTGCAGCCCTCTCGTGTGCTCGCGCTCGCGCCCCGATCGAGAGAGCTTCCGGGATCGCGTGCGGAGGTCGAAGCCATCGGGGCGATTTACGGTGCGACGGCCACTGTATTGACCGGTGAGGCAGCGACGGAAGAGTCGCTGGCGTCGATCGGCGACTATGACGTAGTGCACCTCGCGACGTACGGTGTGCTGAACCAGCACAATCCGCTCTTTTCCTTCGTGCAGCTGCATCGCGGGAGCCGCGCCGATGGTCGACTCGAGGTGCACGAGGTGCTCGGCATGAATCTGCACGCACGCCTCGTGGTGTTGAGTGCATGTCAAACGGCCTTGGCATCCGGGACGATTGCCGACGTGCCACCGGGCGACGACTGGGTCGGGCTGGTGCGTGCCTTCCTGACCGCCGGTGCCCACAACGTGGTGGCGACGCTCTGGCCCGTGGACGACCGATCGACGGCGGTGCTGATGCGGCGGTTTCACAACTACTTACATGACGGCGCCTCGGAGGTCGGGGCGCTGTCGCGCGTGCAGCGCGAGGCGCTGCACGAGAGCGCGGTTTCCAATCCCTTCTTTTGGGCGGGGTTTGTCCTCGTCGGCGGGCGCTGATGCGAAATAGATACGTTCTGAGATTCGACCGCTCGGTCATGGCGCTGGTCATCATCGGAGTGCTCGCCTCGGTTGCGGGCTGCTCAGAGAGCGCACGGGCGCCAACAAGCGTCCCATCCTCAATTCCGATCGGGACGGCCGCCTTGAAAGCGGCAGTGATTTCCAGCGCACAGGATCCACCGCTGATCATGGCCGGCAGCGGGGAGGTCGCTTTCGTCTCGCTGAAGGTGGGATCTTTCCCGAATGCGCAACTTGCCGTGCTTCGGAATCTCAAGCGAGCCAGCGAACAAACAAGCCTCATGATGGATGGTGGTCTGGATCCAGTCGCGATCGGCGCCGAGGTGGGAGACACGCTCGTGATTCGCCTCGAGGGCGCGATGGGACTCGAGGCGAGTGGTACGGGTGTCGTGCCGCCGGCGCTCAAACCGACGGTGATCCGAACGATCCCCTCGCGTGGCAAGAAAGACGTGCCGTTGAACACGCAAATTGTAATTGTCTTCAGCGAGCCTATTCAGCCGCCGACGGCCAGTGGCATTCAGCTGCTGCGAGGTGACGTTCCGGTTCCGGCGCAGGTGACAGTCAGCAGCGACGCATTGCGTGCGGCCGTCGAGCCTAACGAGCCTCTGGCGCCGAGTACGGCGTACACGCTGGTTGTCCCAGCGGGAGTCGCCGATCTGAACGGCCAGCAGCTGGGGGAGGCGGTGCAGGTGGATTTCACCACCGTGACCGCTGGACAAGCTGCAATCCCTCTTGTGACGTTGTTTGGCAACGTCGCTGCTGTCGAGGCGGGCGCATTCATGTCGTGCGCTCTCACGACGGCACGCGACGCGTACTGTTGGGGTGCCAACGGGGATGGTCGCCTCGGCAACGGCTCGACAATGCCGAGCATGGTACCGACGGCGGTTGCGGGCGGTCTCAAATTCATGAAGCTCAGTGCCGGTACGCACGGTTGTGCGGTCAGTCCGGACGGGACGAGCATCGACGGGAGGGTTTACTGCTGGGGTTACAACCTCTTTGGCGAAGTTGTTTCGGACGCGAGACACCGATCGCAACTCGGGGCGACCAATGTTGAGCCGGAAGGCCCAGGTCCGTTCCGGGAAGTCAGCGCTGGCGGTCTCACGCACTCATGTGCCTTAGAGTTCAATCGAATCGCCCTGTGTTGGGGCTCGAACGACTATGGCCAGCTTGGTGCCGAAACGACCGACGGTGTCGGGTCGATGAGGCCGTCGTTAGGCCACCTCAACAAGATCAGTGCAGGAGAGTACAGAACCTGCGCGGTGACGGTCGACGGCGTGGGATACTGCTGGGGAGATAACTCACGAGGTCAAGTAGGTGACGGCACGACGGTCAACCGATTCGTGCCGACGCCGGTACTGGGTGGTCTCCATTTCGTCTCGATCAGCCCGGGTGGACCAACGCACACGTGCGGCCTAACGACGAGCGGTGCCGCGTACTGTTGGGGTTCGAACGTCCTCGGAAAGCTGGGCGATGGGACGACCACGGATCGCCTCACGCCAGCTGCTGTCGCCGGGGGGTTAGTCTTCACCGCGCTCAGCGTGGGTGCTGGGAACCAGACCTGCGGACTGACGGCGAGCGGAGCGGCGTACTGTTGGGGCATCAACGACGACGGCCAGCTGGGCGACGGGACAACCATTACGCGTGCTTCGCCGACAGCGGTGGCGGGTGGTCTTGCGTTCGTTCAGCTGAGTACAGGCACTGGGCATACGTGTGGCGTGACGGTTGACGGCATTGCCTACTGCTGGGGCAACAACGCCAATGGCCAGCTGGGCGACGGCGGCACGACGCCGCGGCTCGTTCCGACAGCTGTCGTCGCGCCGCGCTAGTGTGAC
>JAJKIR010000008.1 GCA_021154325.1 Gemmatimonas sp.
GCCACGCGCGACCAGTATCGCCACGTCGTCGAGCAGGTCGCGAAGCGCACCCACCGCGAGGAAGCCGCCGTCGCCCAACGCGCCGTCGACCTCGCGCGGTCCAACGACGGAACGGGAGAGACTGATCAACGGCGCGCACATGTTGGGTATTTTCTCATCGATCAGGGCCGCGCCGATCTCGAGCGAGCGATTGGGTATCGGCCGGCGCTCGGAGAACGCGTGTATCGCTGGGTGCTCCGTCACCCGTATGCGGTGTTCGGAGGCGGCGTGTTCGCTGCGACGCTCGCCCTGCTCTGGGTCAGCTGGCGCGTCGCGGCGCCGGCGTCTGTCTTCGCCCTGTTGCTCGCGTTCATTCCCGCGAACGACGTGGCGATCAATGTCGTGAATCAGCTGGTGACGACGTTCCTCCCGCCACACACGCTGCCGAAGCTCGACTTGAGCGAAGAGGCAACCGGTGGCGATGGAATTCCCGCCGAGCTCCGGACCGCGATCGTGATTCCGACGCTCTTCCCGAGCGTCGATGTCGTGCAGGAAGCGCTCGCCACGCTCGAAGTCCAATTCCTCGCCAACCGCGAAGCGCACCTTCACTTCGCCCTGTTGAGCGACTTCGCGGACTCCCCGACGGAAACACGCGCCGAAGACGCGTCGATCATCGCCGCCGCCGCCGCAGGCGTGCGAGACCTCAACGCGCGGTACGGCGACGGTGGCTCGAGCGACCGGTTCCACCTCTTCCACCGGCCGCGACGATGGAATGCGCCGGAGGGCGTCTGGATGGGCTGGGAGCGGAAGCGCGGCAAGCTCGCCCAGTTCAATCAATTCGTGCAGGGCAGCGCCGGCGACGCCTTTTCCATGATCGTTGGCGATACGGCAGCAATCCGCAACGTGCGCTACGTCATCACGCTGGATTCCGACACCGTGCTCCCACCGGGGAACGCCGCACTGCTCGTCGGCACGCTCGCCCACCCGCTGAACTGCGCGCAGTATGACGCCCGACTCGGCCGCGTGGTGCGCGGGTACGGTGTCATCCAGCCGCGCGTCGGAATCTCACTGCCGAGCGCACACCGGTCGCGTTTCGCGACGATCTTCTCTGGTCATCCCGGAGTGGACCCATACACCACCGCCGTCTCCGACGTGTACCAGGATCTTTTCGGGGAGGGCAGCTTCACCGGGAAGGGCATCTACGACGTCGTCGCATACGAGACGGCGACGCACGGACGCTTTCCTGAAAACTCGCTGCTGTCACATGACCTCATCGAGGGCAGCTACGTTCGTGCGGCGCTGGCGACCGACATCAACGTCTACGACGACTACCCGAGCCGTTATCTCACCTTCTCGCGACGCAAGCATCGCTGGATCCGCGGCGACTGGCAGCTTCTGCGGTGGCTCACGCTATGGGTACCGGGCCCACAGGGTCTCGAGCGCAACCGCCTGTCGCTGCTCTCACGCTGGAAGATCCTCGACAATCTGCGCCGCAGCGTCGTCGAGATCGCCCAACTGCTGCTGCTCGTCGCGGGATGGACGGTCCTCGCCGGCTCGCCCGTTCGCTGGACGGTGCTCGCCCTCAGCGCCATCGCGGCTCCATGGGTCTTCTCACTGCTCCTGGCTATCGTCAGGCCGCCGCTCGACAAGTCCTGGCGCGCGTACTACGGCGCCGTCGCGCGCGACACCATCACGAGCGCTCAACAGCTCGCGCTGGCGATTGTCTTTCTTCCGCATCAAGCCCTGCTCTCCGCCGATGCCATCGGACGCACGATCTGGCGACTCCGCCTGACGAGGAAACATCTCCTCGAGTGGCAGACGTCGTCCCAGAGCGAACGTGAAGTCGCTGCTGGCGCGAATACGGCCTGGCGAGTGATGTGGCCGGCGGTCCTCCTCTCCGTGCTCATTCTCGGCCTTGCCGCGTTAGGCGCGTTCGCGCAAGCCGATCGCTGGGTCATCGTCGCGATCGTGCTGCCACTCACCGCGCTGTGGAGCATGGCCCCGGCGATCGCCGACATTCTCAGCAAGCCCGCGCCGCCTCGACGCACCCTGCTCTCGGCCGAGGAGCGGAGCGTCGCGATGGAATATGCGCGGCTCCACTGGCAGTACTTCGACACCTTCGCCAACGCCAGCACGCACTGGCTCGCGCCGGACAACTTTCAAGAGGATCCGAAGCCGGAAACGGCAATGCGGGTGTCGCCAACGAACATCGGTCTCCAACTGCTCTCCACGGTGAGCGCGTGTGACCTCGGCTTCATCACCGCGGAGGATATGGCACGGCGGCTGGAGTTGGCGTTCCGCGCCCTCGAGCGCATGCGTCGGTTTCGCGGGCACTTCTATAACTGGTACGATCTGCACGATCTGCGGGTGCTCGAGCCAGCGTACATATCAACGGTCGACAGCGGCAACCTCTGTGGGCACCTCATCGCCGTCAGGCGCGCCTGTCGCGAGATGGCTGTCGACGGTGAGCTTGCGCCGCGTCTCCGCGCCATCGCCGACCGCGCGCATGACTTTGCGATGGAGATGGACTTTCGTTTTCTGTTCGACCGATCTCGGAAGCTGTTCTCCATTGGCTACCAGCAGAGCGCCCACGCGCTGGACCCGTCTTACTACGACCTCCTGGCATCGGAAGCGCGGCTCGCCAGCTTCGTTGCCATCGCGAAGGATGACGTCCCCGTCGAACATTGGTTCCGGCTGGGACGTACGCTGACCCGCGCGACCGGCGAGACGGCTCTGGTGTCGTGGAGCGGCAGCATGTTCGAGTACCTGATGCCGGCCCTCGTTATGCGCTCGTTTCCGTTCACGGTGCTCGGCGCGACGTATGAGAGCGCCGTCCGTCGGCAGATCGCATATGGCGCGGAGCGCAGCGTGCCTTGGGGCGTCAGCGAGAGCGCCTACAATCTCCGCGATCGCCATCTCACGTATCAGTACCGCGCGTTCGGCGTCCCCGATCTCGCTCTCAAGCGTGGACTCGGCAGCGACCTGGTCATCGCCCCGTACGCGTCGGCCCTGGCCCTGATGGTCGAGCCATCGCCAGCCATGGCGAATCTCGGGGCCGAGGAGCAGCTCGGCGCGCTCGGGCCGTATGGGTTTCGCGACGCCATCGATTACACCCGTCCCGACCCGGGTGAGCGCTTCGCGCTCGTGAAGAATTACATGGCCCACCACATCGGGATGTCGCTCGTCGCGCTCACCAATGTGCTCACCGGGGACGTGTGGCAGCGACGCTTCCATGAGGATCCGCTCATCCGCGCCGCCGAGCTGTTGCTGTTCGAGCGCGTACCGCGCCGCGTGGTGCTGCAGCAGCCGCAGGCAGCACGCGCCGAGGAGGCCCTGCCCGATCCCGATCTCGAGCGTCCAACCGTGCGAGAGATCGACGAGCCGAACACGCCGCTGCCGCACGTCGCACTGCTCGGACGATTGCCATACACGGTCATGGTGAGTCAGTGTGGCGGCGGCTACAGTCGCTACGAGGATCTGGCGGTGACGCGCTGGCGCGCCGACGGAACGCGCGACGCCACAGGGCAGTTTTGCTACGTGAAGGACGTGACGCGGCAGCGGGTATGGTCGGTGGCGCATCAACCGGTGTGCGCTCCGGCCGACTGGTATCAGGCGCTGCTCGCCACCGATCGCGTCACCTTCCACCGGACCGACGGGGGGATCGAGACGAGGACGGAGATCGCGATCGTTCCGCAGGATTCAGCGGAAGTGCGGCGCGTGACGCTCACGAACAGCAGCGCCGAGCCCCGCGAGATCGAGCTCACCAGCTACGGAGAGATCGTCCTCGCCTCGCCTAACGCTGACCGCGCCCATCCCGCATTCGCGAATCTGTTCGTCGAAACGGAATGGCACGAGTGGTGTTCGACCGTGACGGCGACGCGCCGGCCACGCTCGGCGCAGGAGCGGCGACTGTGGTGCGCGCACGTCGTCGCCACGGGTGGTGAGGCCATTGGTACGGTCAGCTACGAGACTGATCGAGCGCGGTTTCTCGGCCGTGGGCGCACTCCACGAGACCCGCTCGCACTCCTGACTGACGGCCCGCTCTCTGGCACCACGGGCGCCGTTCTCGATCCGATCTTCGCGCTGCGCACCCGTGTGGTGCTCGAGCCGGGCCAGTCCGCGACCGTGGCCTTTACGACGCTCGTCGCGACGTCACGCGAACAGCTGTTCGTCCTGGCCGACCGCTACCATCATCCACATGCCGCGCAGCGCGCGCTCGATCTGGCGTGGACGTCGACACAGGTCGAGTTGCGCGAGCTGGGCATCACGCCAGCCGACGCGGCGGTGTTCCAGGATCTCGCCGCTTCCCTCTTCTTCGGAAATCCGGCGCTCCGGGCCCCGCAGGACGAGTTGCGCGAGAGCCACGGCTCCCAGCCGATGCTCTGGGCGCAGGGCGTCTCTGGCGATTGGCCCATTGTGCTGGCGACGATCGACTCGAAGGACGGATTGCCGACGCTGCGCCAGCTCTTCGCCGCTCACCGATACTGGCGCCGGCGTGGGATGACGGTCGACCTGGTCGTCCTGAACGACCGTGCCCACAGCTATTTGCAGGAACTGAGCGACTTCATTGCATCGACAATGTTCACCGCCACCGATTCCGCCATCATCGACCGGCCGGGTGGTGTGTTCGTGCGGCGTCGCGACAATGTGAGCGAGAGCGATCTGGCGATGCTCCGGGCCACCGCGCGACTGCTCGTGCGATGCGATGGCCGCTCGATAGGAAAGATTCTCGACGAGGCGATCGGCGGCCCCGATGACGCTTCGCCTGCCCTGGAACCGGTCGCGAGTCCTCCCCGGGCTTCGGGACGTTACACGCCGGTCGCGATGCAGCGCGTGCGGCCACTCAGCCCGAGCGGCGCGATTGCCGTCATCACCGCACCGGCCGCGAAGTCGTTAGGCAGCAGCGGTCACGACGTGCGTGCTCCATCGAGAAACGGGTCGCGGGTGCCTGACGAGGCGCTGCGCTTCGACAACGGCATCGGCGGCGTCACTGCCGACGGCGATTATCTCGTGCGCGTTCGTGGCGACAGCGTGCCCCCGGCGCCGTGGGCGAACGTCGTCGCCAATGCGCACGGTGGGTTCCTCGTCAGCGAGCGTGGTGCGGCGTGTACCTGGGTCGGGAACAGCCAGTTCTTTCGTCTCACCCCGTGGCACAACGACCCGGTGAGCGATCCAGTGAGCGAGGTGCTCTATCTGCGCGATGAGGAGAGTGGCGACTGCTGGACGGCAACACCAGCGCCGATACGTCGCAACGCGCCGTACACCGTGGTTCACGGGGCCGGGAGCTCCTCCTTTCAGCACGAGGCGTTCGGCATCGCCACCCATCTCACCCTTGGCCTCGCCGAGGACGCGCCGATCAAGTTGTCACTGCTGCGCGTCACCAATCACAGTGGGCGGGCGCGACGCATTGCCGTGACGTCGTACATCGAGTGGGTCGTGGGCAGCCTGCGTGAGCATACGCAGCATCAGGTCCACACGTCGTTCGCGCCGGACACCGGCGCGCTTTACGCACGGAACTTCTTCGATCCGCAATTCGCGTCGTGGGTCGCGTTCTGCGCGATCAGTGAGCCGCTCGCCGGCCACACCGCCGACCGGCGCGAATTCCTCGGGCGCAATGGAACGGTGGCTGCTCCCGCTGGGCTCCTGCGCCCGCTCGGCGGAACGACAGGGGTCGGCGTGGATCCGTGCGCCGCGCTCCGCTGCGTACTGGAGCTGGCGCCTAACGAGACGCGCGACATCGTCGTCGTTCTCGGTGCGGCACAGGGCGAGGAGGCGGCCCGCGCCGTCGTGGACGAGTATCGAGACGCGCGGCGCGCGAGCGCTGCGATCGTGGGCAACGTCGCCCGATGGCGAGGGCGGCTGTCGGTGATCTCCGTGCAAACGCCGGAGCCCACCTTTGACATCATGCTCAATCAGTGGAGCTTGTATCAGGCGCTCGCGTGCCGGATGTGGGGCCGCACGGCGCTCTACCAGAGCAGCGGCGCGTACGGCTTCCGCGATCAGCTCCAGGATTCGATGGCGTTCGTGTACGCGGAACCGGGCGTGGCGCGCGAGCACATCCTTCGCGCCTCGGCGCGACAGTTCGTCGAGGGCGATGTGCAGCACTGGTGGCATCCGGAGAGCGGCCGCGGCATGCGCACGCGATTCTCCGACGATCTCGCCTGGCTGCCCTACGTCGTCGATCACTACGTCCGCGTCACCCGCGACCCCACGGTCCTCGACGAGAGCGTGCCCTACCTGACGATGCGCGCGCTGGAGCCACACGAGCATGAGGTCTACGAGCTGCCACGCGTCAGCGATGAGCGCGGGACGGTATATGACCATTGCCTCCGCGCGCTCCGCAAAGCCTGCACGACTGGTGAGCACGGCCTGCCGCTCATCGGCATCGGCGATTGGAATGACGGCATGAACCGCGTGGGCGTGGAGGGGCGCGGGGAGAGTGTGTGGCTCGCCTGGTTCCTCATCACGACCCTCCGTACGTTCGCGAAACAGGCCGATGCGCGCCATGACAGGGCGGTGGCGGCCGAGTTGCGCGCGCAGGCTGACACGTACGCCGCCGCCGTCGAGGCACATGCCTGGGACGGTGCCTGGTACCGCCGCGCCTACTTCGACGACGGGACGCCGTTAGGCTCGGCCGGGAGCGATGAATGTCGCATCGATGCCATCGCCCAGAGCTGGAGCGTGCTGTCCGGCGCTGGTGCGCCGGAACGGCAAGTGCGAGCGATGCAGTCGTTCGAGGAGCATCTCGTGCGCGATGATGCGCGTCTTCTCATGCTGCTCACGCCACCCTTCGACAAGACGTCGCACGACCCTGGGTACATCAAGGGCTATGTCCCGGGCGTGCGGGAGAACGGCGCCCAATACACCCACGGCGCGCTCTGGTCGGTGCTGGCGACAGCGGTGCGCGGCGACGGCGATCGGGCGTTCGAGTTATTTCAGATGCTCAACCCCCTCACCCACGCGTTGACGCCGGAAGACGTGGCGATCTACAAGGTGGAGCCCTTCGTCGTCGCTGCCGACGTCTACACCGCCCCCGGTCACCTCGGCCGCGGCGGCTGGACGTGGTACACCGGATCGGCGAGCTGGCTGTACCGCGTGGGACTCGAGGCGATTCTCGGTTTCCAGAAGCACGGCGACGAGCTGGAGATTCGCCCGCGCGTGCCAACCAGCTGGTCGGAGTACTCGATCACCTATCGCTATGGTCAGAGCACCTACGAGATCGTCGTGCACGATCCCGGCGCCATGGAGGGGGGTGACGTGCACATCGTCGTCGATGACACGGCGGTCGACGGAGCGCGCTTCACGCTCGTCGATGACGGCACGCGGCACACGGTCCAGGTGCGGCCGCGCCGACTGGCGATGACGACTTCGTAACGAGTACGTCCGAAACAGATGTTTGACTTTTGGCGCCAAATGCTAAACATTGGCCGCCGACCGACGCTCGGGTGATCCTGCCCGGCGACGTACTCCTGCAAGTCTCGCCGGCGGGAGAGTCTTCGCACCCTACAATTGCAAGCCTTGGAGGCTTCATGAAGCGCAGCCGCTTCTGGACGCTGCTCATCGTCCCCATCGCTCTCGCGTGCAACGACGCTACTGCACCGCGGCTCGCAAAGTCGCGACCGACGCTGGGCGCGCTCTCTCGTGATGTGGTCGTTGGAAGCGATGCTCAATTCGTTTCAGGCGGCACATGCGGCGCTCCATCGGGAGCCCAGGCAAATGGCGTGGCGATCGACGAATCTGGACGGATGGCGTTGAACGTCCAATACAGCGGCTCGGGCACCTTCTTCCTGGCCTTCGCCTGTCTGAACGAAGGCTTTAACTCCATCAAGCTGTTCACTCCCCCCAACACGACAAGCCGAGTGTTGGGGATGAACGACTCGAAGTGGCTCGTCGGCGACATTATCGGCCCGAACTTCAGAGCCGTCGTCTGGCGACCAGACAACACTCTGCTGGAGCTCACCCCAGCACTGGGAGACGCACCGAGAAGCCGAGCGACCGCAATCAACAACAAAGGCGACGTCGTCGGCGTCGTTGAGGACGCGAGCGGATTGTCGCCGCAGCCATTCATTGCGCACATCGATCTTACCTCCGGAACCGTGGCGAGCGTCGACTTTCTCGGTGGGTTCGAGGGCCTCGGCGCGACAGTGCTGACGCCCACTGCGATCAACGAGAACGGGCAGGTCGTCGGCGTTTACTCGATCTCGACGCCGACCACTGCAACGAATCATGGCTTCCTCTGGGAGGCCGGCGTTGTCACCGATCTGTCGAGCCAGATCGCGCGCCCTGGTGTCGCGAATGTCAGCGTCACTGACATCAACAATCACGGGCAGATCGTAGGCTATTACGACGATATGCACACCCGGTGGCCCGCGCTCTGGGAGAATGGGCACGTGACCGAGCTTCCTCCAGTTGACCCATCATTTCCCCAGAACGATTTCGCTCAGGCGATCAACGACGCCGGCGTCATCGTCGGTTTCGGACGAGGAGGCGCGCTGGTCTGGAAGGACGGCCAGGTATCCTCGATCGGCAACGACGCGGCGCACGACATCAATGAGTCGAACCAGGTGGCGGGCCAGGCGCTGATCGAGCAGAACCTGGAGTTCGTGGCGATCCGCTGGAATCGCATCGCCTTCAGCCACTCGCCAGTGCCGATGTTCGTTCCATCGTCGAAGGACGTCTCCGAAGGGACAGAGGTCGTTTTCGACGCCAGCACGACGACCGACCCCGACGGCGACGCGATTGCGCAATATGCGTGGGATTTCGGTGACGGAACGTCGTTGACGACCACCGATCCTGTGGTTCGACATACCTTCGCGGACAATCTCCCACTGCTGGCCGACGGCACGCCCGACAGCTACAAGGTTTCGCTCCAGGTGCGCGACGTGTGGGGCGCGACCGCGACACGCGTGCAACCAATCGTCGTGCGCAACGCGGCGCCCGTGCCTGACGCGGGTCCGGACCGCACGGTGCTGGTGGGTGAAAAGTTCAATGTCACGATTGTGTCTACCGACCCGGGAACGAGCGATCAGCCATGGACGTTCTCGGTCTCGATCGACGGTGCGCAGCCGCCGGCTGCGGTCAAAGGGCCATCGAAGGGCAGCAGCAGCGTCGACTTTTCCTGGGGATTCGACGTCGCAGGCGTGCACACACTCGCCTTCGTGGTGACCGACAAGGACGGTGCTCAAGGGCGGACGACGCTGACAATCAACGCGCTCCAACCGAACCAGCCGCCCGTCGCGAACGCTGGTGGTCCCTACGCTGCGCTCGAGGGTTCCGACGTTGCATTCAACGGCAGCGCGTCGACGGATCCGGATGGCGACGCCATTACCTATGACTGGGACTTTGGCGATGGCACTGCGCATTCCAATCAGCCTTCCCCGCATCATACATACGCTGACGACGGTGCCCGCACCGTGACGCTCGTCGTCACCGATGCGAAGGGTGCGAGCTCAACGACCACCACAGGCGTTACCGTCAGCAACGTCGCGCCAACCATCGCTCCACTTGGCGGTGCAACGCTCATCGCCGGCGAGAGCTACTCGGTCTCGGGCTCCTTCACTGATCCGGGCGCCGATACCTGGAGCGCAACGGTGGATTATGGCACTGGCACTGGGCCCCAGCCGCTCGCGCTCTCCGGACAGGCATTCAATCTCGCAAATACGTACCTCGTCGCCGGTACATACACGGTGACCGTCAGCGTGGACGACGGGGATGGCGGCATAACGAGGACCTCCGCCACGATCACCGTTCAGAGTCCGTCGCAGGCCGCGCAAGCAGCCACGGCGACGATTACGAGTCTGGTAACCGCGGGTGCGCTCGCTGCTTCCGAGGCGTCAACGCTCAACGCATCACTCCTTGCCGCATCGGCCACCCTCGCGCGCGGAAACACGACCGCGGGAATCAATCAGCTCCGGGCGTTCCAGAATAAGGTTGACGCGATGCTGGGGTCAGGCCGGATCTCGGCTGTGACTGCACAGACCCTCAAGGACGCGGCACAACGGATCATCAACCAGGTGTAAGCGCATATTTTCAACAGCCGGCTATGCGGGCGCGATCGCCAGCACGCGTAACGGACTGCCGCTCCCGTCCACGATCTTGAGCGGCGCCGCGATCACCACCGCGCCCGTCGCCGGCAGCTGATCGAGGTTGCACAGGCTCGCCAGCCCGAACTTCCCATTCCCGTGCATCGTCGCGTGGTTCGGGAATGGCGGATCGAACCTTCCGGCCTGCCCGGCGTCGGTGCCGACGGTCTCGACACCGACGCCAAGAATGTCGCGGTCCTTCGCCAGCAGCTCGGACGTGCTCCGGTGAAAGCCCGGACTGTGCGGACCCTCCGGCGTCACGTTGAGAAAACGCTCACGATTTGTGCGCTTGCTCCACCCGGTGCGGAGCAGCACCCACGCGTTAGGCGGGATGCGGCCGTGTTGTTTCTCCCACGCGGTCACATGCTCGGGCATGAGCAAGAAGTCCTCGTCGCGCGCGACCTCGGCGGTCACGTCGATCACGCACGCGGGGCCGATGAATCGCCGCGGCGGTATCGTGTCGCACCGATTGTTAGGCAGGTCCTTGCCCGAGACCCAGTGCACCGGCGCGTCGAAGTGCGTGCCCGTGTGCTCGCCCATCGTGATGGTGTTCCAGTACCACGCCGGCCCCTTGTCGTCGTAGCGCGAGATGACCTCCATCGAGACGCCCGGCGATGGCGCGAACATCGGCGGCAGCCCGATCACGGGCGTGTCGGGGCCGAGCGGCTGCGTGAGGTCCACGACCTTGAGCGTGCCGCGGTCGAGCGCGGCGATGAAGTCGGCGAGCACGGTCATATTACAGAGGGGCTAGGGGCGAGGTGCTGGGTTCTAGGTGCTAGGTGTTAGGTGTTAGGTGTTAGGTGTTAGGTGTTAGGTGTTAGCGGCTCCGCGGTGCTTCTAGCACCTAACACCTAGTACCTAGCACCTAGCCTATCAGACGCCGGCGAAGATGCGGAATACCTGCGTGAGCAGCCAGTACACCCCGACGGCGACGATGACGAGCGGGATCCCGAAGCGGATCCAGTAGAACATCCACATCGGCACCGGCCTCTCGCCCGCGCCGAACAGCTCCGCGAGTGCCGCGCCGCGATGGAGACACCAGCCGACGGTGATCACGGCGAGTAGGGAGCCGAGGGTCTGCATGCCCGAGCCGAAGGTGAGGTCCCACGGCACGAAGATCGACATGTTGACGCTGGGCGGGATCGAGAGGATGAAGCACGCGGCCGCCATCACCCACACCGCGCGCGTGCGCGAGAGTCGCGTGTTGTCCGTGAGTCCCGCGACCAGCACCTCCAGCGCGCCGATGTCGGAGAGATAGCCCGCTCCAACGAGGCTGACGAAGAACAACGCGCCGAAGAGCCAGCCTGCGGGCATCGCCGCGAACACCTTGGGCAG
This sequence comes from Gemmatimonas sp., assembly GCA_021154325.1. Classification (GTDB taxonomy): domain Bacteria; phylum Gemmatimonadota; class Gemmatimonadetes; order Gemmatimonadales; family Gemmatimonadaceae; genus AG2. The sequence continues at coordinate 11,397 of JAJKIR010000008.1, forward strand.
CGTGTCGAAGATCAATCCCGGCCCGGCGGCGGGCGAGAGCCCGAACGCGAACACGGCTGGTATGATCGCAAGGCCGGCAATGAGCGAGGACCCTGTGTCGCCGATGACGGTCCAGATGGCGGGACGCGCGAGCCGCTCGTCGGCGTGCAGGTACGATCCATACACCACCATGAACGTCCCGCCTAACGACAACGCGAAGATCGCATGCCCGATCGCCGCGGCCATCACGTTCGCCGAGAGATCATGGAAGCGGAACTCGAGCAGGTACCACCGGACGCCTTGCCACGCGTTAGGCAGCGTGAGCGTGCGGACCATGACGGCGATCGTGACGACGGTCATCGCCGGCAGCAGGATCGTGCTCACGACCTCGATGCCCTTGCGTACCCCCTTCACGAGCACGGCCGCGCAAGCGAGGATGACCACTGCGGTGCAGCAGAGCTGGAGCAGAAACGACCGGAGCACGAATCCGTCGTTAGGCGGCAGAATGGCGGCGGCGTCCAACCGAACGTGAGCGAGCATCGCGACCTGGCTCACCGTGTACCAGAGCACCCAGCCGATGACGGCCGAGTAGTAGCCCGTGGCCGCTGTAACCACAAAAAAGAGGAACCACCCGACATAGCGTCCATACGGCAAGCCGCCGCGCTCGAACGCGCCCACGGGTCCGCGCCGCGCGCTCCGGCCGAGCGCGAATTCAGCCATTAGGGCTGGCACGCCAATGACCACCGACACAACCACGTAGAACAGAACAAACGCCGCGCCGCCGAACTTCCCGACCATGTACGGGAAGCGCCACACGTGGCCGAGCCCCACGGAGACGCCGACGATGGTCAGCAGCCCGCCGAGCCGGGAAGCGAACGTCTCGCGGCCTGTCGCCGCGGTGCGCTCAGCGGGCGCGGATGACGTCGGCGAGGGTGTCGAGCGCGCGGTCGACGTCATCGAGCGTGTTGTAGAAGTGGGGCGCGAGGCGAATTACGGGGCCGCGCGCGGATGGCAGCACGCCGCGGGCGCGCATCGCGGCCTCGACGGCGTGCGAGTCGGGCACGACGAACGCGGTCGTCGCCGTCTTGTGACTGACGTCGTCCGTGCCATGCAGCACGAGCCCGCGCGCGCGGCCGCCATCGATCATGCGCCGGGCGAGCACTTCGTGCCACGCGCGAATGCTCGCGGGGTTCACCTCTTCGATGAGCTCCAGGCCGGCGCGCGCAATGTACGCGTTGAGCACGGGCGGCGTCCCCGCGTCGAAGCGGCTCGCGTTAGGCGACCAGTCGAGCGTCTGTGAAAAGGCAAATGGCTCGACGCGGCCGAACCAACCGGTTGCCGTGGGACGCAGCGAGTCGACGATCTCCGGCCGGACGTACAGAAACGCGATACCCGATACCCCCATCAGGAACTTGAGCGTTCCTGCAACAAGGAAGTCGACGCCGAGCTCGCGCACGTCCACCGGCAGCGCGCCGAGGGTCTGGTAGGCATCGACGAACGACAGCGCGCCGGCGGCGCGGGCGCGAGCGGCGATGCGCGCCACATCCTGCAAGAATCCGTTGACGTACCATCCATGGCACGCCGACACGAGCGCGGTCCGCTCGTCGATCAGTGAGTCGTAGGCGTTCGGCTCGATTCCGTCATCGCGCACCGGTACCTGACAGAGCTGCGCGCCGCGGCGCCCCTGTGCTAGCCAGACATGAGCCACACCGGGGAACTCCATCCCGCTCACGACGATGCGTCGCCGCTTGTCGTCGAGATCGAGCGCGCTCGCCACCGCGCTTGCCGCCGCCGAGACGGAGCCGAACACCGCGACGTCTGACGGCATGGCGCCTATGATCGTCGCGAACGCCACCTTCGCTAGCGCCACCTCCGCCATCCATGCATCCCAGTCCATCCCGCTCCGGTTCCACGAGTCGAGATACCGCTCGGCCGCAGCGCGCGTCGCGTCCGTCTGCGGCGCCTGTGAGCAGTTGTTCATCGGGATGCACGACGCGAGGAGCGGGATGCGTCGACGCCACGCTTCGATGTCGTACGCCGGCCGTGGTGTCGTCATGCGCGCTTCCGCGTCTTGATCCAGCGTTTGAAGCGGAACGCGTTTTCGGGAAGGTGCAGGTCCATCCCGTAGTGCTCGGGACCCACGGCGGCGACCTTCGCCACGATGACGCTTAAGTCCTCGCACTCCAGTGCGGCAAGAAATGCCTCGCCGAACTCGATCGTGGTCGACGCGGTCGCCACGTGCTCGATGCCGGCGCCACGTGCGATGGCCGCGAGGTCGGTGACGCCCGCTGCTGTCTGCGATTCGAATCCGCCCGTCGAGAGGAGACTCCCGTTGTCGAAGACGACGTGGATCAGGTTCCGCGGACGATAGCGGGCCAGCGTGACGAACGTGCCAAGGTTCATCAGCACCGACCCGTCGCCGTCGAGCACGATCACGCGCTCGGCGGGGAGGTGCATCGCGAGCCCGAGTCCGATCGACGACGCCAGCCCCATGGCGTGCTGCAGATAGAAGAAGTTGTCGCGGTCGCCGAGGTTGTAGAGCTCCTGTGCGCACGCGCCCATGATCGTGACGACGATCCTGTCCTCGAGCTCCGGATAGATCATCTCGATGCAGCCGGCGCGCTCCATCAATCCTCCATCAGGTCGCGCGTGAGCAGGAGCGCGACCGGAGAGAGGGAGCTCTGCGAGAACGTCCACGCCTCGCGGATCTGCTTCGCGACTTTCATCGGATCGCGCGCGTGCTCGAACGGAATCCCGAGCGCGCGAAGCACGCCTTCGGTAACGATGCCGCCGCGCGTGTGCCACGGGTAGGGCTCGCCCCAGTGGCCGCGGTACGCGATGAGCATGCAGAGCGGGATGTGGTACAGCATCGCGAGCGACACGAGGCCGTTCACCGCGCCGAAGAAGCCGTGGTTCTGCATGAGGAGGACGTGCGGTGTGCCGGCGAAGTACGCTCCGGCTGCTATGCCGATCGCTTCTTCCTCCTTCGCCACCTGGACGAGCGTCATGTCCGGGTCTTCCTCGATGCGCCCCAGGAGGAGACCCAGCCACGTCTCGGGGAGCGCCGACACGGACCGAATGCCGGCGGCCTTGATTCCCTCAAAGATAGTTTTGCTGTTCTCGTACGAGACGGTCATTGAGGGCTCGGGCGGTGTTGTCGTCCTTGAACGGGGTGCCGGCGCCGAAGAAGACGTATTCTAAGGGCAGTCCCTCGGCAGGAGTACCAGAGATGAATGTCTACGCCTCACACCGTTTGACCCTGATCGCCGCGACCCGCCGCCAAGCCACTCACTCGTACACTAGGAAACTCAGATGACGCGCTACCTGCTCGGTGTTGCCGCGATTCTCGGGTGCGCCACGTCGCGGTCCACAGTCGCGATGCCACCGTCCGACACTCTCAAGGTCATACTACTTGGTACGGCCGCCGGGCCGCCCGTGAATCTGCAGCAGTATGGAGCGAGCACGCTGGTCGAAGCGGGCGGTCTGCGCTTTCTGTTCGACTGCGGCCGCGGGGCAACGCTGCGACTCGCGCAGGCCGGTGTGCCGATACGCTCCATCACGCGAGTGTTCCTCACGCACTTGCACTCGGACCACGTGCTCCAACTCCCCGACCTGCTCCTCACCGGCTGGGCCGGTGGGCAGCGCGCGGTGCCACTCGAGGTCTGGGGACCGGCTGGTACGCACGCCATGATGACGCACCTTCAGGAAGCGTTCGCCTTCGACATCCAGATGCGCCGTGATATCGATGAGCATCTCCCGGCCGCGGGTATTTCTGTCATCAGTCACGAGGTGACGAGAGACAGTGTCGTATTCTCCGAACAGGGCGTAATGGTGACCGCGTTCGCCGTGGATCATGGCCTCGTGCGACCCGCCTTCGGCTATCGGATCGACTACGGAGGGCACTCCGTCGTGCTGTCCGGCGATACGCGCGTCTCGGAGAATCTGGTACGTCACGCACAGGGCGTCGACGTCCTCGTGCATGAGGTCATCGATCCTCAATTCATTCGTGAGCGCCCAGACCGTCCGAGCGCGGCGACCGTCGAAGCCATCGTTGCGCATCACACCACACCGCAGCAAGCTGCTGAGGTGTTCCGGCGCGTCGGGCCCCGTCTCGCTGTCTACTCACACGCACCGAACAGTGAACGGATTCTCCAGCAGACGCGGGCGATTTATGCCGGTCCGTTGGAAGGAGCAGAGGACCTCCTGACAATTATTATCAGCGCGCAGGTCACGGTGGTGCATCACCCGCCGCCGCGCCAATGAGACCCACAACCTTCACCGGCGACGCCATGGAGCCGGCGCTCGATCCGCTGCGCAAGGACCCGCGCTTCCACGCGCTCGCTGAGCGGGTTGGACTCGCGGAGTATTCGGCAGCTACTTAAGGAAGAGTTGAAGCTGACGGCGCTGGCTTTTGTGGAGGTGGCCATGATCACGGTGCTTCACACGCATTCCGTAAGCTGGGCCGAGAGCGCACGTCTGGCGCTCGAGGGCGAGGGGATCGAGACGGTGGTCCTCGATCCGTACTCTTCTGGCACCTTGGGCCTTGCTGGGAGCATCCGCATCGCCATCGTCGACGCCAAAGACGAACAACGAGCGAAGCGAATCGTCGCAACGCTGCGACCGCCGCCAGTCGAGACGTCGGCGTCATGGTGGTGGCACAAACGCGCAGCGCTCGCGTTCGGCGCCGCGATCGTGCTCATCTACCTGGGCACCGACATGGCGGAGAGCGAGCACAGGATCAATCTCTCGCTTGCCATCTCCACGTTAGGAGGGGTGTCTTTCGTCACTTTCGTAGTGTTTCTCCTTCTCGGTTATCGCGCGGACCGGCGAGCTGCCGCGCTGGCTACCCAACGAACCGAATCACTGAGGGAGCGGTGAATCCCCGCGCGATTCGTGAGCGCCTTTCGTGCGACCTGGCGCCTAACGATAAGCTGGGTCGTGCACTACAGCGCTTCCAGTAGACGATCGACGTCGGCCATGTCGTTGTAGATCGAAGGCGACACTCGCATCCAATGGTCGGCAATCCGGACGTCGACCCGTGCTTTGGCGAGCTTCCGCGGCGTGTCGCTCGCGCCCAGTCCCTTGCGCGCAAAGGTGATAATGCTCGCCGTGGATTCCGGCGGTGTGACGCAGGTGAAGCCGCGTCGCGGCACTTCCTCACGCAGCTTCTGCAGGAGCGGCTTGCGGTACGCCTGAATGTTGCCGACGCCCACGTCCTTCACATACGCGAGGGACGCGGCGAGCCCAGCGCCCAACGCGCCAGCGATGGATCCCGCCTCGAAGTGGCTCGTCGCGTCGGTACCGAGTGTCCACGACACGGGCTCCGATGCACCGGCGTTGTCGAACGGTGGCTCGTGACCCGCCATCGTCGCCGCCTGATAGTAGCCAACGAGGGGACGACGGATGCGCTCGAGCAGGTCGTCGCGCGCGTAGAGAAAGCCCAGACCATAATCGCCCATCAGCCATTTGAAGCTGGAGCACGCCGCGAAGTCGACGCCGCTCGCTTTCACGTCGAATGGCTCGGCGCCCGCGGTGTGGATGATATCTGCATACACATAGGCGCCATGCTTGTGGGCGAGATCGCAGATGGCCTTGAGGTCGTGCTGGAAGCCGTTGTACATCGTGGTCGACGACAGCTCGATGAGCTTCGTCTTGCGGTCGACGGCGCGCGCGACATCGTCGAACGCAATCCGATAGTCGGCCGTCGGCCTAACGATGCGGACGTCGAGGCCGGCGCGCCGCAGCTCGAGCAGGTGCACGAGGGCGCCGTCGAAGTGGAGCCAGTCCGTGACGACGTTGAAGTCCGTTGGCCGATCGAGCGCGAGCGCGCTGACGACGAGATTCTCTCCGGTGCTGGTATTGGGAACGTAGGCGATCTCCGAGGGCTTCGCGTTGATCAACTCCGCGAAGAGCGCTTTGGCGTTGAAGCCCTCGCCCGCGCCACCGCCGGATCCTGGCTTCGGCATCGCGAGCTTGTTGCGCTGCGCGAGGTACGCGCGGGCTGCATCGGCCGCGGGCCGAGGGATCGGGTGGGTGTAGGCCGCGTTGAGATAGGTGAAGCCGTCGGAGATGTCGAAGTCTTGCTTTCTGGGCAGGCCGGCACTCGCCGCTTTCACTGCCGCCGCGGCGACCGGTCCGCCGTTCAGTCGCGTGAACGCCACCGATGCGGCAATGCCGCTCAGGCCTTTGAGTAGGTCTCGACGGTCGAGGGTCATAGGTGGTACCATCGTTGCGCAGCAAGAGATGAACGTCAAGTGGCGCCGGTGCGCGATCTCGGCTCCCGTCCACGGCCTAACTTACACCGATGCAGCTCTCGGAAATCGAAGTGCGCATCCTCGGATGCCTGATGGAAAAGGAAGCGGCGACCCCCGACAACTATCCGTTGTCGCTCAACGCACTCACCAACGCCTGCAATCAGCTCTCCAACCGCGAGCCGGTGATGTCGCTCGGCGAGGATCAGGTGAAGTGGGCCGTGAACAGTCTGCGCCAGCAATCACTCGTTCGTGGGATCCAGCCGAGCGATGCGCGCGTCATGAAGTTTCAACATCTCCTGACGGAGAAGCTCGACCTCGAGCCACCCGCTCGCGCGGTGTTGTGTGTTCTGATGCTGCGCGGGCAGCAGACGCTGAATGAGATCAAGACGCGCACGAACCGCCTCGCCGAATTCACGAGTGCGGCGGACGTCGAGGCCGTCATCCGTGAATTGATATCTGGCGAGCTCGTGGTGGAGATGGCGCGACAGCCGGGACAGAAGGAGGTCCGCTACGCGCACCTCCTTTCCGGTGCGCCGGCGGATGCGCCGGCGGAGACGCAGGTCGAGATCGCGGCGGCCGAGCCGAGGCGTGATCGCATCGCGGAGCTCGAGGCATCGCTCGACGAAGTGCGTCGCGAGCTGGCGGCGCTCCGATCGCAGTTCGAAGAGTTCACACGCGAATTCAAGTAGACATGTCTTCTGGAAGACGACGCCTAACGCTGGGAGTCGCGGGCGCGGCCGCGCTCCTCACGGGCGCCTGCCACTCTGCTCCTGCCCCGGCTGCGTCAACGCCCAACTACGATCCGCCGGCGAATCTCGTCCGCACGGACTTTCCGGCTTGGCCGTACCCACGCGGGATTCCGGACACGCGAAGGGAAGAGGGAACACTCTTCCATGTCCCCGGAAGCAAGCAGGCATTCACATTCACTCAAATCAACGGCGGCCCTGCCACGATCGACTGGTTTCCTGACCAGCACCCCACGCCGCCAGCGCCGGTGATCGAGGGGAGAGCCGGCGCGTACAACGCATGCGGGCAGTGTCACCTCATCGACGGAAGCGGCAAACCGGATACGGGCGATCTTCGCGAGTTGTCGGTCGCGTACATCGTGCAGCAGATCGTCGACATGAAGAGCGACCGGCGGCACGCGTCGATTCCGGGCGCGCCCCTTATCTACATGCTCGCGGTCGCGAAGGGGATCACGCTGGACGAAGCTCGTCAGGCGGCGGAGTACTTCCACTCCATCCAGCCGGTGAAGAAGCTCCGGATCATCGAGACCGACACGGTACCGGTGACGCATCCCGCCGCTCACGCTGTCCAGCGTGTCGATCCCAGCGGCGCCACGGAGCCGCTGGGTACTCGCATCATCGAGGTGCCCGAAGATTTCGAACGCACCGAGCTGCGCGATCCAAGCTCCGGCTTTGTCGCCTACGTGCCCGCGGGCAGCATCGCGAAGGGTGCCGCACTCGCGAAGACGGGCGGGGACGGCAAGACCATTCCCTGCGCTTCATGCCACGGCGAAGGCCTGAAAGGGATGGGAGACGTGTTCCCGCGCATCGCCGGTCACTCGCCCACGGCGACGGCACGCCAGCTCTATGATTTCAAGAGCGGCACGCGCGACGGAAAGAATGCAGTTGCGATGAAGCCAGTCGTGATGAAGTTGACGGACGAGGACATTGTAAACTTGGCCGCGTACGTCGCTTCCTTGCAGCCATAGCAACCAAGCTTACGGCTTCACGAGCGTTGGCGTGAGCTGGGCACCGACGTCACCTGCGCCGAGCTCACCCCAGGTATTGTCACCCCAGCAATAGAGCTGCCCGCTCGGAGTGAGGCCGCACGCGGCGTAGCCTGACGTATGAATCGCCGTGAACAGCAGAGAGGTGTTGACCGGGGTTGGCGTCGTGCGTAGCGCGAGCGTTCCATCGCCGACAGCGCCGTAGTTGTTGAAGCCCCAGCAGTATCCGTGATTGTCGGTCGTCAACGCACAGCTTCCCAGGCCGCGTGCTTCGACTTGCTGCACGGCGAAGTTCTGGAGGAGCACTGGCTTCACCTCAGTCTGATTCGTGAAGCCGTTCCCGATGGCGCCCCATTGCGACTGCTGGCCCCAGCAGTAGGCGGAGCTTGGCGCCACGAGGCCGCACACGTGTCCGTCGCTCGCCGTGACCGACGCGAATGCGAGACCGTTGCTGACGAGAACCGGCGAGGGATCGGTGCCGCCCCCAGGGCCGCCGAAGTTGTAGCTGGTGCCCCAACAATAGACGTCACCATTCGCCGTCAGAGCACACGAGTGTCCGCCGGACGTCGAGATCGAGGTGAAGACGAGACCGCCGCTGACGGCCAGAGGAACCTTGCTGCATGAGAGGTCGCCGTTGACGCTCGGACAGGTATCCGGTGCCGGCGTCGATCCGAGTCCCAGCTTGCCCGTTATGCCATTCTCGCCCCAACAGTACGCCGCACCGCTCGCATCCAGCGCGCAGGTTGTCTGACCGCCGGTCGAGATCTCGGTAAAATGAAAGCCACCGCTGACGGGAGTCGGAACCAGATGATAGATCAATGTGCCGTCGCCCAGCGCCGCAAACGAGTTGGAGCCCCAGCAGTATGGCGTGTTGTCCGCGGTCAACGCGCAGGTGACGTTGAAGCCGGCGGTGATGCGACGGAAATGCAAGCCGCCCGTCACCGCCACCGGCGAGCTACGATTCGCCGTCGAGTTGATGCCGAGCTGGCCAGAGTCGTCCTTTCCCCAGCAAAAGGCGGCGCCGTTTTCGTCCAGCGCGCAGACGTGATCCCCGCCGACGGCGAACTGCGTGAAGCCGAGCGCCGACGCGGTGAGCTCCGTCGTTAGGCCTGGCGCCGCGACCGACGCCTGCACCCGGTTTGTGCCCGGAACGAGTCCCAATCGATAGTTGGCGCGGGCGATCCCGCTCGCATCGGTTGCCGCGTTCACGGCGCTCGCTGTTCCTCCGCCCGCCACCGGTGTCCAGGTGACGCTGACGCCCGGCGTCGGATTGCCATACTGGTCGAGCAGGTGAACTTCGAGTGCGGTCGGGAGCAGAGCTCCGTACAGCGCGCTCTGCCCCGAGTTCGCCGGCTGCATCACACTCGGCGCGTCGGGAGTGCCCGTCGCGGTGAAGGTCACGCCATTGCCCGGCACACCCGTCGCGGTCGCCGTCAGCGTATACTGCCCGGACGTTTTGGGCAGTGTCCAGCTCCCCACCGTCGCGATACCAGACGCATTCGTCGTCGCCGTCGCGCCCGTTAGGCTGCCGGCACCGGTTGGAATGGCGAACGTCACGGCGACACCGGAGACCGGATTGCCGCTCGCGTCCTTCACGACCACGGCCGGAAGAGTACCGACAGCGGTATTGACCGTGCCCTGGACACTGGTCGAGCCGTTCGCCTGGATCTGGGCGGCCAGACCGGCCGCGAGGGCAATCGGCTGCGCACTGACGGCAGTGAGCCCCGATGACGTGAAAGTGAGCGTTCTCGAACCGACGGCGCCGCTGATGCTCAAACCGGAAAACGTCGCGCGTCCGTTCGCGTCGGTGCTGATGGTCGTTGTTCCCGTTAGGCCGGCGCCGTCGGATACCGCCGCGGCCACCGGCACGCCGGCCTCGGCGAAGGGTGCACCATTCCGATCGCGCAGCTCGACAACCGGCGCTTGATCGAGCGCCACCCCGCTCCGGGCCGACGCCGATGGTTGCGTCACGACCGCGAGTGCGACGGCCCGAAGCGGTTGCGTGCTCTCGCCACCACAGCCGGCAAGCAGTGGGGCAATGAGCCCGAGCAGCGGGAAAAGTCGGCGCGTTGCAACGGCGCGGATCATCAGGCGGCGCTCCGGTCGGTTCGAGACGGCCCACAAGCTATGGCGCGGTCCATCGCGACGCGAGGGCTTGGTTCATATACGCTGATCTGATGGCGGGCTAAGTGCCCGCACTTCTGGAGCCCGGGCGATGATCCGGTTGAGTAGCCAGAGCGGTCGCGAAGAGACCTGGACTGGAGAATCCCACCGAATCAGCGTTGCTTCGAATTGGCGCTTCGCGCCTTCTGCGACCGGCGCTGAGGTTCTTCAGGCATCATCCCAAACGGCGCCAGCCGACGAGCACCGTCGTGCGATACAATTATTACGGTAAGCCAGAGCAAGACCTGTCCGACGCGGCACATCTCCCATCACCCTAACGACATGAGCGACTTTGACCCCACCGCCGAACGCGCGGCTCTCGAGTGGCTGGCGCTCGCCGATCGGGGCGACGCGGCGGCGAGTTGGAAAGCGGCGGCGAGCCTGTTCCGTGCGGCTGTAACACCTGAACAGTGGAAGCATGCGCTCTCTCTCGCGCGCGAGCCGTTAGGCGCCCTGGTCAGTCGTCACTTGGACAATGCCAAGCCGGCGACCGAGTTGCCGGGCGCTCCAGACGGTGAGTACGTCGTCTTTCAGTTCACCACGAGCTTCGAGAAGAAGCGCACGGCCACGGAGACTGTTACACCGATGCGCGACCGCGACGGCGAATGGCGCGTGTCCGGCTACTTCGTTCGCTGATCGGACGCTCGCGCGTTCCCGAACCAGGTCGTCAGTGCTTCCGCCAACCCCTGCGTTGTTCCGTCGCCCACCCAGGCGACGTAGCCATCGGGGCGGATCAACACCGCGTCAGGCGCGGCGACTTGGCCGAGTACAGGCAGCTGCCACGTGCCATCATATGTCGCGTCGACGGACTGAACGCGCTCTGACCACTGCGCGATATCGATCGCGCGCGGCGCGCCGAAGTTGATCAGTATCGGCCGAGCGTCGTGAAGAAAGCTGAAGACGCGCCGCGGTCCGCTTGCGGTGTCGACGTCGAGATCGGGCATGCGACGTCCCAGCAGCGGATGCCCCGGCCCGAGGTCGTACCGAATGTCCAGGCCGGACATCATCCCGGCGATGTGCTTGCGCGGCTCCTCCATCTTGAGCAGGTCGCCAACGATGTCGCGCACGGCCAAAGTGCGAGCATCCTCCCGGTGCAGCGCGACCTGCGCCATCGTCGCCTTCAGCACGCGCGCACCAACCGGATGACGCTCGGCGTGATACGTGTCGAGCAGACTGTCCGGTGACGTACCCTTGATCACCTGCGCCAGCTTCCATCCGAGGTTCACCGCATCCTGCACACCGGTGCTGAGTCCCTGGCCGCCGATCGGTGAGTGAACGTGCGCGGCGTCGCCGGCGAGCAACACGCGTCCACTGCGATATTGCGCGGCCTGGCGCGTCGCGTCCGTGAACCTCGAGATCCACGTTGGACTGTGCACGCCATAGTCGGTGCCGCACGCGGCGATGAGCAATCTCTTAAGATCCTCCAGCGTCGGCTCGGTCGTCGAGCTCGGGTTCGGCTCGGTGACCATGACGCCAATGGGGCCGACCTCCTTATAGACAATCTCGCCGTTTATAACTTCGTACTCCTCTCGGCCGAACGCGTACAGGCCGGCGGCCGAACGGTGTACGCCGTACGGCGGCCGCTCCGTCATCTCGACTTCCGCGAGGATGTTGCTCGTCGTCGGATCCCATCCCGGGAAGTCGATGCCCGCGGTCTTGCGTATCACGCTGCGTCCCCCATCGCACCCGACGAGATATTGCGCGCGCAGTGACTCACCGTCTGCGAGTGTGACGTCTACACCGGCGTCGTGCTGCACGAACCCAGTGATCTCGGGGCCGTAGAGGATCGGCACCCGGAGCTCAGTAACCCAGCCGGCGAGAATGCGCTCGATGTACTTCTGCCGCAGCGCGAGCCCGTAGTTGTGGCGCGTCGGGAAGTCGCTGATGTCGAGGCGGGTGACGGCGAAGCCGGTGACCTGCGCGATCTTTCCCGCCGAGAGGAAGCGGTCCACGATGCCGCGCTGATCGAAAACTTCGAGCGTGCGCGACATCAGCCCGAGTGCACGCGCGCCGGAGAGCTCCTGATTGGGTCGTCGCTCGACGATGACGACGTCCACTCCTGCGAGCGCCAGTTCGCCCGCGAGCATGAGTCCCGTCGGTCCTGCGCCGGCGATCACGACTGAATGATTGGTCATCGCGACTCCTGATCAGAATGAGGCGCGAAGTATCACCATGCGCGAGTATCTTGCCGCAAGCCGGCGGGTCGTTGATATATATCCGTGGGGGTGTGGCGACCCAGGCCGAGTGGAATGCGATCAGTGACCCGCGTCCTCTTTCCCGCTACTCTCTTCTATCTGCTGACGGCGTTCCCGCTGCCAGCGCCGGCTCAGGTCGATCAAGAGCGCGCACAAGAGTTCTTCAAGGACGCGCAAGCGCTCTGTGTGCGGGACGGTGGCCGTCTCTGGGGCGTGTCGATCTGCGCGCCGATGGTGATCGGTGACGCGCGGACGCAGACGTTCGCCACCAGCCGGCCCCCGCCGCAGGCACCACGCCCGAAGCTCATCGGCATTCTGAACGGGCCCATTCAGTGGGGTGACACTGTGTGGGCGGCTCTCAGCTGGGAAACGGTGGCCAATCAGCCGCCGCAGGTGCGCAACTCGATGTTCCTTCACGAATCGTTTCACATTGTTCAGAGGCAGCCACTCGGACTGGGTGTGGCGACAACCTCTGCTGAGCACCTGGATACCGAGGACGGCCGCTATTGGTTGCGGCTCGAATGGCACGCGCTCGCACGAGCGCTACGCGACTCGGGCGAGGCGCGCACGCTCGCGATTCGCGACGCGCTGGCTTTTCGCGAGGCTCGTTATGCACGATTCCCCGACAAAGTCGAAACCGAGCGCGCCCTCGACATCAACGAAGGCCTCGCTTCGTATACCGGCATCGTGCTTGCCGCGCCATCCCGGGCCGACGCAATCGCGAGGGC
>JAJKIR010000009.1 GCA_021154325.1 Gemmatimonas sp.
ATGGCGAAGCGCGCGTTCGCGGTCCTCTTCATGGCAACGGCCCCATTACGAAAATGGTGTTGCCGAACGGATCGGTGACCGAGAAGGTGCGCGCGCCCCACGGCTCGTCCTGCGGCGCGCGCTTGATCGGCACCCGCGCTTTCCACTCCGTGTAATACTTGTCCGCGCTGTCGACCTCCAGCGAGACACAGGCATCGCGCCCGTGGCCGGACATGGGGCAGTCTATCGTTATTCGCATGCCGCCACGCTCCACGCCGAGCAGCCCATTCTTGCCGTCTTCCGATACCTCGAACCGCGGTTGGAAGCCGAGACTGTCGATGTAGAAGGCCTTCGCGACGCCGATGTCGTCGCCGGGCAGCACTGGCACTGCTCGTTCCATTTGCGTTTCCTCCTTCGCTCGGCCGTTCGCGTCGGCCGCCGGGCACCATCGTAACACCTGGATCCCGCTTTGTCACAGCCTGTTGCGCCTGGCGTCGACGTCAGGCAGAATCACGAGGCCCCACCCCCACCCCACACGTCGTCAACAATCCGGAGAATAGCATGAAGAAGACCTCGTTCGCAGCGGTTCTCGCGTTCGTTCTGCCGGCGACGCTCGTCGCCCAGCAGCCATCCGCCAACGGCGGCGCTCAGGCCAATCCGATCACGACCGTCTTTCGCAATCGCACGCTCAATCTGCAGAAGAACATCGCGCAGGCGTTCGACTCGATTCCCGAGTCCAAGTTCGCCTACAAGCCGACGCCAGCGCAGCTCTCCATCGGCTACATCGCGCAGCACGTCGCGAGCGATAATTATTTCTTCTGCAATAATTTCGGCGCGATGAAGGGAGCGCAGACGGCCGAGGACACGACGACGGCCGACTCACTCAAGGCGAAGTGGCCGAAAGCGAAGCTGGTCTCGAAGCTGAAGGAGTCGCTCACCTTCTGCGAGAACGCGCTTTCACAGGTCGACGACACGAAGCTGGCCGAGCAGATCACCCTGACCTTCGGCGCGCAGTCGCAGCAGAGGCCGCGCGTGAGCATGGTCCTCGGCCACGTGATCGATCTTGCGGACCACTACAGCCAGCTGGCGAATTACATGCGGCTGAACAACATCCTCCCGCCAACGGCTCTCCCCCGCCCGACCAAGGCTGGCAACTGAGTTTTGTCTCGGATGCAGGGCCAAACGATGACCCCTGAAACCACTGACACTGCCCTGATAGCACTGATGCTAGCGTAGTTGGGTCAGTGGTTTCAGCGCCGCGGGCCGGCGCACGATGAGAAAAAGCGCAACTGCCGCGATCGCGCCGAGCGTGTCCATCAGCATGTCCTTCTGCGCGTCCCACACGTCGCCCTGGCTGCCGAGGAAGTTCGCGCCCGCGGCGCTGTTGCCGCCGTACGCGGCGTAGAGCCATTCGATCAGCTCGTACGACATCGCCACGAATCCAATCGCGAAGACCGCGAAGAGACACGCGAGCGTGCGGCTCATCGCGCGACGGCTCAGCAGATACTCGAGAATGCCGAAGGCGAAGAAGCCGACCGAGAAGTGACCGATGCGGTCGAACATGTTGCGCTGAAAGCCGAACGCGTGATTGAACCAGTCGAACGGCACGCGCTCGAACGTGTAGTGCCCGCCCACGGTGTGCCAGTACGGGAGCACTGCCATCAGGACGTAGGCCAGCGGCGAGAATCGGACGCCGAGCGCGTACATGATCACGAGCGCCGCGACGACGCCGACGATCGGGATGTTCTCGGCCCACCAGGTCGCGCGATCGTACGGGTTGATGGCGCCCCAGATGAACACCGCGACGTACCCCGCGAAGAGCACTGCGGGGACGATCGTCGCGGCGCGAGTGGATGACTGCCTAACGGCTGTCGGCATTCACTCCACTCCGACCGAATCGAAGATCTGCACCTTGATCCACAACGAGCTGCACTCGGCCCGGAAGCGATCGTGCACGGGATGGACCTGATAGGCGTCGTGCGCCTTCTCGTCGGTGAAGACGAGCACCAGCGCCCTGCTGTATCCGCGCTCGATGACTGATCGGCTGGTCGCGGCGGGGACGCCGATGTAGCCAGCCTGTACGACGTCGATCGCGCGGAGCGCGTGGACGCCGGCGTCGAACTGCTTCATCTGCGCCGCGCTGAGGTCGTTGCGGAGCCAGAAGTAGACGGAATGGACGAACATGGGACCGGGGTGAAGGGGAGAGAGCGCGGCTCCCGAGTCTGACGAATCTCCGCCGGGACGGTATCACTGTCGAGTCCCGGATGTCCGCGCGTTGACGCGTCTCAGCCGGAGGACGCCTCATGTCCAACGAGAGAGACGGCCGATCTGTTAGCGACATCCCCCTTAGATAGAATCTGCTGTGTGCAGCGCACGGCATCGCCGTTGCGGTTGAGACACGGCCCGAATCGATCAGGAGAGAATGCGCGAAGAATTCGTCAGGCGATGCGGATCGGTGTTCTTCGCGCTCTGGATGGCGGCGGTGGTCGCGCCGCGCGCGCATGGGCAGCAGCGACCGACGCAGCCCGACACGACGAAAAAGACGGACTCGCTCGCTCACCGTCCGATCACGCTGCCGGCGATGCATACGGACACGAGCCGCATCGAGCGCCGGCTCTTCGAGTCCCAGCCTAACGTCAGCACGCTCTCCATTACAGGACGCGAGCTCCGGAGCGCCCCGCGATTCTTCGCCGAGGCCGACGTCCTTCGCTCGCTCCAACTGATGCCCGGCATCGAGGCGCGCAACGACTTCAGCGCGGGAATGAACGTGCGCGGCGGTGAGGCGGATCAGAACCTCATCCTGCTCGACGGCTATCCGGTCTACAATCCATTCCACTTCGGCGGTCTGTTCGGCACGTTCATCGATCCTGCCGTCGGCCGCGTCGACATGCTCACCGGCGGCTTTCCCGCGCCGTTCGGCGGCCGACTTTCGAGCGTGCTCAACGTCCGCTCGGCGGAGGACGACCGACGCGGTATTCACGGGACGACCGAGGTCTCATTCATCGCGTCGACTCTCTCGTTAGGCGGCGCGCTCGGCTCCAGCGGCAGCTGGCTGCTCGCGGGGCGGCGAACCTACGCCGACCAGGCGATCAACCTCGTGAAGAAGAACGCCTTCCCGTATCACTTCTTCGACCTCGAGGGACACGTCGCGCACACCCTGCCGCTCGGGCTGCGGTTCTCGGCTACGGGTTACGGCGGCGACGACCTGCTGCATTTCAAGTCGACTATCGAGGGCGAGCGGCAGCACGTGCTGTGGGGCAATCGCGTCATCGGCGGCACGTTGTCGCGGGCGTTCAGGCGCGTCCCGTCGCTGCTCGGCGACAGCATCGTTGCCGAGCAGCGAGTGTCCCAATCGCTCTTCGACCTTAACACACAGATCTCCGGCGGCGGCTTCAGCTTGACGAGCAAGGTCCGCGACGCGCGTGTCGGCGGCGCCCTCACGGCGTACGCGCCGAACCAAACGCGGAGCGTCGGCTACGAGGTCGCTGGGCAGCGGCTCGCCTACTCCGTGAACTATCCCGTGCCGCTCTTCCCGACGGATTCGTTCCGGCAGCGCGTGAGGTCGGTGAGCGCGTACGCGGACGAGCTCTGGACGCCGACGCCGTCGCTGATGATGGAAGCTGGAGTGCGTTACGACGCCATCGCGGACGCGCATGCGGCCGCGTTCATGCCACGATTCTCCGTCAAGTATTTCCTCAACAAGGATCTCGCCGTGAGCGCGGCGTTCGGCGAGTACGGGCAGTGGATCCGGTCGCTGGCTCGCGAGGATATTCCGCTGCGGGCGGTGGACTACTGGATCGGGAGCGACTCGGTGACGCCGATGTCCCGCGCCCGGCACTACATCCTTGGCGTGGAGCGGTGGGTCACGCCGTCGCGATCGTTCCGCGTGGAGGGGTTCTACAAACGCTATAGTCAGCTGCTCGAGCCGAATCCATTCGACGATCCGCAGCGCCGGGGAGACGAGTTCCTCCCGGTGAAGGGATGGTCCACCGGGGGCGATTTCATGCTGCGGCAGTTCGACACGGGCCGCTTCGGCGGCTGGATCGCGTATACGTATACGCTCAACAGCCGCGTCGACTCGGACGGTCAACGATTCTTCCCGAGCCAGGACCGGCGGCACGACGTGAACGTCGTCGGGAGCTGGCATCTTCCGCGGTACACGCTCGCCGCGCGATTCAACCTCGCGACGGGGACGCCGTACACGAGGATCGTGGGCCAGTTCGACCGGATTCGCTACGATCCGATGTCCGGTAGCTTCACAAAACAGAACGATGTGCCGGAGCTCCAGTTCCTCACCGGGCCGCGGAACGGCGAGCGGCTTCCGCTAAGCCAGCGGCTGGACATCAGTGTCACGCACGACTGGCGACCACGCGGGCTCACGATCACACCGTACTTGAGCGTAATGAACATCTACAACGCGCATAACGTATTCGGCTACGTCTTCGACTACAGCGGCGCGCCGCCGAAGCGCATCTCCCTTCCGCAGCTGCCGATCTTTCCGACGCTCGGACTATCGGTGGCCTGGTGAGACAATGCTCATGAGACGGGCGCCGGTCGTAGTCGCGGCTCTACTGATCGCCGGGTGCAGGAATCTCGAGGATCCAGCGCCCTCGCAAGCCACGCGACTGGTCATCCACGGGGTGCTGGACATGCAGCGGGACGACCAAACGGTCCTCGTCTATCGCGCTCGCACTGGTCTTCCGAGCGCGGTCGAGGGGAGCGCTGTCAGCGACGATCAGCCGGTCGGGAATGCGCAGGTCTCCATGACAAATCCCGATGGATTCACTGTGCCGGCCGACCGTCTACTTACCTCGTCTGGAGATTGCTGCGTCCCGGGCATCTACCAGTTCGCCACCGGCCCGTTTGTCGGCATGGCGCTGCATCCGGGCGGGACGTACACGCTGCGAATCCTAACGCCGGCGGGCGAGGTGGTGACGGGAACCACCACCATTCCCGGGCCCGCGGAGTTCATCCTGGATCCTCGCCGCATCTTCTTCCGTCAGCGCGATACGTTGCGACTTAGCTGGTCGCGCATCCCAGGAGCGAGCAGCTACGAAGTCATCATCCGGATGGCTTTCGGCGAATATCGGACGTTCGCGGACACCTCGTTTGAGATGGCCGGAACCGCGCTGACGATCGCCGGCGACGAGATCTTCTCTTCAGGGGAAGATACAGATGTCGTCGTGAGCGCGGTCGACGCGAACTACTACGACTACTACCGCTCCCAGAGTGACCCCTTCGCTGGCGCCGCGCCGAGCCACCTCAGCGGCGCCGTTGGCGTCTTCGGGTCGATCGTCCCGATTTACCACGTCCCACTGCGGGTTCGATAGCGCGCTATTCCCTCGCCGTGTAGCTGTCGACGACGATCCCGCTTGCGTAACGCACCGACCCGGTCAATGCGAGCGGCGTGCGACGTGAGAAGATTCTTAATCCCTCACCAATTGCGATCGGGTTCACAAAAAGGTGCAGCTCGTCGATGAGCTGCTGATCGATCAGCGACGACACGAAGCTGGCGCCTCCGTAGACGATGATGTCCTTCCCCGGCTGCGCTTTGAGCCGCCTCACGGCCTCGATGAGCTGCCCGTTCTCCACCCGCACGTTCTTCCCCTCGATCTTCTTCGCCGTCCTGCTGAAGACGACTTTGGGATAGCCGACCATCTTCTGGGCGAAGGTGTACTCGGGGCTCTCGGGCTTCACACTCTCCCAGTAGTTGACGAATCCACTCGTCATCCCTCGGCCGAGGAGAATGGTATCGCTCGTGTCGGTGAGGTGATTGATGAAGCCGATGAGCTGCTCGTCCATGTTCCAGGTCATCCAATCCAGCTGACCCTCTGGCCCAGAGACGAAGCCGTCCACCGTGATCTGCATCTGCAGCTTGAGCTTTCTCATTGTCGGATGTCTCCGCGCGTTTCGGTGTGGTGAATCTCGTTTCCAAGGCGTCGAATGACGATGGGCGGAATCGACATCTCTTCGCGTGGCCAACAGCAGGGGGAGAATCACTGTCGTTAGGACGTGGAGCTTTCTCACTGGCACCTACCATGCACGTGGTCGGCCGTGAAACAGTCCACTACGGGAGAACGCATGTATAATCACGGTCGGAAGCTCTGTATCGCCAGCGCGGGGGCATTGCTCTTCGCGGCAATGGCCTGCGCGTCGCTGAACAAGAAGGAAGAGGGTGCGATCATCGGGGCCGCCGGGGGTGCCGTCGCCGGCGGCATTGTGGGGAAAGCGACGGGATCCACCGCCCGCGGCGCAATTATCGGCGCGGCGGTTGGCGGTGCGGCGGGCGCGATCATCGGCCACCAGATGGATCAGAAGGCCAAGGAGATCCAGCAGACAGTCGCGGGCGCCGAGATCACGCGCGTCGGCGAAGGCTTGGTGGTGACCTTCGAGAGCGGCCTGCTCTTCGACTTCGATTCCGATCAGCTGCGCGCCGCATCGCAGACGAATCTCGACAACCTGGCGCAGAGCCTATCGAAGTTCGGGGACTCGAAGCTGCTCCTCGTTGGGCACACCGACGACGTCGGCGCCGATGCCTACAACCTCGATCTCTCCCGCCGCCGCGCGGCCGCGGTCGCGAGCTACCTGATGTCGCACGGCGTGCCCAGCGCGCGCATCGCGACGTCAGGCCGCGGCGAGACTGAGCCGATCGCGCCTAACGACAACGACACCGACCGGCAGAAGAACCGCCGCGTCGAGGTCGCGATCACGGCCGGGGACGAGATGAAGGCGCAGGCCAAGGCACAAGCCGGAAGCAGCAACTAGCTCGCCCTATGGGCGAAGAGGGAGCCTAGCGCGGCACGTATGGCAGTATTGGCATATGCCAATACTGCCATACGTGGCCGAACACCTCCCCCAACGCAGTCTGTACTAACGGCCCGGAACCTCGAGCCAGCCGCGAATCTCGCCACCAGGGAAGTCGCCAGGGCCAGTATTGGTGCCGTCGACGCCATCGTTCGTGTGGACGTTCACGTATGCACCCGCGGACCGCATCGCCGCGAGCAGCTCCGAGAAATCATGGTGCAGGAGCGGACCGACCATGTTCGCCGCCGTGAAGGTGCCTTCGGCGAGCACGCCGTCATGGCGCCCAGAGCCGAACGGTCCCGGCAATACCGCCGTGCTCGGATAGAGCCACACCACAATCGGGCCATTCGTCCCGACCGCGCCGAGGTGGATGTGCGCCATGAAGACGTTATCGATGTTCGACGCGATCAGCTTGTAATCCACCGACGTGCCATCATCGCTGATCCGGAAGATCGCCTGTCCCTGCCCCTGCGTCTCGCGCGGTGGCACCTCGTTGTCGCCGGCAAGGTGCGTCCCGAGATTGTCGCCGCGCGCGCCGCCCATCGCGAAGAGCGGCGTCCGTACCTCCATCGGCAACGGCGTTCGTGTCGCAGTGTCCTTGGCGCAGCCCATCGCGAGCAGCGCCGCCGCTCCCACCATTATCCGCTTCGTCATCACGGTGTCCTCCGAGTGACGTTAGGCACGCACGTAGTGGCGGGCATGCGCTCCCGGTCCTCCCGTACGAGCAAGGGCGTCGTTCGTGACCAGAGTATCCAACACCAATCAGGGCACAACCGCGAGAGTTCCCGCGTCCTCGCCCTCAGAGCATCTCCAGCGGCTGCGCTTCCCGCGGCGGCGGGAAGGCCTCGTCGAGCTCCCGCAGCTCGGAATCGCTCAATCGAATCCCGAGCGAGCCGTGATTCTCGCGCACGTGCTCGCGCGTGCCCGCTTTCGGGATCGCGATCACGCTCGGCTGACGCAGAACCCAGGCGAGGCAGAGCTGCGCGGGCGTCGCGTCAACCTTCGCCGCGGTTCGCTTCACGGCCTGGTTTCGCAGCAGCTCTCCCTGCTCGACCGGCGAGTACGCCATCACCGGAATCCCACGCTCCTGACACCAGGGAAGCAGGTCGAACTCGATTCCGCGCCGCCGAAGGTTGTACAGGACCTGATTGCAGGACACCGCCGAGCCTCCGGGCGTCCCGACCAACTCCTCCATGTCCGATAGCTCGAAGTTGCTCACCCCCCACCTGCGGATCTTCCCTTCGCTCACGAGCTGAGTGAACGCATCCACCGTCTCACGGAGGGCCGTGCGGCCGCGCCAGTGCAGGAGATAGAGGTCCAGATGATCGGTGCCGAGCCGCTCCAGACTGGCGTCGCATGCAGCGATCGTCTGCTCTCGTCGCGCATGACTCGGCAGCACCTTGCTCACGAGAAATACCTCATCGCGGCGCTTTGCGATCGCCTCGCCGACGAGCTGCTCGGTGACGCCGTCGCCGTACATCTCCGCGGTGTCGACGACAGTCATGCCGAGATCGAGACCAAGACGAATCGCGGCGATCTCCTCGTCGTGCTTGCGCGCGCTCTCACCCATGCGCCACGTGCCCAGCCCGAGCGAGGGTACAGCGTCACCCGATGGGAAGGCCACGTTAGGCGCCCCAGCAGCTGAGCCGATCATCGCTTTCTCGATTTGCCTGGTCGCTTCCCGTTAGGCACGGCTCTTCTCGCTTTCCGACGCGCCTTGACGTAGCGAATGCGCGGAGCCCGGGCACTGCTGCCCGCGACCGAGTAGGCGAGCACGACGATCCCGCTTGCGGACAACCGCTTCAAGTCCCTCAGCTCGAGCGTCGCTTGCGCGCCCGGCGGCAGCACGGGAATTCCCTCGCCGAGGAGGACGGGCATCACGGCCAGCTCCACCGTGTCGACGAGACCGGCGTCGAGCAGCACCCGAAACAGCTCGCCGCCGCCGAAGAGCCAGATGTCCTTCCCGGGCTTTGTCTTCAGCTCGCGCACGACAGTGGCGGGATCGTCGTTCACGATTCGAACGCCAGGGTACTCCGCCGGCTCGAGCGTGCGCGAGAAGGCGATGACCTCGATGCCCGGCATGGCGCCATGATTGGCCTGTTCCTTCGCGAGGTCGTACGTCTTCCGGCCCATCACGACCGTGTCGAACTCGTTGTACAGCGCCTTGAAGTCGATGGCGGGATCCATCACGATCCAGTCGTAGCCGCCGTTAGGCGTGGCGATGAAGCCGTCGAGGCTCGTCGCCACCTGATAACGCAGCCGTTTCGTCATCGGTGAGCCGTCGGAGGCGCTCAGGGAATCGACGCCCTTACTTGAGGTTCCGGCGGAGGAAGTCGAGCGTGCGGGGCCATGCGTCCTTTGCCGCCGCGAGATTCGCCTGCTCCTCGGCTTCGTCGCGCTGCGCCTTCGGATCGTTCTGCGCGCGCAGGAAGCCGTGGATCGCGCCCGGATAGTTGATGCCGACGTACGACTTGCCTAACGCCTTCATCGTCGAGTCGATGGCTGGCATCGCCGCGCCAATGCGTTGGTCCACCGATCCGCTGAGGAGCATCACGGGCTTCGTGATCTTCGCCAGCGAGTCGGCGTTAGGCTCCTTGCCGTTCATGTACGGCGTGCCATAGAACGCGACGCCGCCCGAATAGCCCGCGGTGCCGCCATTGACGGCGTGGGCCCAGACGGTGCTCCCGCCCCAGCAATACCCGATCACCGCGTATCGCTGCGCCGCTGACGGCTGCGACATCGCATAACGAGCGGAGGCGATGATCCCCTTGTTCCGCTCCGTCGTGTTGACGCCCGCAATCAGCTTGCGCGCCGAGTCCCCAGACAGCTCGGTCGTGCTCGGACCGCCGCGGACGCGCGAGATGAGGTCGGGGGCGATGGCGATGAATCCATCCGCCGCGACCTGATCGGCCACACCGCGCACCCACGTGGAGAGCCCGAAGATCTCGTGCACGACGACGACGACCGGCGTCCGCGCGTTCGAGGTCGACGGATATACGACCCAAGCCATGAGCGAGTCGGACGAGCCGGGCTCCCACGCGATCTTCACCCACTCGGCGTGCCGCGGGCTCGCCGCCAATCGCGCCGCGGCGGCGTTGTTGCTCGCCGGGAGCGCCGGGTTGCCCTGGCCCGCGGGAGTAACCGCGGGTGAGGCCATGTCGCCAGCACTCATGTGGGAGATGTGCTCGTCGGCATTCGGCCGATGACACGCAGCAACGGCGACGAGCGCGGCGGCACTCGCGAGAATTGCACGGAGTCTCATGATGTTCCTCGAAGGGTGTGGCTCACTGCTTTGCTGGAGACGATGCCGCGAAATGTCCGGTGGGCGACGCCCGCTCGCAAGCGTGTCAGGTGGAGAGGTCGAGGATCTGCTTCACCGCACGGTCTGCCTCGCGGATGGAGTTGCGGTGGTCCGACGCGCCGGCGAGGTCCGTGTTCGCGAAGGTGACGCGGCCATGAGGCTGATCGCGGAGCACGTCGCGCGGTGCCGGTTTGCCCCCCACGCCGAAGAAAAAGCCGGGCTGGGGATTCACGTATGCGTGACCCCAGCGATTGAGGATGACACCTGCGATGTCGCGACGTGGGTCGAAGCCGCCCGGCGCGAACATGTCTCCGAACTGCTCGCGAAAGGCGCGCTCGTACTGTGCGAACGATGTCCCGAGCAGCTCGGCGCGGCCACGACTCCCCTGCTCGCCAATGGGGAGACCAGGCTTGGGGAACAACACCTTGATCGTGAGCACAGTGGGCGAGTCGGGGCCGAAGGTCGCCGGCACGCCGCCTACGAGCGCCTGCTTGCGTACAGCGAGATAGTCGCCGAGCCCACCGAACCAGCGGCAGCCCGAGAGTCCCATCTTGTAGAGGAAGCGCCAGTTTCGCACGGCGACGTTCGCCATGAGACAGGGCGAGCGATAGAACTGCGCGTAGGCATCGCGGTGCGTCGACGGCAGGTCGTGCACGATGTGCTTCGTCGTCCAGCTGCCGCCGGCCATGACGACCCCGCGCGCCTTCACTCGATAGAGTCGTCCGCCCTTTGCGTAGGTGACGCGCACGTGCGAGGAGCGCGCAGGATCGCCTTCGTGCTCGACGCG
Organism: Gemmatimonas sp.; assembly: GCA_021154325.1. Lineage (GTDB taxonomy): Bacteria > Gemmatimonadota > Gemmatimonadetes > Gemmatimonadales > Gemmatimonadaceae > AG2. The sequence continues at coordinate 10,872 of JAJKIR010000009.1, forward strand.
AACGACCGTTGCACCGAGCCGGATGCGCGTCGGCTGACCGGTGCGATCGAGCGCGGCGAAGCGTACGCGATTTCGCCAGACGGCGTCCACGGTGCGCGGGCCGGCGATGGCCTCGGGGATGAGCGTCTTCACCATCAGCCGCGCGAAGCCGGTGTTGCCGTCGGGGAACATCTGATCGCCTAACGACTCGTCGCCGTCCTCGGGGAATTGCGTCTCGATCGCGTAGGCGCAGAATGCGGAGAGCGCATCCGGTCCGAGGCCATAGCCGCCGCCCTCGACGGGCGAGAGGTAGGTGCGCACCGTTTCGCGACTGATTCCATGTCGCGCCATCAGGTGCTGCTCGAGGGTGACGGTGTCGAGCTGGCGCGAGATCGCGTCGCCTTCGGTTCGCGGGAGCGGTGCGTCGTCGCGAACGGTGCGCCAGCGCATGAGCTCCGCGCGGGCCGTGTCGGAGATCGGGGCGCCGGCGAGTCCGCGCTCCCAAGGCTGCATCACCCAGACGCCAGGTCGCTGGCCGAATCCCGGGCCGAAGTAAAAGCCGTAGTTCTTCGGCTCGTCGTATGGACTCTTTCCAACAGCCATCTCCGGCGAACGACCGCGCCAGCTTTGATAAGCAAACGCTGAACGATCCATCCCGATCGCCTCGTAAAAGCGATCGGTGTAGCCGCCCTTTTTCGGGACGAGGAAGATCGCCGAGCCCTGGTGGGCGACGACAGTCTGTCCGTCGACGACGAGCTCGTTGCGCTTGGCCTCGCCGCCGAAGATGGCGTGATTGTCCAGCACGAGGCAGCGGCCGCCCTTGTTCTTCTGAAAGAAGACGGCCGCGGCGAGCCCGCTGATGCCGCCGCCAACGGCGAGGAGGTCATACGTCTCCCCGGTGTCGATTGCGCCGGCGATCGAGCGCTCGAACGCGCCGTCGCGCATCGCGTGGCCGGCGTCCATCACGTCGCGCGTATTCCCGTTCGAGAGCCGGTAGTCGCCGACGCCGCCGTAGCCCGTCCACGGGTCTTCGGGCATCGCCACGTTAGGCACGCCGCGCAGCAGCAGACCGGCGCCGGCGACGAGCGTGCCATTGACGAAGTCGCGTCGGGAGATCGGCTCGTTCATCCCGAGCCGGTCGTCGTTGGGACGTGGAGTATCGGAGTTGTCTGGAGCGTCCATCTTGCGAGGATCGGTTGGACTCGGCGAGCTCAGATCACCGTCTAACGATTCTCGCCGCTGGCGACGCCGGCAAGGGGAGGGAGCTCCTCTACGTCCTCACGCGAGGCGTCGATGCGCTGTCGACCCGCTGGCGGCAGAACGCTCTCGCGCGATCGCGCCAGACGCCAGGAGCGCCCGCATATCGCCAGCGGTAATACTCGTGCACCATGTCCTCGGCGCTGACCATCGCCGTCGCGTCGCCGCGCTGGACGTACCAGAGGTCACGCTCGCTCTGGAAGGTGATGACGATCTCGGCGTCGCTCATAGGGCCGGCAATATCGGCGCGTTCACCTGCTCGGCACCAGTCGGACGAGTTGGCCGAGCGTGAGCGGAAGCGCGAGTACGCATCTTGTATCGCACGCTCCACGACACGAGAGCGAGATAGCACGATGTCCGTTCGGGAGTTTCGAGACGGCGACGGTCGCGAGTGGCGAGCGTGGGACGTCGTCCCAGACAACCTCAACACGCGCATCAAGAACGAGGACTTCCTCGCCGTGCTCAACTACACCGGCTGGATCGTCTTCGAGACGCGGGACGCGAGCGAGAAGCGGCGGCTCTATCCCATTCCCAAGGGATGGAGCGAGCTACCCGACGCGGAGCTCCACGCACTGGTCGAAAAGGCCGAACGAGTGCCCGCGCGCAAACTGCGCGGCGAGCGCGGCGACGACGAGACGGCTCGTTGAGCTGCGGAAGTCAGGCCTCGGACAGCCAGCGCGCCGTCTCGAGAAAGTCGGCGACGCGCTCGCCCTCCAGGCCCCACGCCAGCGCCTGGCCGAGCGTCCAGAGGCGGGCACGCTCGCGATCGACGCCGAGATTGGTGGAGAGCGTGTCGAGCCGCCTCACGACGGCGTTCCTGCTGTGACCGAGCTCGGCGCCGCGGACGATCGGCGCGAGTGAGAACTCGCGCTCACCAGCGAGCGGCTTGGGATCGATGACGAGCCACGGTTCTCTGGCCGCGCGAAGAATGTTGCCGGCGTGGAGATCCTGATGGACGAGCACCTGCGGACCTTGCGTCGTTCGCAGCCGCTCGAGCGACTCGAGCCCGAGATCGAGGAGCCGCACGTCCACGGGATGCCCAGCCTTCTCCCAAGTGCTCGGGAGACTCGCGATCCATTGCGCGGCTTCGTTGGCGAGTGACGTGAACGGCGCGCCGGCCATGAGCCAGAGCCGCGGCAGCAATGATGAGTAAACTCGCAACGCCTCGTCCGGATCCACGGTCGACAGCGGCTCGCCCGGCTCGCAGCGCTCGAGGAGGAGCGCGTGGTGCTCGGCGTCGTAGTCGAAGAGGCGCACCGCGCCCTCACCATTCCAGAGTCGCAGTGCCTCGTGCTCGTAGTCGGACTCGCGATGCGGGTACTGGATCTTGAGCACGACGCGCGATCCGTCGCGTCCAGCCGCCGGGTAGACGATGGAGACGAATGAGTTCGGGTACGGCGGGTCGAGGATCAGCTCCCAGCGCTGAGCGCATTCGGCCACGCGGCGGGGAATGGAGTGCAACCACTCACGTCCCTCGGACGAGGCCTCGAGCCACTGTACGCCCGCCGGAACGACGCTAGGAGAGCTCATGAGAATGCGCCGCGCCCGGCGAGTGTGGACGCCGGGAAGCTGCAGAACAGAAGGCAATCGCACAACTGCTTTCGCGGCTCGGCGCGAGTCGCGGATCACTAAATGCAGTGTTTCGAAGCTGGACGCCTCTCACGGAGCCAGCATGTCGAGCAACGATCGAACAGATGGTGAGTATTCGCTCACCGATCCTAACAGCGCCGCGCAAGGTCAGGGAACGCCCCAGCGGATCGATCGGGATTCCGCGACGGTCGGTGAGAGTGCCGGCGGATTCGTGGGCGCCTCCACCGGCATGGCATTTGGCGCGATTGCCGGCCCTGTGGGCTTGGTCATCGGCGGGCTCGCTGGTGCCGTCGGCGGTTGGTGGGCAGGCCGCGAGATCGCGGAGGCGATCACGGAGAAGGACGACGTCGCATTCCGAAATCACTTCGAGAGCACGCCGGATCGACTCTCCGACCGATCGTACGAGGAGCTACGGCCCGCCTATGCGGCCGGACACCTTGCCGCGCGCAATCCCGACTACGCCGGGCGCTCGTTCGACAGCGTGGAATCCGATCTGCGTCGCGGCTGGAACTCCGACGTCGCCAAGCAAAGTGGTGAGTGGCCGGCCGCGCGCCGTTATGCGCGTGCGGCATTCGAGCGGGCCCGCGGTGCGCCACCCTCGGGAGAAGTGAAAGGCGCTGACTGATGCCTGGTTGATCGCTCGATCACGGGGCGGCCGTGACTCGCCAGATCGTATTGCCGACGTCATCGGCGACGAGCAGCGCGCCGCGACGGTCGATCGCGACGCTCACGGGCCGACCTCGGGCGCTGCCGCGGGCGTCGAGAAAGTCGGTGAGCACCTCGATTGGTGCACCGGCCGGCCGGCCGTTCCCGAACGGGACGAAGATGACGCGGTAGCCGGCGAACGGCTTTCGATTCCACGACCCGTGCTGCGCGACGAACATCCCGCCGCGGAACGGCGCGGGCAGCGACGCGCCGCGGGAAGAGGCGAGGCCTAACGAGGCGGTATGGGGCCCGAGCGCGTAGTCGGGGACGATCGCCTTGGCGACGAGCTCCGGCTGCTGCGGCCTCACGCGCCGGTCGACATGCTGTCCGTAGTAGCTGTATGGAAAGCCGTAGAATCCGCCATCGTGGAGCGCGGTCATGTAATCGGGCACGAGATCGCTTCCCAGCTCATCTCGCTCGTTCACGGATACCCAGAGTGCACCCGTTTCCGGTTCCCAGGCCATTCCCACGGGATTGCGCAAGCCTGAGGCGAAGACGCGATGCGCTCCCGTGACGCGATCAATCTCCCAGACAGCGGCGCGCTCGTGTTCAGCGTCGATGCCATTCTCGCCGACGTTGCTGTTCGACCCGACGCTCGCGTACAGCTTCGAGCCGTCGACACTCGCGACCAGATTCTTCGTCCAATGATGATTGATCGTGCCGGCGGGCAGCGCGGCGAGCACGGTCGGCGCACTCGACGCGAGCAGCGCGCCAGGCGCGTAGCCGACCTGCACGACGGCATTGCTGTTGGCGACGTACAGCGTGTCGCCGACGAGCGCCATCCCGAACGGCGAATAGAGATGATCGAGAAAGACGGAGCGCGTCTCGGCCACGCCATCGCCGTCGGCGTCCCGGAGCAGCGTGATACGATTCGCGCTCGGTACGGCGGCTCCGGCCTTCTTCTGGAAGTGTCTGAAGAACCAGCCCTTGATGCCTTTGCCGTCGTCGGGCCGATCGGCGGGCGCGTTGGTTTCGGCGACGAGGACGTCGCCGTTAGGCAGGACGTACAGTGAGCGGGGGTGATCGAGCTGGCGCGCAAATGCAGTCACGACCAGACCCGCCGCCGCGGTCGGCTTCTCCGCGCCGGACCACCCCTTGGCATCGGCGACCTTTACGGTCGGGATGAGTGAGGTCTTCGGTGCCGGCAGCTCCGGGTTGGGACCGATCCCAGCAGTCAGCGGAAGCTTCGCGGCTGAGCCGCACGCGATAGTCGCCGCGAGGAAAGAGCAGACAACGAGCTGCCGAGCCTGCGCGGGCCAAGTCATCGATTCGAGGTCGTTCATCGAGTCCGCCTCGGGTTGCATGTCAGCCGCCGACGACACCAATCGAGGTGACGACATCCGGGTTCCGTATCACGCCACTCCACGCTTGTAACATCGCGATACAGCCTCCGGAGGATGGGCACAAACCGCTGCATCGAGCGAAGGCGGTGTCGTGAAAACAGTTGCGCCGCCAAGTCGCGCGTGATGCGACGTGGAACGTGGAGTGCCTTGGCGGCTGTCGCCTGATGCAGCACGCGAATGCCGCTGCCGGGCGTTCCCATCCCTCTCTCCACACGGAGTCGCACCGATGTCCAAGTTCTCACTCGTCCTCTGTCTCCTTGCGGCCGCGGCCGTTGGCGCTTGCAGCGATGCCGCGAGCTCGAATCAACTCACAGGCCCCGGTCCGGTGCTGCGGTCCGGCGGCAGCGTCAATAGCGGTGGTGGTGGCACTGGTGGCCTCGATACTTCGACGGTGTCCGGCGGCGGCGGCGGTGGTGGTGGTGGAGGTGGTGGCGGCGGCAGCTCCAACGTGTCGTGCGGTAAGCTCACCAACATCCAGACCCAGAACAACATCGTCGTCTACACGACGCGTACGGGCGTCGGCGTTACTGGAGGCGCATACAACTGCAGCTCACATAACGAGTCGCTCGAGGTCGACTTCATCGACCAGAACCCGGATCCGTATTGTCAGGTCGTGCTGCCGCACTTCGTTGCGGCCAAGAACACGTCGCCCGGGGTCACCGAGTATTGGTCGGCGACGTCGACGCTCGTGAACTGCCAGGGTCAGCTGCACACCTTCACGCTGATTCTCTGGGACACGCGCACGGGCCAGCAACTCGACACGACGACCGCGAGCGTATTTCTGTAGGCGATCGCTGTCAGAGTGCGACCTAACGCAGAACCCGCTGTGTGCGCGAGCAGCACACAGCGGGTGCCCGGGGTCGGACTCATGGTGGGCAATGGCGGTGCGCTCTCATTTCGGCGAGAGCCCGGGCGGCACCCTCTCGGCGGAAGTGATCCCGCATGGGAGTCTC
>JAJKIR010000010.1 GCA_021154325.1 Gemmatimonas sp.
GCCAGCGTGCAGCGCGAAACGCACACCGGCCGTTCCTCCTCGTCGACGATCCGGACGTCCCAGACCTGGGTCGAACGCCCGACGTGAAATGGGGTCGCCGTGGCGCGCACCATCCCATCCCGCTTCGCCCGGAGATGGTTGGCGTTGATCTCCAGCCCCACGGCACTCGACTTCTCGAGATCGACGTTCATCACCGCGCCTAACGAGGCGACGGTCTCGGCGAGCGCGACCGAGGCGCCGCCGTGGAGTATTCCGAACGGCTGCCGCGTGCGGTCGTCGACTGGCATCGTCGCAACGACGCGGGCCGGGCTCAATTCGATAATCTCGATTCCCAGACGGTCGGCGAGCCCGCGCGTGGGCAGCGTTTCCAGGAGTGCGCGCGTATCGGTAGCGGGTTGATTGCTCATGGCCGCGGAAGTTACAGCCAGGCTGTCCTCCGGTGCGAGGCGAGCGTATCATCCCCCAGCCTGCCCGCCCGTTTCCGTCAGTGCCAACTGGAGTGACGTATGCGACGTCCCCTCTCTTGCGCGGTCCTCGCCGCCACGCTTTTCGCTGCCGCACCGCTCTCCGCCCAGCGGAACCCCTCTGACTCGGGCGGCCGCGGGCTTCGCGAGCTCCCGCTTCGCCCTACCCAGCCCCTCCGCTTCACCACGGACGAGGGAACCTGGCTCTCCCTCGACCTCTCTCCCGACGGCAAGACGATCGTCTTCGACCTCCTCGGCGATCTCTACACGCTGCCGGTAGCGGGTGGCAAGGCCACGCGCATAACGAGCGGACAGGCCTTCGACGCCCAACCCAAGTGGTCGCCGGACGGGAAGAGCATCGTTTTCGTGAGCGACAAGAACGGCTCCGACAACCTGTGGCTGATGAACGCCGATGGCAGCCACCCGCGGATGCTCACCCGCGACGAGCAGCGGCAGTTCGTCTCGCCAACCTGGACGCCGGACGGCAAGTACGTCGTCGTGTCGAAGAACAACGCGCTCTTCGGCTCTCAGTACGATCTGTACATGTATCACCGGGACGGCGGCACGGGGCTGCGGCTCACCGGCGCGGAGACCGCCGCCGGACGCGGCGCACCGACGCCTCCGGTCGGCGGACGGGGCGGCGCCGAACCGAACAATTTCGTCGGGCCCGCCTTTGGGAAGGATCCGCGGTACATCTACACCGCGCTCCGCAACGGCGCCGGCGGGTACAACCAGACCTCGTTAGGCTGGCAGATCGGCGTCTACGATCGCGAGACAGGAAAGAACTACACACGCACGAGCGCGCCGGGCGCCGGCATGCGCCCCGAGCTCAGCCCGGACGGCCGTTGGCTCGTCTACGCGACGCGTCAGGACTCGAACACGGCGCTGCGCATTCGCGACCTCGCGACCGGCGACGAGCGTTGGCTCGCACCGAACGTGCAACGCGACGATCAGGAGTCACGCTTCACCCGCGACCTCGTACCACCATTCGCCTTCACGCCGGACAGCAAGGCCCTCGTCATCGCGCACCACGGGAAGATCTGGCGCGTCGACGTGCCCGACGGCCGCCAGACGATGATCCCGTTCACCGCCGAGGTCGATCAGATGATCGCCGGCGCCATCAAGCGCGAGTACGCCTACGACGACTCCGTGCTCACCGTGCGCCAGATCCGGAGCGCGCGGCCGTCGCCCGATGGCAAGCGGCTCGTTCTCGTCGCGCTCGACAAGCTCTGGCTCATGGATCTGCCTAACGGTAAGCCGCGTCGCATCACGGCGTCGACAGGAGCCGGTGAGTTCGCCCCCGACTGGTCGCCCGACGGCCGGTACATCGCCTACGTCACCTGGACGGAGCAGGGAGGCGGCGACGTCTACCGCGTCCGCGCCGATGGCCAGGGCAAGCCCGAGCGCCTGACGACGGTCTCCGCGTTCTACGACAAGCTCGCGTACGCGCCCGACGGGAAGAAGCTCGTCGTCGTCCGAGGCCCGCGCGAGCAGCGACGCGACCGCGACGAGCTGGGTGGCAACAACGCCGAGGCGGCCGGGCTAGAGCTCGTCTCGCTTCCGGCGACAGGCGGCCCGATGACGACCATCACCATGGTCACGCGTTACGGCCAGCCGCACTTCGGACCCGACAGTGGCCGCGTCTACATCTACGAGCCTAACGAGGGACTCATCTCGATGCGCTTCGACGGCACCGACCGGCGCGCACTCTTGCGCGCGTCCCTCGTCGAGGGCGCCGGCGGCCGCGGCGGCAATGCCGGACAGACGAACGAGGTCCTTCTCTCGCCCGATGGTGAGCGCGCGCTCGTCCAGGCCGAGACGAATCTCTACCTGATCAACTCCGTGCCGATGACGGGTGGCAACGCGCCGTCGATCACGCTGCTCAATCCCGCGCAATCCGCCGTGCCCGTGCGTCGCCTCACGCGCATCGGCGGCGACTTCCCCGGCTGGTCGAAGGACGGCAAGCAGATCTACTACTCGATCGGCCACGCCTACTTCGCCTACGACGTCGCGCGTGCCGACTCGGTCGTGCGCGACTCCGTGTCAGGCGCCGAGGCGCGGGGCGAGGGACGCGGACCCCGAGGCGATTCCACCGGTCAGGTTGCGGCCCGCTCGGCGTATGAGCCCGCGCAGACTGACGTCATCATCACCGTGCCCAAGGACAAGCCGAGCGGCACTGTCGTGCTTCGCGGCGCGCGCATCATCACCATGAAGGGCGACGAGGTGATCGCGAGCGGTGACGTTGTTGTACGTGATAATCGGATCGCGGCCGTTGGCGCCACAGGAAGCGTCGCCGTGCCTAACGGGGCGCGCGTGATCGACGTCAGCGGTAAAACGATCATGCCCGGCTACGTGGACATCCACGCGCACATGTGGCCGGCGTGGGGCGTGCACCGCGTGCAGCCGTGGGAGTATCTGATCAACCTCGCCTACGGTGTGACGACGACGCGCGACCCACAAACCTCGACGACGGACGTCATCACCTACGGCGATCTCGTCGAGACTGGCGACTTCATTGGCCCGCGCATTCTGTCCACCGGCCCCGGCGTCTTTTCGCGCGACAACGTCCGCAGCCTCGAGGACGCACGCGACGTCCTGAAGCGCTACTCCGAGTACTACCACACCAACACGATCAAGCAGTACATGGTCGGCGAGCGCAAGGTGCGGCAGTGGGTGATCATGGCCGCGCGCGAGCAGAATCTCATGCCGACGCTCGAGGGTGGGCTCGACTTCAAGAAGAACCTCACCGAAGCGATGGACGGCTACTCCGGCAGCGAGCACACGCTGCCGATCGCGCCACTCTACAAGGATGTCGTGCAGCTCTTCGCGCAGAGCGGCGACACCTATACGCCCACGCTCATCGTCGAGTACGGCGGCCCGTGGGCGGAGAACTACTGGTACGAGAACACGAACGTCATCGATGATCCGAAGGTGAACCGCTTCACGCCTCGTCACGAGCTCGAGAAGAAAGCGCTGCGCCGGCCGGGCTGGTGGGCACCGTCGGCGTGGAGCTTCCCGCTTTTCGCCGCGCAGGCTGCAAAGATCGTCGCCGCCGGCGGCCACATCGGACTCGGCAGCCATGGTCAGCTGCAGGGACTCGGCGCGCAGTGGGAGATCTGGAACATCGCGAGCGGCGGCATGCCCCGTCACGACGTGCTCCGCGTCGCCACGATCTTCGGCGCCGAGGCAATCGGGCTCGCGAAGTACATCGGATCGATCGAGCCAGGCAAGTTCGCCGACCTGCAAGTGCTCGACGCGAACCCTCTCGACGACATCAAGAACACGAACACGGTCCACTACGTCATGAAGAATGGCCGCCTGTACGACGGCAACACCCTCGCCGAGATCTGGCCGCGGCAGCGCGACGTTGCGAAGCTGTGGTGGCAGGAGAATCAGCCCGTCGTTTCGGGGCAAGGTTCGACGCGCCAGTGAGGCGTCGCGACCGTTCGAGGTTAGAAAGACCTAATCACGAATTACGCGAATGAAACGAATTACACGAATCGCTCCATGCGAATGAAAGCTCCTCGCCCCGGGAGCCGGGATTCTTTTGTGACGACCTCGGGACGTTTCTACCGCGGACTCAACTGGTGTGCCGCTGACAAAGATCCGTACCGTACGGAGGCCGCAGGAGTCTTGCCCCGTCTCGGAGCAATTCGAGCAGTTATTCGCGTAATTCGTGATCAGGTTTCTTTTTCTAGAACGGTCGAGATGCTGACAAGCCAGGATCACCCCCACAAACACCACTCGAAGATGCCGAGTATTCGATACCTCTCACCGATAGCGTTCGTCGCGATACCAATCTCATTGGGGCTGGCCCAGCAGCCATCGTCGCGCCAGCGCCAAGACTCCGCGTACACCGCCAAGATCCACGAATACCTCCAGGATCCCCGCATCACCACGGAGCTGGTGGATCACCTGCCGGCATCGAGCACGGTCCCGACGCCGCTCAAGTTCCTCGGCAAGATCGTCGGTACGCCGGGTGAGCTCACGCATGCGCGCGACATTCATCGATACATGGAAGCGGTCGCGAAGGCCGCACCGAACCGAGCCCGCTTCTGGACCATCGGCAAGACCGAGGAAGGCCGCGACATGGTCCTCCTCGCCATCGCTGATGAGCAAACCATAAAGCAGCTCGACCGTTACAAGGGGATGCTCAACGCGCTCACCGATCCGCGGAAGACGAGCGAAGCCGACGCCCAGCGCATTCTCCACACGGCGAAGCCCGTGTACTACATCACGAGCGGCATTCACTCCCCCGAGTTCGGCGGCCCCGAGATGCTGATGGAGCTGGCGTACCGTCTCGTCGTCGAAGAGACGCCGCTCGTTCAGAATGTTCGCAACAACGTCATCACCCTCATCACTCCCGTCGTAGAAGTCGACGGGCGTGAGAAGGCTGTCGACACCTATTACTGGAACAAGAAGTACCGGCAGACTGTCGGTCAATTGCCGCTCATGTACTGGGGCAAGTACGTCCAGCACGACAACAATCGCGATGGCATGGGGCAGTACCTCGACCTCACGAAGAACATCACGAAGGTCACGCTCGACTGGACGCCGACGATCCTCCACGACCTCCACGAGGCGGTCACCTATCTCTACGCCTCGACCGGGACGGGACCGTACAACGAACAGATCGACCCGATCACCATTGACGAATGGTGGATGCTCGCGAAGAACGATGTCATGGAGATGACGAAGCGCGGCGTGCCGGGCGTCTGGACGTACGGCTTCTACGACGGCTGGGTGCCTAACTACCTCTTCTTCATCGCCCATACCCACAACGCCATCGGCCGCTTCTATGAGGTCCAGAGTTACGGACCAGACAACTATGAAGTAAAGCCGCCGGTGACTACTACCAGTCGAGAGTGGTTCCGTCCCAATCCACCGCTGCCGTACATCAAGTGGGGCGCGCGTAACAACACCAACATCCAGGAATCGGCGATTCTCTTCGCGCTCAATCACGTCGCGAAGAACAAGGAGACCTACCTCGAGAACTACTGGCTGAAGAACAAACGCGCCGTCGCCAAGGGAACGAACGGTCCGATCTACGGCTGGGTGATCCCCGCGTCGCAGCACGCGAAGCAGAACGCGGCCGAGGCCGTGAATGACCTCCGACGCCAGGGTCTCGAGTTCGACGTCGCCACGAGCGCCGCCACGGTGGGCAAGATCCAGGTGAAACCCGGCGACTATATCGTGCGCGGCGACCAGCCGTACCGCACGCTCGCCGACATGTACTTCTCCCTCCAGAATTTCTCGCCGGCGAATCCGGCGCCGTACGACGACACCGGCTGGACGTTCCCGCTGATGCGGAATCTCACGGTGTACGACGTTGCCGATAAAAGCTTACTAAACGTGCCGATGCGCAAGGTGACAGCGGACGTCACCGCACCCGGCGGCATTAACGGATCAGGCGCCGTCGTTGTTGTCGATAACACGAGCGACAACACCCTCGTCAGCTTCCGGTTCAAGCTGCCGAATGTGAAGATGCAGGCCGCCGAGGACGAGTTCGACGCCGCCGGCCATCACTTCGTGCCCGGCGCGTTCATCATCGTCGACGCCAACCGCGCGCAGCTCGAGCCCGTTCTCAAACAGCTCGGCCTCTCAGGCTACGCGATGGCGAGCGCGCCCACGGTGAAGACTCACGATCTCGACATCCCACGCATCGGCTACGTGCACAGCTGGACGCGCACGCAGGACGAGGGTTGGGTACGCGCCGCGTTCGATCACTACGGCGTGCCGTATACCTACTTCGGGGAGCCGAAGCTCAAGGAGGGAAATCTCCGGGCGAAGTACGACGTCATCGTCTGGCCCCATGGCGGCACGCCGTTCGGCGTGAATCCGCAGGCTGGCTTCGGCGGTGGTCGCGGCGCCGCCGCGGACTCCGGCAAGCCGGCGCCTAACGTGGCGATTCCCTACAAGCGCACGGCGGAGTTCACCGCACTCGGCTACCCGGATTCCACCGACGACATCCGCGGTGCGGTCGGCGCCGAAGGCTACAAGGCCTTGTACGAGTTCGTGCAACAGGGCGGCACCCTGATCACGGAGGGTAGCACCGCGGCGATCCTGCCGCAGATGAAGCTGACGCCGGGCGTCGCCTTCGAGGATCCGCCAACGCTCTTCGCCCGCGGTACGATTCTCCGCGGCGTGATTACGGATCGAAAGAGTCCGCTCGTCTACGGCTACGATCGCGGTGAAGTCCCCGTCTACTTCAACTCCGGTCCTGTGCTGAACGCCGGTGCCGGCGCGCCGCCGCCAGTCGAAGTCGCAGCGACGACGACCGCTGCGCCTAACGCGGGCGCTGGTGGCCGAGGCAACGCCGCTGCCCGGCCCCAGGGTCAGAATACGACGCCGATGGCGACGCAGCTCAAGCTCGCGCCCTGGGACCCGGACCACACCGGAATGGGTTACGGCATGCTACCGACCGAGCCGGCTGACACGTCGAGTGCAGGCGGTCGCGGTGGTCGTGGTGGCGGTGGCGGCGGCGGACCGACCACGGCGCAGCCGGTGCCCGGTCTCACCGCCGACCCGTCGGCGCGAACGCGCGTCGTTATGCAGTTCCCTGCGAACCCCGCGGACATGCTCCTCTCGGGCACGCTCGAGGGTGGCCAGACGCTCGTCAATCGCGCGCAGATCGTCGACGAGACGCTCGGCCAGGGCCACGTCGTGATGTTCGCGATCCGTCCCTTCTGGCGCTGGCAGACCCAGGGCACCTTCGCGATGGGCTTCAACGCGATTCTGAACTGGAACGACCTCGACGCCGGCCGCACCGGACGCACGACGACGGATCGTTAGGCGAAGTCTCCGTGGACGGTGGGCAGTGGTCGGTTCACCGTCCACCGTTCACCGTTCACCGAGTGTCCCGCGTCCCGCGTCCCGCGTTTACCTCCAGAACGGAATCACCCACGGCGCCGGCGCGGGAGTCGTCGGCGACGCATCGGGTGCGGGGACCTGCCTAACGGTGATCACGTGCTGCCCGCGCGTCAGGCTGTCCGCGGGGATATACGTGATGACGCCTTTGATGCCCGTGCCCGGGTGCTCGTAGAACCGATACTGCAAGTCGGGCCGCGGCGCGCCGTCGACCGTGACGCCGTGAAGGCGCGCGAGACACTCGAGCACCGGAATAGCGGCGCTGTCCGGCACGGGCGCGTCGGCGCCGATCTGGAGCCCGCGCGCCTGAAGCGGGTGCACCGCGGGGCAGCTCTTGGCGATCGCCGCGTTGTAGCGGCGCGCGTAGTACGGGATGAACAGCTTCACGTACGACCCCGTGATGATGTCTGATTGAATCGACGGTATCCGCGCGTAGATGTCGCCCGCGTCGCGCTGGCTCTCGTAGAGCCGGTAGTCGACGCCGAACCGGCTGGATGGGCCGAAGTAATCGTAGCTGTTGAATGACAGCTGATCCATGCGCGCGAATCGCTCCGCGATGACGAAGAACAGGATCCCGAACAACGAGAAGTAGAAGATCGCCATGATCTTCTTCCGGCCCACGTTCGTCAGGAGCGGCACGAAGATCGGGCTGATCACGCCTTGCGCCGTCCCACGATAGGAGAAGATCACGAGCTGTTTGACGATGCGCTGCCCCTTGGGACCCAGCCGCTGGCCGAAGCGCCGGTCCACGAGGGTCGTTATTCCGGGTACGATCGCTGTCAGCCCCGCGAGCACGAGAAAGATCGTGTCCGTGCTCCTCCCGCCGAAAAACGCGTGCGCCAAGGCGTAGGCAATGAGGCTGTAGACGCTCGTTACGAAGACGGTGAACGCGAACAGGAGGACGAGAAGGAACGCGAACGAGAAGATGACGCTGCAGAAGTTGTCGGTGCGCGAGATGATCGCCGGCAGCGACACCAGCCGCTCGCGATAGACCTCGAGTCCGATCGGTCCCGAGCGGAAATTCTCCCACTTCACGCCCTTCGGGAAAACCGAATGCAGCCCGACGAGCCCGACCCAGTACGCGCGCGCCACGAGGTGCACGACGAACGACGCGGTGAGCGCGTAGACGATCGCCCGCACATAGATCTCCACGAACAGCAGCACCGACAGCATCGTCGATGTCGCGTGCGGCTCGACGCGCGCGAAGAAGCCATTGAGGAGCGGCGGGATCTGGAAGAGCGCGAACAGGACCGCGCCCGAGATCAGGAGCTCCAGCTCCCAGGTCGGACTGGTATCGGGCACCCCCGACGCCGCGAGCTCCACGTCGCTCGGGCCGGCATCGGGCGGTCGGGATGAGAAGACTGGCATGTGCGGAAAGTAGGGGGTCGAGAACAGAGAGTAGAGAGTAGAGAGTGGCGAGTAGAGAGTAGAGAGCACAGGGTGGGGCAGTTCACCCTCTACTCTCTGCTCTCCACTCCCTACTCACCGCACCCAACCCTCCTCGCGCGAACAGTGTCCCAGGAGGCATGCCCAACTCCACGCTCCTCCAGGACCTCCGCTACGGACTGCGCACGCTCCTCCGCGCCCCAACCGTCACCATCACTGCCCTCGTCGCCCTCGCCCTCGGTATCGGCGGCACCTCCGCAATCTTCAGCGTCGTCAACGCCGTCCTTCTCGCGCCGCTCCCGTTAGGCAATCCGGACCGGCTCGTCGCAATCCTGCACCACCGCGACCATCCCGTCGCTCCCGCCAACTTCCTCGATTGGAAGCGTCGCGCCACTTCCTTCTCCCAGATGGGCGCTGCGGAGTACTGGACGCCAACCGTGACTGGAGATGGCGCGCCGGAAAAAACGCAGGGACTCCGCATAACGACGGAGGGCCTGGCTCTCTCCGGAGTTCAGCCCGCGCTTGGCCGCCTCCTTGCGCCCGGTGAGGATGAGCCCGGCCGTGAATACGAGGCCGTCCTCTCGTGGGGCTTCTGGCAACGCCGATACGCGGGCGATCAGCGCATCCTCGGTCGCGCCATCACCCTCGATGGACACGAGTACCGAATCGTCGGCGTCATGCCAGAAGGATTCGACTATCCGCTCTTCTGGGCGCACGGCGTGCAGCTCTGGGCACCCCTCGCCCTCGGCACGCGCGCGGCGAGCCGGGAAGGGCAGAGCCTTCGTGTCCTCGCCCGACTGCGCCCGGACATGTCACTGCCGCGGGCCCGCGCCGAGATCACCGCGCTCACAGCGGCGCTCGAGCGCGAGTTCCCGGGCACCAACCGCGACGTCACCGTCACTCCGCTGCGCGACCTCGTCGTCGGCGACGTGCGACCCGCGCTGCTCGTTCTCTTTGGCGCCGTCGGCTTCGTGCTCCTTCTCGCCTGCGCGAACGTCGCCCACATGCTCCTGGCGCGCGCCTCCGCCCGCGAACGTGAGCTGACGATACGCACGGCCCTCGGCGCCAGCCGCGCCCGCATCGTTAGGCAGCTGCTCACCGAAAACCTCCTGCTCGGCGCCGCCGGTGGAGCGCTCGGTCTCCTCCTTGCGGCCTGGGCCGTCCGCGCACTCGTCGTCGCCGGCGGCGCTGGACTCCCGCGCGTCAGCGAGATTGGCCTGGACGCCCGCGTCGTCGCCTTCACTGCGCTCGTATCGCTCGGCACGGGGCTGATCTTCGGCATCGGACCCTCGCTGCGCGGGTCGCGCACGAGTCTCGCCGAAGCGCTGCGTGAGTCCGGGCGTGGCACGGCCGGCGGCATTCGCCAACACGGATTGCGCGATCTCCTCGTTGCCTCTGAGTTCGCGCTCGCGCTCGTGCTCCTCGCGGGCGCCGGTCTCGCGATCCGCACCTTCGTCGCGCTGCGCGACATCGATCCCGGCTTCGAATCGCGCGGTGTCGTGACGATGGTCGTCTCGTATACCGGATCGAGCGTCGGCGCGCCCGACCGGCGCGCGGCCTTCGTTCCGGAGCTCGTCGCTCGGGTGAGCGCGCTCCCAGGGGTCGCTCACGCGAGTGCCATCAATCACGTCCCCATTGTCGGCGATCTCTGGGGCGCGCCCTTTTTCGTCGAAGGACGCAGCCTGCCAAAGCCGGCTGACGTGCCGAGCGCCGCCTATCGCGTCGTGCTGCCGGGATACTTCGCGGCGATGGGAATCCCGATCCGGAGTGGGCGTGACGTCGCCCCTACCGATCGCATCGGTGCTCCACCGGTCGTCGTGATCAACGACTATATGGCGAAGAAATACTGGCCGGGCGAGAGCGCCCTCGGCAAACGCATCGCGCTCGACCGCCCTGGCGCGACTACGCCGTGGTACACCGTGATTGGCGTCGTGAAGAACGTAGTACGCTCTGATTGGGCCGCGCCGCCGGCCGAAGAGCTCTACGTTCCCTGGCTGCAGGAAAAACAATACCTAACGAGTAATGGTCCGCACGTGGGATACATGTCGCTCGTCATTCGCGCTGACTGCGCAGCCCACGCTGCGTGCGACGCTGCCGCGCTCGCCCCTGCTCTGCGCAACGCGGTCTGGTCGCTCGACCGGAATCTCCCCGTGGCCGATGTCTGGACGCTGGATCAGGTGGTTCGCGACGCGAACGCTCGCCCGCGCTTCACGCTCACGCTGCTCGCCGTATTCGCGGCGGTGGCGCTCATCCTCGCCGTCATCGGCATCCATGGAGTCATGACGTATGCCGTCTCCCGCCGCCGCCGCGAGATCGGGATCCGTCTCGCATTGGGCGCCGAGCCCTTCGGCGTCGTACGGATGGTGGTGCGCGACGGTATGTCGGCCGCGCTCACCGGTGCGGGCGTCGGCATCATCGCGGCTCTGCTCCTCACGCGCTCGATGTCGAGCTTCCTCTACGGCGTTCGCGCCAGCGATCCCTTCACCTTTGCCGCGGTGTGCTCGTTGCTGATCGGCGCCGCCCTGATCGCCACCTATCTGCCCGCGAGAAGAGCGTCGCGCACGGATCCGCTTTTGGCGCTGCGACCGCAATGAGCTTCCGCCCGCGCCCCGCGCCCCGCCTCCCGCGTCCCGCGCCCCGCGTCCCGCGCGTGTCAACGCTTTGTCCGGATCGAGTGTCCAACTGGACGCCTGATCCCAACGAGCACGTCTCCTGCAGGTCGGGCTTGCTCGATTATTAGCCAATTCTAATGACGGTCGAGTTGCAGTGAGCGGGAACTGGCGCTAGGCTGGACCACGAACGGCGCTCCGTCCGCGTGACGGCGCGCAAACGCTTTTCTTCGACAGATCGCGACCATGCAACAGCTTCGCAAGCGCTGGCTGCTTCTCCTCGTGCTCGCCCTCTTCGTCGCGGGCCCCATCGCCTGGTACAAATGGTCTGGCCCTGCGGCGGCTGGCGACGAGACCGCGGTCACCGCGACGGTGAAAGAAGGCGCCTTCCACGTCACCGTGACTACCACCGGCGAGCTCCGTGCGCGCAAGTTCGTTCAGGTCACCGGACCCGCCAACGCCCAGATGGCCAACGTCTATCAGACGAAGATCGCGTCCATCGTCCCCGAGGGCTCCGTCGTGAAAGAGGGCGACGTCATCGCCGAGCTCGATAAAGGCCCGGCGGCGGCGAAGCTCACCGAGGTCTCGCTGAACCTGCAGAAGGCACTGGCGCAGTACACCAGCGCGCAGCTCGACTCCGCGCTCAACCTCGCGACGGCACGTGAGGACATCCGTACCGCCGAATACACTCTCGAGGAGAAGAAGCTCGCCAAAGAGCAGGCGCAGTACGAGGCGCCCACGATCAAGCGGCAAGCCGAGATCGATTACGAGAAAGCACAACGCGCTTTCGATCAGTCGAAAGTCAATTATCAGACGAAGCTCAAGCAGGCGGTGGCGAAGATGGCCGAGGTCAGCGCCGATCGCGATCGTCAGGCGAATCAGCTCAAGATCATCCAGGACGTGATGGCCAGCTTCACCATCAAGGCGCCCAATCCGGGTATGGTGATCTACGTTCGTGAATGGAACGGCAAGAAGAAGGGCGTCGGCTCGCAGTGGAGCCCGTGGGAACCGACAGTCGCGACGCTCCCCGATCTCGCGCTGATGGAGTCCGACACCTACGTCAACGAAGTGGACGTGCGCAAAGTCGCGATCGGCCAGAAGGTCAGCATCTCCCTCGATGCGGATCCGACGAAGAAACTCAAAGGGACGGTCACCTCGGTCGCCAACGTTGGCGAGCAGCGGCCCAATCAGGACTCGAAGGTCTTCGAGGTGAAGATCAACGTCGAGCAATCCGACACGACGCTTCGCCCCGGGATGACGACTTCCAATGCGATCGAGACGGCTTCCGTCAATCACGTGCTGTCCGTGCCGCTCGAGGCGGTGACGAGCGAGGGCGGCCTCTCCTTCGTCTACAAGCGCGGCGGTGCCCACGTCGTGAAGCAGCAGGTCGACGTCGGCGTCATGAACGACAACGAGATCGTCGTCAAGCGCGGGCTCGCGAAGGGGGACAAGGTGCTCCTCGTGCCCCCTCCTGATAGAGCAACTTTGAAAGTCGAGCTGATCCCCGGTCTCAAACCCGTCACGCCGGCGTCGACCGATGGCGACACGGCGAAGTCGATCACCCTTCCGGCACCGAAGCCCTCGAGTGCCCGCACCCACTAGCGCGCGCGAGCTGGCGACCCAGGTCGCCTTCAGCGCCCGCACCGCCGCCGAGGCGGTCGGGCACAACAAGCTCCGCGCCGGCCTCACCTCGTTAGGCATCCTTTTCGGCGTCGCGTCCGTCATTGCCATGCTCGCCATCGGCAATGGCGCCGAGCAGGAGATCCTGGAGCAGATGCGACTCCTCGGCGCCAACAACATCATCATCACGCCGATCATCGAGCAGAAGGAAGGCAAGGTCGACAAGGACGACAAGAAGGAGTCGAAGCGCTTCACGCCTGGCCTCACCTACCTCGACGCCGAGAGCATCTCCCAGATCATTCCCGATATTGCGGCAACGAGCAGCGAGGTCGTCACCAACACGGTCCTCACTCGCGAGGGTCGCCATCGCTCGGGAAAGCTCGTCGGCGTCGACTCGTCGTACTTCCGTCTCATGAACCTCCGCCTCGCGCAGGGCGCGCAGTTCGCGCGACCGCATTACGACGCGGCGTCCGCGGTCGCCATCATCGGGCAGGGAGTGAAATCGCGCTTCTTTACCACCGAAGAGCCGATCGGCCGCACCGTGAAGGTCGGCAACCAGTGGCTCACCGTCGTCGGCGTCCTCGAGGATCGCAAAGTGTCGGCGGAGACGGCACAGCGGTTAGGCATTCGCGACGCGAACATGGACGTCTATGTTCCGCTGCCGACGATGCTCCTCCGCTACCGCAATCGTGCCGAAGTCACCCAGGCCGAGATGGAGCTTGCGGCGCGCGAGTTCAGCCAGCCTGACTCGTCCGAGACGGACGACCAGCGCGCCGAGAAACGCAACTACAACCAGCTCGACAAGATCGTCGTGCAGGTCGACCGCGCCGCGGCCGTGCCCCAGGTCGCGGACGTCCTCCGCCGTTTGTTGACGCGGCGGCACAACGATGTCGTCGACTTCGAGATCACGGTGCCGGAGCTCCTCCTCAAGCAGGAGCAGCGCACCAAGACGATCTTCAACATCGTCCTCGGCGCCATCGCTTCGATCTCGCTCGTCGTCGGCGGTATCGGCATCATGAACATCATGCTCGCGTCGATCCTCGAGCGGATTCGAGAGATCGGCGTTCGGCGTGCCGTCGGTGCGACGCAGAAGGACGTGCTCGCGCA
>JAJKIR010000011.1 GCA_021154325.1 Gemmatimonas sp.
CCGCCTCGCCCTCCGCCGCTCCCGGAAGCGTGTGGGCTTCACGCTGGTCGCCGTGCTCTCCCTCGCCCTCGGCATCGGCGCGAATACGGCAATCTTCAGTCTCATCGACGCCATCCTCCTCCGGCGCACGCCGATTCCGCACCCGGAACAGGTGGCCGAGATCTACCAGCACCAGCCCCAGTTCGCGTACGCGCCGTTCTCGTACCCGGATTATCACGATTTCCGCGACGCGACGCATTCAGTCTTTGCTCAAATGTCCATCTCGCAGTACGGCATCGCGGCCCGAGACATGGGGGACCACGTCGAGACGATGACGGGCGAATTGGTCAATGGCGACTACTTCCGCCTGCTCGGGATCAGCCCCGTCGTCGGGCGCTTGCTCGGCCCCGAGGACGACGTTTCCCCCGGTGCGCATCCGGTGATCGCGATCTCCTACGACTACTGGACGCGCTACTTCAATCGCGATCCGCGCGTCGTCGGGCAGCGCCTGCGGCTCGCTGGGCGCGACTACACCGTCGTGGGAGTGGTGCCGAAGTCATACGCGGGAGCAGTGGCCGGGCTCGCCCCGGCGTTCTATGGCTCGATCCAGATGATCAACCAGATCAATGCCGGGTTTGGCAATCAGCTGAAGGCACGCGGCAGTCACTCGCTCTTTCTCAAGGCGCGGCTCGCGCCCAACGTCTCCATGGCTCAGGCGCGCGCCACCGCGGCGACCTTCACCGCCGACATGCATCGTCGTTATGCAACGGACTGGTCGGGGGCGTCGCTCACCGTGGTGCCGGAGTCGGACATCATGGTCAACCCGCTGCTCGACGGCGTCGTCGTGCCCGCTGCCACCGCCCTCATGATCGTCGTCGGGCTCGTGCTGCTCGTCGCCTGCGCGAACCTCGCCAGCTTCCTCCTCGCGCAGGCACGCGACCGCCAGCGAGACGTCGCCATTCGCCTGGCCATCGGCGCGACACGTCGCACGCTCATTCAGCAATTGCTGACGGAGTCGCTGCTCCTCGCGCTCGTCGGCGGATGTGCCGGCGTCCTCCTCTCGCGCATCGCCCTCGGCGCGCTCCTCGGCGCCGATCTCCCACTGCCGATCCCGATCACGCTCGACGTGTCCCTCGACGCGCGGGTCCTCGGCTTCGCGATCGGCGCGTCCGCCGTGGCGGGTGTGCTCTTCGGGCTTCTCCCTGCGCTCCAGACGACGCGGCCATCGGTAATCGAGTGGATCAAGAACGAGAACGCCGGGGGCGGACCGCGGCGTCGAGCGACCATGCGCAACGCGCTCGTCGTCGGCCAGGTGGCGGTGTCGCTGCTGCTCCTCGTCACGGCATCGCTTTTCCTGCGGAGCCTTCAGTCGCAGATGCACGTCGACCCAGGATTCGGGAAGGCACCCGCAGGGATGGTCTGGTTCGCGATTCCCGCCGATCGCTACGACTCGACG
This sequence comes from Gemmatimonas sp., assembly GCA_021154325.1. Lineage (GTDB taxonomy): Bacteria > Gemmatimonadota > Gemmatimonadetes > Gemmatimonadales > Gemmatimonadaceae > AG2. The sequence continues at coordinate 1,436 of JAJKIR010000011.1, forward strand.
CGCACCCTGCTCCTGCTCGACGAGATCGAGCGGAAGAGCAGCGCGATTCCTGGCGTGCGCGCGGTGGGCGTCATCGACAACATGCTCCTCAATCCGCTCAGTCAACAGTCGAAGCGCCTGACGATTGCGGGCTACACGCCGCCGAAGGGCCAGCTCGGTTTCGAGATCGACTACGCCGTCGCCGATTCCGGCTTCTTCGATGCGGCGGGGATCCGCATCGTGCGCGGCCGCGCGTTCAACGCGACGGACACGCGCGAGGCACCGAGGGTGGCGATCATCAATGAGGTGATGGCGCAGCGCTTCTGGCCAGGGCGCAGTCCGGTTGGCGAGACCTTCCGCTCCGATACGGTGCCCTACCGCATCGTCGGCGTCTCCCGCACCACCAAGGTCCGCTCGTTAGGCGAGGAGCCGAAGCCGTTCTTCTTCGGCAACGTGCGGCAGGCGCCCTCGGAGAACCTGATGCTCGTCGCACGCACCGACGGCGACGCCGATCGCACCGCGGTCAAACTCCTTGGCGCGCTTCGCGAGAGCGCTCCCGAGCTGCTGCTCATCCAGGCGAAGACGCTCGAGCGCCACATCGCGGCGATTGTGCTGCCCGCGCGACTCGGCGCGATCGCGTTCACGCTCTTCGCCGGGCTCGCGCTCGCCCTTGCCATCCTCGGGGTATATGGCGTCGTGAGCTACGCCGTCGCGCGCCGAACGCGCGAGGTTGGCATCCGGATCGCCGTCGGCGCGCAGCCGGGTGCGGTCGTCAGGCTGTTGATGCGGGAGGGAATCACGCTGGTGGTGATCGGCGCCGGGATCGGCCTCGTGCTCGGTCTCGTGGTGAGCCGATTGTTGCAGACGCTGCTCTTTGGCGTCGAGCCCGGCGATCCGCTGACGTTCGTCGGCGCGCCGGTCATATTGCTGGCCGTGGGCGCGATCGCGTCGCTGTTGCCCGCGCGGCGGGCGAGCCGGGTCGATCCGGCTCGCGTGCTCAAGGCGGAGTGACGACTGTCAGAGTGTGGGGGGCGCGACTTCCGTGACGCGCGACGTGCCTAAAGACAGCGACCGGGCCGGCCTCGCACCAGCGAATTCGCGTATCGATGTGAGCTGCAGCGGAAACGCGACCAGAGTCTGTGACATGTCCACGACGTCGCCGCGCGCATAGCCGAGCATCAGGGCGGCGAATGACTGTTCGAGCGGGTCCTGAGCGCTCGCGTACTGCTGCTCGAGTGCTTCTTCCGCAACATGCTCCAGAGCGAAGGTGCGACCTGTGGACTGCTCGAAGGTTTCGACCGCGTCGAGTGGGCTGAGGGCCTCCGGCCCGCCCAGCTCGATGATCGCATTCCGCGCCGCCGGCGTCGTTAGGCTGCGGACTACGAAGCGAGCGACGTCCTTGAGGGAGATGAAGCTGATTGGAGCGCGGCCCGCGCCATAGATCCGTGCCTGGGCATTGGCAGGGTCGAAGCCTAACGCGGGGCTCAGCCACACTTCCATGAAGTAGCTCGGCCGAAGGATGGTGTACGTGAGGCCACTGTCGCGAAGCGCCTGCTCGACCGCGCGCTTCGCGGTGGTCAGCGGACAGCCGATCGTGTGGTTGCCCGAGTACGAGACGTACACGAAGCGGGAAACGCCGCTGGCCTTCGCAGCTTCGATGAGCTGTAGCTGCCCGTCCTGATCGACCGAAGCGATTGTGTCACCTGCTTGTCGCGAGAGCGTCGTTGACGCCGTGGTGATCACGACCTCAGCGCCCGCGCATGCGGCCACGAGCGTAGCGGGGTCTTTGAGATCGCCCGTGACGAGCTCCGCGCCGAGCACCCGCAATGCTTCCACGCGGCTTTCATCCGACGTTGGGCGCACGAGCGCGCGCACTGGATGACCGGCGGCGGAGAGTTGACGGCAAATCTCGCCACCCAATAGACCGGTTGCTCCCACGACGAGAATCATGAGCCGCTCCTTTTTCGCGAAGCTGCCTCACCAGCAGCCCGGCGTCAAGCAGTTCAGCGCATCGACGGAGGTTCGAGCCCAGGGCTCCGACGTCCAAACCTCTCGCGAAAGCCAGAGAGACGCCCGGGCTTGGACGCCGAGAGACTCGGTGTCACATACTGCGCGACGGAGGGCCGATAACGAGGCTTCGGCCGGACCATCGCCCAGGCGATACCGGATTTGAATAGCGCGTGATTCGCGCCGAGCACGACATCTCGCTTCCGGCTATCGGCGAGCCCCGGCGGAAGATCGATCGTGAAGCCGAACCAGCGTGTCGCATGCCATGCGTCACTGTGCGGACGCACGAGCTCAGCGATCGGACGACCACTCGCGACGATCAGCTCGTGGCCGCCGCGCCACTCGATCGCGAGCGGCTCCGTATCGATGGGCGTTGGCCGCACGCCCAATATACGCGCCAGCTTGCGCGAGACGGTCCGGTGCGCGACCCAGGCGGCATTCGCCGCCTCGTTCGCATGTGCGAAACCGAAGAAGCCCACGCGATCGCCAGCGAGCCAGGCAACCGGCCGCTCGTCACGAAGCAAGTAGCGGGTCGGGGGTGGAAGGTCGATGCGCATTGGGGCAAGTTGCGTTGCCATGAGAATCCTCCGTCTGAAGAGTGAGTAAGATTGAAACATCACTGCTGGCGCGAGTAGCCGCTCGGTACCGCGCCTGGGGTCATGCAGCCGTCGCGCGTGCCGGTGCCACGAGGACCGAGGTTCGTGCGTCGCGGAGCACACTCGCCGCGATGCTCTCGGAGCGACTTGCCAAGTGGGGAGCGGAGCGGAAGCCCATCACGATCAAGGCACTCGACTCACGTTCGGCGTACTCCAGGATCATTCGCGCGGAATCGCCCCGAAGGGTGAGCGAGTGCGGCACCACATCCAGCCTCACGTCCCTCGCCAGTGCTTCTTCCTCGAGCTCGCGCTGAAGCTGCGCGAAGAGTCGCGCGACGCCTTCCGTGTTCTTGTCGTGCCAGGCAGGGTGCCCGAGCGCGACGTAGTCGAGCTCGGGCTCGACATGGAGAAGCGTGAGCTGCGCGCTGTTGCCCAGTAGCGCAAGGCTCGTTCGCGCTGCATGCCTGCTCGCCGCACTGAAGTCCGTCGCGATGAGAACTTTCGTGGGTAGCAGTTGTTGGTGGGCGGGCACGGCGAGGACTGGCGTGCCAGTCATCGTAGCGGCGCGCACGATCGTGTCCACCTGGCGTGTGCGCTCGTCGCCGCTCTCCTCGAGGGCGACCATCAGGAGTCGTGGCGCGCGCTTTCTCGCTTCCTCCGCCATCACCGTGGGCAGCGTTCCGAGAGCGGCATCGATACTCCAGTACGCCCCGCGCCCGACTGTCGTGTGCAAGAGTTGACGCGTCGTCTGGTGCACCCGGCGGAGCCTCGCCTCGGTCAGATCCGCGCGCTCCTCGGTCGTTACGGCCCGCGACCTGGTGACAGGATTGGATACTCCAATCAGGTGCACATTGATCTGGTCACGGCGAGCGAGCAACTCGGCGACGCTCAGCACGCCGCGTTCGAGCCCGGTGTTCTCGACGGCGACGAGGAGCCCCTGTCCGGCGCCGAGCGAGCGACGATCCGACAGGAGATCCAACGACCGGGACGGACGATGATGAAGTTGTTGTTTGATCATTCCATCCTCCGGAAAGAAGATTCGGTGTCTATGCCTTGTAGTCCTTGTGCGTTCTGTCGTTACAACGACTATTTCGCTGGCAGCATCCTGCTCTGTGCTCGATGCTGGCTTTCTGATGGTGCTCAAATGACCGGCCCGACCTCGGCAACTTTTTGAAGCAGCTTGCGAAGCTCGCGAATCCCGCGCTCGCCCAGCGGACCGATTTGACGCGCGTGCAGCGCCGCCACGGAGTCTTCCAACTTCTCGAGCAGGCGGGTGCCTTCCGTCGTGATCCGCGCCGTGATGACGCGGCGATCGGCTGCGTCTCGGCTTCGACGCGCCAGGCCACGCTTCTCCAGCCGGTCGAGCAGGCGCGTGACGTCGGGATCGCCGGCCGGAGATCGGAGCGCGATCTCGCTCAACTGCGTGCCGGCGGCCCCGGCATCACGGAGAATGCGGAGCACATGATATTGGTCGGGCGTCACCCCGGATGGCCGCAACAATGTTGCGAGCTCGTGAATTAACTCCCCGGAGACGTGTTGGAGCAGGAGATAGATCTCGCGCTCCTCGGTTTCCACCGTCTCGAACCGCCAGGTGCGTCGCGTCTGAGTATGTGGTAGCACGGTGAGCGTCTGTCGGTCTCGGGATGTCAATAGTATACATGTAGGATAGTCGTTATAACGACTATTGTCAAGCCCTCGCGGCTCGTCTGGCCTCATCCCGCACGGCCTTCCGCGTCGAGGCGATGCCTAACGGGTGCGGGCGATGCGCGAACGCCGACGTCGGGTGCGGATGGCAAGCGCGATCTTGCCTCCATCGGCGGTCCGGCGCGAAGCGAGCCCCAGCCGGGGGGATCGCTCGCGGGGAAGCTGTCCCGTGCGGCTTCGTCGACTACATCCGGGTGGAGATCGACCTCGAGAGGTGCTGATGGGAATCTTTCAGGCGGCGGGCGCATGTTCCACCTCCAGGCTGAGTGCGTGAGTGAGGTCGAGCGGAACCTCAGGCATCGCGACGGGCGTTGCCGCCGCCGCCTCGACTGTCGCGCTGTTCACCAGTGGCGCACTTCGGACCGCCCAGCGTACGCCGGCTCGTCTCAGCCCGCGGTAGATGACATGTGCGCTACTATCGATCTCGAGCGGCGGTGTGCTGGGAGGGAAGGGGATCTCGAAGCCGAACCACTGGCTGGCTGCGGGCGCCTCCTCGTCTCCGGGTACAGCGGGAGTCTGCCCGGGCCGTAGCAGGCGAGCGACACGCTCATTCGCGACTTCGATCCATTCATTCTCCGCTTCTCGCGAGAGCTGAGGCGTCGATTCGATGTATGGGGCCGGCTCGCGACGGCTCTTCGCGGCGCGCCGCTCGAGCGCGACGTGCGCGACCCATGCGGCAGCCAATGCTTCGTTCAGCGTCGCAAATCCGGTGAACCCCAGGCGCTTTTCGCCGATCCACCCAATAGTCCCCGTCCCATCCAACAATCGCGCGTAGACAGAACGAGGCGGTGGCATCGGCAGTTGAGACGTCATTCGCGAAAGCTGCATCGTGTCCTCCGCTGGCTGTAGTCATCGTTGTGGTCCATTGGTCCGCTTGTCAAAGGCCAGTTGTGCCGGCTGGCATGTTAGCGGGTTCGAAACAATCGCCGAGGCTGCTGTGGGCGGCCGTCATGGCCCGCGCCACAGCCAATATTGCCGCCTCCGAGACGTACGATGGAAGCACGAACTCCAGCGCATGTGAGCGCGCCGCTGCCTCGTTAGGTACGTGAAGCGTGCCTGGCCGATGAAGGCGCGCCACCGGAGTGCTGCCGGTGGCGACCCACTCATAGGCGCCATCGTGGACGAGGGTCAGCTCGCCAAGAGGGGCAACGCCACGCTTCCACGCCGGATACGCCCGGTGGAGCACGCCATCAACGACTCGATGCAGCATGGGTGCGGACGCGAGGGCATCGCCGACCGAATCGAACCCGGCGATGCCAACGGCGTGGCCGCGGACCCAGGCGACAGTCTCTCCCGACGGGCCCTCGAAACGGTGCTTGCCGTCACCCAGGCTGATGAGACGCCCATCGGTTCCGATCGACGCGGCTCTCATTATCCGACTCCGTCGAGAGCCAGCTCCGCGAACGCGCGGTGGCGAGCGAGGGAGGCATCGACGATCTGCGCCGCGGTGAGGGCGGCGCCGATGCGGGGCGGCAGCGTGAGCTCGAAGCCGTGGTTGCGATAATCGCCCCCATCGGGGAACGGCGTCGCGACCAACCGGCCGATCGCGACCCCGCCTAACGTGATCAGGCGCTCACCGCCATCGGTCCGGGAGCGGAGGGTGCGACCGCGGCGCGGTGCCGCCTCCTGGCGCCGCTGCCGTGCCAGCCAGTCGCTCAGGGCGTCGTACGCGACCGTCGCGGCACGCAGCGCCAACAGCTCGCTCTCCCAGCCGACGAAGCCGATCGCCCGTCCCTCTACCCAACCGACCTCGCGATCCCCGTGGAACAGACGGAAGCGGCCATCGCCGTATTCAAAGATGCTCATTGACATGACGAACTCCTTTCTAGGGTTCCTGGTGAAGGGCGTCGCCGGCATGGCGACCCCGGTGACTCGTTGCTGATAGGGCGACGCCCCGCATGCGTTGGTGTGCATGCGGGGCGTCGTAAACCCTCGTCGGTGTGACGGTGGAGTCAGTCGCTATGCCATGGTCCGAGCTGGTCGGGGATGGCTTGCGACTCGAGGTCCAGTTGCCACATGCACTCCATCTGCGCAGGGCCGCTGAGCGAGCTCTTGGCGTGTCGAGAGCGCCTCGGCGGTACGTCCCGGTCCGAGGCGCATGGCGGACACCCGCGTCTGGTAGAAAGAGTAGCGATTCATGGTGTCATGAGGATAGTCGTTATCACGACATATGTCAAGAGGTGGGCCTCGGTGACGCCGTTCAGGCCGCCGGGGCGCGGGTCAATTCGCGCCGCGCCAACCCTTTGCCGCATCCGGTCATCTAACCAGTGCGCCCGGGCCGACGGGGGGATCCGATTGGGAGGGCTGTAACCCGGGCGTGGCTCGTTGCGTACGGACGACATCTTTTCAGCGTACTCTGGAGATCCGGAATGTCGATTTTCAAGCGGCTCTTCTCGTCGAATACCCCAGCGCCCGTGAATCGCGTGCGCATCTGCGTGGAATGCGGCATGCCCGTGGCCGAGCACAAGGACTGGTGCTCCATCCTGCGCGGCCAGGTGGAAATGGAGCGACGAAAGGCCGAGCGCCAGTAAGTTGCCGTGGGCAGGACCCAGCGCCGGAACGCCTCCTCAGGCTGCGCCTATTGCTTTTGTGACGAGGGCGGCACCATCCCCTTGATCCTCAGATAGGTGACGATGTTGCCGTAGTGCTCCCAGTCGTGAGTGGCGTTGTCCATGAGGCCGCGAATCTTCGCCTGCTGCCCGCCCCAGATGGTCGTGACGCCAGAGGCCTGGGCGTCGGTGATCCCGTACGCCTTCTCGCAGTAGGCGCCGGCATCCTGAATGGCCTTGATGACGTCGGCCTTCGCGGTGAGCGTCTTCTCGAATTGCGTCTGCTTCACCGGCTCGCCGAGGATCTGCGCGCACCAGCCCATCTCGTCGTCGGCCACGTGCGCGACGATCTGGCCGAAGCTGCGGACCGTCGCCACCGGCTTGAAGGCGAAGTTGGCTTCGCTCATCTGTTCGGCGGAGCGGACGATGTAGTTGTGCGCCGCGATCCAGTTGGCGCGCGCCGCGGCGACGGCCACACGCGACTGGTCAGCTCCCTGCTGCTGCTGAGCGACAACGGGCGTGGCAATCACGAGAAGGAGAAGGGAACAGCGCATGTGAGCTCCTGGCTTGAGCAGTCGCGAAAGTAATTCCTGATTTCAACGATGTCACGACTCGCGAGCAGTCTACCGCGATAACGAGCCGCCGAACGAGAGATTAACGACGACTGGGCGATGATCGGAGCTGGAAGGGACGACTGGCACGAATGCGGTGTCGATTTTGCCGTTAGGCGACACGAGAACGTAGTCGATGCGTTCGCTGGGAGTGTCGGCCGGATAGGTGAAGCCCGGCCCGGCTGTAGTCGGCCAGCTGTCGTGCATTCGCGCAAAGAGCGGTTGGAGCTCGGGGGCCTCAGGCAGTGCGTTCATGTCGCCGAGGAGCAGCGTCGGGGCGTCCGCGGCGCCGATGAGCGCGAGCATCTCCGCGACCTGTGTTCGTCGCACCGATGGATCCTTGCGGTAGTCGAGGTGGGTGACGAAGACGCGGACACGTGTGCCGTGCACGTCGATGGTCGCCGCGAGGAGGCCCGGCATGCGCGTGGGAACCGGATTGTCCGCCTGCGTGGAGAGCCGGGTGAGCGTATCATTTTCCCACGCCACGATAGGATACCGACTGAGCAGCGCGACGCCGAACTCGCGCTTCGGCGCATCGACGGTCGCGCCGGGAAGCTCGTAAATGGGCGCGAAGCGGACCGTCATGCCTAACGACTCACCGAGCCGGCTGGCCTGGTCGACGAAGCCGCTGCGGTCTGACCAGTGCACGTCCACTTCCTCGAGGCCGACGATGTCGAGTGCGAGGGCGCGAATCGTCGCCGCGGTGCGATCGATGTCACCGTGCCCAGCGTGGATGTTGTACGTCATCACCCGGAGCGTCGCGCTCGGGGCGCTGCGCGCTGAAGAAGGCGGGATCGCGCGCGGTGCACTCGTGCAGGCGACGAGCGCGAAGCAGGTGCTGACGAAGCGAAATTGAGTGTTCAACCAATAATCCTCGCACTCATCTACACGGGTCGGCAGAAGCAAGAATCAGGCGATCAATCCGCGCGGAGACCCACCCTGAGTGTCCGCGGCGCGACGCGCAGCCTCGGTGCACCGAAGAGGGAGGTCGGGTCATTCGGATCCTGATCGCCGATGTTGGTGTTGATCGATACGATCGCGTTAGAGCCGAGCAGGTTGAACAGATCGAACGTCAGCGTCGGACCGCGGGGGCTGTGCCACTCGAGATGCGCGTCCACGATGTCTCGGCTGGCATACTGCCGCGATCCGCGGGGCTCGACGAAGATCGTTTGACCCAGCACTGTGCGCAACGCGTCGTCAGGCACGTTCTCGCCGGTCGTCGTGCCATTCGCTCGCGAGTACCGATAGCGGCCGAGGAGTTGAAAGCTCGGTGAAAAGCGCTCGCCGAGGACGTGGGTGTAGACGAGGCCTCCACGCAGGGCACCGGGAAGCCGCGCGGTCAGCCACACTTTGCCCTCCATCTCGAGCGCGTCGGGGAGAAGTCCCGTCGCGTTGATCGCCTCGTTAGGCCGCACGAATTGGCCGGCTGAGAACGCGCTGCCAGTGGTCCCGTATCCGGTGACGCCGGCGACGTTGCCGCGCAGCCGCGCACCAGTGAGCGAGGCCTCCCCACGCCACGACTCGCCGAATCGACGGAGCTGGAAGGTGATCTGCTGGTATCTCCGCTTCGCCTGCGGGATCGTCGTCAACACGAGATCGGGATTCCACCCGAGCTGGCGGATGTCGTCCGCGGAATAGCCGAGGAGCGACTCGGGAGGGAATTTCGCGTTCGCGGTAATGACATCCAGTGCGCGCCGCAAATCCTTGTTGGCGACGTAGACCGTCGGCAGCACGAGTGGGTGCCCGTTCGCGTCGAGCACGAGACCGTTGACGAATCGGTGATTGACCGCAATATCGTTGATCGCGGTGTAGTTCTGGAGAATGTTGCGGTCGACGAGCCCGACGATATCGCCGTTCCGCCGATTGATGTAGGTCACCTCGAGCTTCCACGAAGCGCCGAGGGTCTTCTCGACGCCCACCATTGCCTGGTCGACGTACGGCTGCCGGTAGTGCTCTACTCGTCCCGACTCGTTGAGTATCAGCTCATCGTAGAAGGTGCCAAAGCCCGAGCCGGGTGCATCGCGTTCGGCGGTGGTGTAGATCCGGTGCGAATCGGTGAGCGGAGGCGCCGTGTAGTAGAATCGCTCGTTCGTGTACGCATCGACCCCGGCCGCCCGATCGAAGAAGAGGGAGAACATCCCCTGGTGATAACGGCCCCAATGCGCCTTCAACGCGAGCGTGTTGCGGCCCGTGACGTCCCACGACATGCCGAGGCGTGGGTCGAGTCCCGTCGCGTGAGCGGCTCGGAATGCATCGCAACTGGCACTCGGTGCCGCAATCGACGCGCACCGCGGATGCACGAAGCCTGCCCAGTGACCGAGGCGTAATCCTGGCGTGATCGTTAGACGACCGCCTAACGTGGCGTAATCCTGAAGGAACAGCGCCTCGCTGGCGACATCGCTGTCGAGATGCATGTCGCCGCCCCAATCACTGGCCACGGTTTGCCAAGTGCTGGCATCGGTGGGATCGAAGTTGGCGACGCCGCTCGTGTAAGGACGCCAGGTGAGGCCGCCGTTGCGGGTGCGATCGCTGCGCCAGCGTCCGCGCGACGCGTCACCGCCGAACACGAGGCGATGGTCGCTCGCGAGCAGGTGTTGCCCCCGCGTCCACTGTGCAGTCACGGCAAGGTTAGACGGCTCGTGCATCTCGTCGAACGCCGCATTCTGATAGGTCGGCATGCGGCCCAACTGGAACAGCTGGACGGCCGGCACCGACGGACCGGTGTAGCCGATTCGGGTCTCGCGCGCGGTGAAGCCGGCGAGGCGGATGTCGAGCTGATTCGTCGCGCTGGCGGCGTTGTTCCACGAGAGCTCGTAGAACGTCGCCGGTTGTCGCGCCGCGACCGTCGCCGAGGGATCGTCGACGCCGTTGATGCCGGCGTGCTCGGTGGAGAACGACGAGTAGCCGACGAGCACATCGACGCGCTGGCCGAGGGTGGGGAGCCAGGTGAGCTTCCCGAGCGCACGGCCGTCCCGATGGGTCTCGCGTACGGGCTGAAAGTCACGCGGGGCTGCCGTCGTCAGGTCCGGCGACCGCAGATCGCGACCGATCAACTGGCCGGCCACGAAGTAGAAGAGCCGGTCGCGAGCGATTGGCCCGAGAAGCTCGCCACTCAACTCGCGCCGGCCTGCCTCCTCGACCCCCTGCTCGTTGGCATTGAGGTTCGTCGCCGTCAGACCGGTCGATTCGTAATTGGTGCGCAGTGCGTAACGACGCTCGTTGCCCCCGGTCTTCGTGATGGCGTTGATGATTCCGCCCTGGAAGTTTCCGTTCTCGGCGCCGACACCGAGCCCACGCACGTTGACGGACTCGATCCAGTCAACGCTCAGCGAGAGGAAGTCCCCGCCGAGTCCTGGGTGGCTGATCGACACCCCGTCCAGCTGATAGTCGTTGGAGACGCCAGGCGCGCCGCCCCAGAGCTGATTGGTACGAGCGCCGGGCACGAGTGAAACGAGGCTCGACGCGTCGCGTGCGGTCGGCAGGAGCTCCGTATACGCTCGGCTCAGACGGATCGGCAGCTCCGTCGTCATCGCGTCGATCGACAGGGGCGACGCGAGCACTTCGACTGTCGAGAGGCGGCGGGGCGCTCTGGTCAGGCGGATCTGCAGCTGCAGCGTTTGCCCGGCTGCGACCCGGATCCCCGTTAGCTCCGCACCGCGATATCCAAGGCGGCGCGCCGTTAGGCTGTAAACGCCGGGCGCGAGGCTGTCGAGCGCGAACGAACCATCGGCGATCGTAATCGCCTCGCGCCCATGTCCGTCAGCGCTCCGCACGACCTGCACGGCCGCGTCGGCGAGGGGACAGCTGTCTGCACACACGCCGGCCGCGAGCGAGTCGAGCTGCACGACCCTGCCGACGATCGCGCCGGACTGGCCGTGTAGCGGCGGGGCGGTGACCGAGAGAACGGCCGCCGCGAGTGGAAAGACGAGCCGGATTCGGGGCAAAGCTACTCAGGCACTCGGATTCCCCGCCTTCTCGGTGAGTGGAATGATGAAGCACTTCGCGGTGCCATACGAGTCCGTGAATACGGGATACTTCCCCGTGGGGAACAGGTTGATGCCCGCCTTGGCGTACCGGCGCAGATCGCCGAGTCGCTGACCCGTGAGATAGAAATCGCGCGCCCGCTGGGCACGGAGCTCGGCCATCAGCTGATCGCCGCTCAGCGACACCGGCGCCTGGCCGCCCACGGCGCGCCGCGCGTTCACGAAATCCAACGTCGTCTGCACCGGACCATCCAACTCGGCGATGACGTACCGCGCCTCCAGGCCTGTCGCCATCTTGACGTCGCTCTCCACGCTCACGCGCGGCGCGGCGCCTGACGACACCCACTCGCTGTACATGTACGGTGTGAGCGGCGTGTAGATCGAGCCGCCGGTGAGTCCGAGCTGCGTGGATGCCGGCTGGGGCACGCGGGGATCGGCGAGTCCGAGGAATGCCGGCGCCATCGCGAGCGACGCGCCCGACGCGTGCGTCAGACCGTTGAGCGCGTTGTTCTCGCGCACCGTGTTGCTCGAGTAGTACGCGAGCTTCTCGTAACTCGCCGGCACCTGCGCGGCGTAGGCGCGTGCCTTGGCGGCGTCGCCGAGCTTGAGCGCGGCACGCGCGCCACCAACTTGCGACATGTGAATGATGTCCTGGGCGGCCGCGACGTTGCTGCCTGTCGACGCCGCAGTCGCCACCGTGATCGCTTCGTCAAAGTGTGAGAGGGCAATCTGCAGCAGCTCGGCGGACGTCTTTGGAGCGCTCAGGTTGACCGGTGCCTCGCAGAAGCCTTCGCCGAGCAGGGTGTACGCGTACCCGCCATAGGCAAGGACGCGCGCAACGTCGAGGCTGGACGACGCACCGCTCCCGAGCATCGTCTTCAGACGAGCGGCGGCGTCGTCGGCCGATTGGCGCGCGCGCTGGAGGTACTCGTAGACACTCGAGTTGATGGAGTTGAGATCGGTGAAGTCGTGCAGCGAGAACTGGCGCACGTCCACGTTCGTGTGATCGGTGAACGCCTCGTCGGCGAGCACGGCGGACCATTGCGCGTACTGGCCGTAGGCGTACTGGAACTCTCCGATGGCGCCGTTGACGATGAGTTGCTGGAGCGCCGCGTCGCCGAGCTGTTCTTCCTGAATGGCGCCAGGGTTCTCGACGTCGAGAATGCCTTGGCACGCGGTCGCACTCGCGAGGAGCAAGGCGCCGACCGAGATCGTGAGGCCGCGGCGCGCACGGGATGTCGTTGTGTTTGTCATCAGAAGCCCACCGAGAGCGAGAGGGAATAACGCCGCGTCATCGGCACCGTCCAGCTGTCGTTGCGATTGAAGGTCGAGCTGCCGCCGTTGAAGTTGATCTCGGGATCGGCGCCGCCGTACTTCGTCCAGATCTTCAGGTTGTGGCCGGCGAGCATCAGCGTCGCGCGATCGGCGACGCGGCCGAGGAAGCGCCGCGGCAGATCGTAGCTGAGCGACAGATCGCGGAACTTGATGAAGTCGGCCGGCTGCACGAAGAAGTAGTTCTCTGACGCGAACATGCGCGCGAGCACTTCGTCCGGATCGGCGGCGGGGTTCACCGTCTCCCACGACACGCCGGCGCGATCCCGCCGCCAGTCCTTGACGTTGAACTGATAGTTGCCGCCTTTGTAGTCGAAGAGGCTGTGGACGCGGAAGTTGCCGAACACGATGAAGTCGTTCGAAAACCCCATCTCGCGTGTGGGCACGGAAGGTCCGCGATAGACACTCACCGGATCGAGGATCGGCTGACCGCTCGCGTTCTTCACGAGCTTGCCGCTCGCGTCGTACTGAACGCGCTGCGCCCAGAATGCGGCGAGCGGGTACCCCTCCTGATAGCGCTGCACTGGCGCATAGTCGCCAAAGATGATCGGGTCGCGCTCGTCACCGAACGAGACGAGACGATTGCGGTTCGTCGCGAGTGTGAGCGAGTTCTCGATCGTGAGCGACTGGCGTCTGAGCGGCGTCGCGCCCAACACGATCTCGAGGCCGCTGTTGGAGATCGTGCCGAGGTTCTGGAGCTGGGTTCCGGCGAATCCGGTGGATGGGGGAACGGCGACCGGAAGCAGCGCGTCGCGCGTCGTCTTGTTGTAGTAGGTCCCGTCCAGCGTTAGGCGCCTATCGAGCAAGGCGCTCTCGAATCCGAGCTCGATCTCCGTGCCGCGCTCCGGCTTGAGGTTCGGGTTCCCGACGGAGCCGTAGCGCAGCGCCGACAACGTGCCGCCGGACGTGGTGACGACCGATGTGGTGTACGATCGGATCGCGTCGAACGGGCCGGGCGCGTTCCCGGCCTGTCCCCACGCGAAGCGCAATCGCAGCTCGTCCACCGACGGCAGGTGGAAGAAGGGCTCCTCCGAGAGGACATAGGATACCGATGCCTTCGGGTAGAACACTCGGCGCAGGTCGGCGCCGAACGCGGAGTTGTTGTCGACGCGCAGCGCGGCCGTGACGAAGAGCCGATCGCGCCACGCGCCCTGCTCCTGCGCGTAGAAGCCGATCGACTTCTGCGTCGTGTCCTGCTCGCGGCCGGTGGTTACGGCGGCCGAAGACACCGACCGGATGCCCGTGGAGCCGAGGTCCTGCCCGAACGCATCGGTTCGGTGAAAGGCGTCCGCGAGGTACTGCACGCCGAACGACGTGTTCGAAACGAAGGCCGGCGAGAACGCGTGCGTGATCGTCCCGTCGTAGTTCAGCGTGAGGTTCTGGTTGATCGGTCGCCCCTGCGCGATGAACCCCTTGGTGTTGACGAGGTCGAAGCTCGCGCGAGCGCTGAACGGATCGAGCCCTCCCGGCTGCGGCGGGAAGTACAGCTCCGCCTGGCCGATGTTCATGTCGAGACCCACGCGCACCTTGTTCGTGAGCCACGAGAACGGCCGGTAGTCGCCTGACGAGCCGAGAATGAAGCGATCGGATTGCGTCTGGTTGTCGTATGTGTTGGCGACTTCGGGGAGAATGGTGAAGTAGTTGAGTCCCGCTGGATAGGGATACTTGCGCCCGGGGATCGCCAGATAGGAGCTGATGATGAGCCCGAACGCGATGTTGTCGTTGAGCGGTAGCCGCACGTGGTTGCGGCTGTACCCGATGTTGGTGTTGAAGCTCAGCTTTGTCGACGGCACGAAGGAGAAGTTGCCGCGCAGCGAACCGAGGTTGGCGTAGTTGTTGAGGTTCACGCCGTCTTCCTTGTCCTGGTCGCCCGACACGAAGAAGGTGAAGCGATCGCCGCCTCCGCTCGCCGATACGCTCATCTTGGACAGATTTCCGTTACGGAGCGCGTTAGGCTCCGACATCACGCGATGCGAGATGATGTCGCCCACCGCGTGACCGGCAAAGTCGGGGTAGTTCGTGGGATCGGCGATACGCGCCGCCGTGGCGACCGCGTAGTTCACCGGCCGCATCGACGCCTGCCACTCGGAGTAGCCCGTCTCGACACGGGCGTTCCACTTTGTCTGGCCGGCGCGGCCACGCTTCGTGATGATCTGAATGACGCCGGACGCTGCTTCGGCGCCGTAGAGCGTCGCCGCCGCCGGACCCTTGATGACCTCGATCGACTCGATGTCGTTCGGGTTGATCGCGTCGAGCGACGACGTGGTCTGGCCGAAGACAGTAAAGTTGCCCTGATCGCGCGTGGTGACGCGCACGCCGTCGATGTAGATCGTCGGCGTGTTGCCGGCGTAGAGCGAGCCAGCGCCGCGGATGCGATAGTTGGCTGACGTGCCGGCCGAGCCCGACCCGGGAACGAGCGTCAGTCCGGGCACCTTGGACTGCAGCACCTCGGAGATGTTGCTGAGGGTGGACTGCTGCACGACGTCGGCGACGGACACGGTTGACACGGTATTCCCGATGGCGCGCCGCCGCGTGTCGCCCGCCGTGCCGGTGACGACGACGGCATCGAGCGCGGTGGCGGCCGGCTCGAGGCCCACCGTGACGTCCGCGGTTCCTCCCGCGGTCACGGTGACGTTCACGCTGGCAGGCGCGTAGCCGAGACTGCGCGCGCGAATCTCGTGCGCGCCGGCGGGGACACTCGTAAGGCGGAAGCGTCCGTCCGTATCGACGCTCGTTCCGAGTGTGCTCCCGGCGACGGTGATCTGCGCCGTGGTCACGGGCATAGCCGTGTGCGCGTCGGTCACGCGTCCGGTGACTGTCCCGGTCTGCGCGCCCGCGGCGTGGCCGGTAGCGGCCAGTGCCACAGCAAACACGAACGCGGCGAGGGTGGGTCGGTGAGAAGCGATCATCACTTCATTCTCCGCGTGGAGAGCAGGAAGGAGAGGTGCCAGTGAGGGAGCTCGATGCCTCGACAGACTCAGATCGGTCCATCGTGTTCCCTGGTCTGGCAGATTCTGCCTCCACGACACGACAACAGCAAGGCGGAGTGAGAAGACCCCTCGCCGTACCAACCCTTTGTCGGATCGGGTGATCTACCCAATGCGTCCGAACGACAGATCGACGACGACCGGGCGGTGATCGGTCGGCCCAGTGCACGTCCACTTCCTCGAGGCCGCGCGCGAGCGACGCGGGCGGCTACGCGTGCTCTTCACGGAACGTCCGGTCGAGGACGGTCAGTCAAGTCTGCGCTTGGTGATGATCGCGGTCCGGGATATTGCGCCGGCAGCGAGGCGACGAAGGTGCTGCCGTGCCCAAGCTCACTGTGGGCAATGAAAACGTCACCGCCAAGGAGGCGGGCGAGCTGGCGCGCGACCGGGAGACCGAGACCGGTGCCGTCCGATTCGCGCCGGAGTGGATGAGGCGCCCGCCAGAACGCGTCGAAGACGCGGCCCTGATCGCCAGCGGCGATGCCCCGCCCGGTGTCCGTGACCTCGAAGTAGATCTTCAGCGCCATCCCGATTCCCTCGAGGCGGACGATGAGCACAACATTGCCAACATCGGTGTACTTCACCGCATTCGTGACGAGGTTGACCAGTATCTGCCGGAGCTTGACGCGGTCCGTCTCGAGTGTGATCGCGACGTCGGGAACCTCGACGCGAATGCGCACGCCCTTGAGCTCCGCGATCGGCCTAACGATGTCGAGCGCTTCCTCGACGATGTCGGCGGCGATGATGCGCTCGAGATGAATATGTTCCTCTCCTGCCTCGAGCCGTGCGAACCCGAGCAAGTCCTCGATGAGCGACAGCACATGTTCGCTCGCTCGGCGGGCCCGCCGCAGATGCTCCTTCTGCACCGGCGTCACCTTGCCGACCATCTCCTCCGAGAGCAGATCCGTATAGCCGACGACCGCCGTCAACGGCGTGCGTAACTCGTGAGTCATCGTGCGGAGGAACTGCCCTCGCGCTTGGATCGCGTGCTCGGCAATCTCGCGCGCACGGCGCTCGGCGGCCACGAGGTGACCGCGCATGATCGCCTGCGCACACATGACGCCAAGGGTGAGCACAAATGCGCGTTCGTCCTGGTTGAAGACACGGGGCGTATTCCACGTCAGGCCGAGTACGCCGCGAAGGTGACCATTCGCCCAGACTGGGACCGCCGCCGCCGCAGACCCACCGGCCTTCAGCACTCCCTCGCCCCACGCGGGGTAGCGGCGCAACTCCATCTCCCCATTCAGAAACACCGGCTTTCCAGTGCGCGCTACTTCCGCGAGCGGCACTGGCGAATCGATCCGCAGCGGCGTCGGCATGAATGCGACGTCGGGGATCCCGATGGCATGGACGAGAGTCAGCGTTTCTACGTGGCCTTCCCCCGTGTCCCGGGGCGCCTCGCCAGCGGGAAGTTGGGCCATTTGCGGCGGAGCGATGGGTACCGAGGCATCGCCTGCGCCGTTAGGCGGAAAGTTCCCGAGCGTCACGATCACGGCGCTCGTGGCGCCGAGCGCGGCGAGGGCGTGTCGCTCGACGATCTCGGCGGCCTGGTCTGGTGTGAGGGGATCCGTGAGTGAGCCGCTGAGCGCTGCGAGCGCACGAAGTTGGAGACTAGCGTCGGAGAGGCCGTCCTTTGCATCGTCCATCGGCTCGAGCAGCGACGCAGGCGGACTCGGCGGCGAGCTGCCCAATGAGGGGAACTCGGTACCGGACCGCGAAGCGGGAGGGACAGGGGCCATACGATCCTGGCAGGGGCGTCGCCAGAAGGGCCGATGTGGTGCGCGCTCATCGCGGCGCGCGTGCTGCGCTGGTGAAAGACCCGCAGACAACGAAGTGTGCGGTATCCCACATTGTCGCGCAAGGCCGCACCGAGCGCGACGACCCTGTCGCAGGCCAGCCAAGCGGCCCCGCGACGGCAGGTGGCCAAGCGCCCGCGAGGATTGTCGCGTGAATCCCGTGATCACGATTAGAACGCTTGAATCTGCCGCCTGGCGCTCCGCGCGCGGGAAGGACATCCTTTGAGCTATATCCAACAGAGGCGGCCGTGAGGTGCATGCTCGCTCGTTTGCGTGGTTCATGACGGCGGTTGCTCTGGGTATGACCGTGGTGTCAGGGGCACGGATCAGTCGTGGCTGGCCCGCCGGCACCAAGACGTACACGTTCTTGCTTGCGACGCTGGTGGTGATCGTCATCGCGATTCTGGCATGGCGACGAGCCAACGCGGTCACGCAACCGGCTCCAGATTGACCTTTTTTCCCTGCGCCGTCGTCTAGTCGCCTTTCGTCGCTCGCCAGCGGAAGGCGATTTCGGGGGTGTCGCGACGTGGACCGGCTTGCTTTCGCGGATCACTCCGAGCGCCTCCGCGCTGCCGGACACCTGGCCGGGCAGACTGGGCGGCCTGAGCCGCCGCGATCTCCTCCTGTACCGGTGGCGAGAGAAACAGGTCGGTGAGGTCTGGATTGAATTGCGTCCCGGCGCCCGCTGCAATGAGCTCGTCGGCTCTCCCGGTGGGGAGTGGCGCCTTATACCGACGACGATGGGTGAGGGCGTCGAAGACATCGGCAATCGCAACGATCCGGGCCTCAAACGGAATGGCAGTGCCGCGAAGACCACGCGGATACCCTTTGCCGTTCCACCACTCATGGTGGGCTCGCACCGCCGCAGGCAGCTCCGGGTAGAATGACGCCAGCGGTGCGAC
Organism: Gemmatimonas sp.; assembly: GCA_021154325.1. Taxonomy (GTDB): domain Bacteria; phylum Gemmatimonadota; class Gemmatimonadetes; order Gemmatimonadales; family Gemmatimonadaceae; genus AG2. The sequence continues at coordinate 19,882 of JAJKIR010000011.1, forward strand.
CACCTCCGCGCCGCGATCCGCGTGGGTGGCGATCAGTCGGCGTTCCGATCTCGTGAGCCCGACGGTGCCTCGCATCACGTCGAAGAGCGCCCCATTGATCTTTCCGATATCGTGAAACAGTGCGACGCGCTCCACTCGATGCTGTCGCACTTCGCCCTGGTCGGCCGCCCGCGCGAGCACGACCGATGTGATGGCAACACGTCGCACATGCGCGCCGGTCTCCGGGTCGTTCGCGTCGATGGCATGCAGTAGCGATTCGAGTGCCGCTGCTGCCAGTCGCGCTACCAGGTGTGCCGCCCCCTCGTGGCCGCTCCTGCGGAGCGTCTCCGCCACCGCCGCTGGGTCCTGTTCCACCGCGGCTTCCGGATCGTCCGGCGGAACAGGGATCGCCGAATCGTCGGCGGGAAGACGCTCGCTCACGCAGAACTCCACAGGATGGGGTCGGCGAACGGGGCGGCCGGGAGCCGATCGCCAACATCGCGACGATACACCAGGGACTACACGTGTTGCCCGAACAATGCACAACGCGAGCCCCGTTTCGACTTGCTACGGTTGAATCCCCCGGAGCCATTGTGCGAGGGCACGGCGACGCTCCTTCACGGACAACTTCGAGAGTCGTGCGTGCCGCGCGATCTGGGCCCACGCGATGCCGCGAAGTCCCCGGTCACGATTGCGCCCGGAGGACAAATCGTCGCGTGTCGCTGCGGGCTTGGGCGCCTGCGGTCCTGCCTTGCCTTCGTCGGCCTTGTCCATGGTGCTCCCTGTTTTCAATCTTTTAAACCTCGTCGGTTACGCGAGGGAGCGATAGGGCCGTATTGAGCCGACAGCGGTCTCGAGCTCGCGCACAAGCGAGCTCGTTAGGCCTCGGCAACGTCAGCCGCCTACTGACAACTCGCTGTCTTCAGCTCCTCCTTCGCGAGCGCGAGCGCGGCGCGCCCACGCGACTTGAGTGCCGCATTCAGCGTCGTCAGCTCCACCGTGCTGAGTCGCTGCCAGGACGCGATGACTTTCGCGAGATCCTGACAGACGGCCGCGTACGCGGCCACTGCCGCGGCGGTCGGCGCCATGTCGGCCTGCTCCTGCGCATTGAGCTGATTCGTCAGCACGCTGTTGATGCTCGTGAAGCTCGGCGCCGCCTGGCCGCCGCCAAATCGGCCCCGCCCGCGCGCCGCGTCCAGTCCGGCGAGGGTATCCAGCTGCGCGCCGAGTGCGGACGTGGAGTCCGCGGCACGCACGGAGTCTCGTAAGGCAGCTGCCAACCGCTGCCCTTGGTACGACAGCTCGATTCCCCGCATGATCTTCATCTGCAGCGCATGCTGCGCGCGGAGCTGCTCGAGCGTCGCCGGCGAGCGCGGATCGTTCCTGACCGTGAGTGTCGAGGTCGATGTGCGTCCGTCGACGGTCAACCGCAGCGTGTACGTTCCGGGCAACACCAGCGCGCCCTCGGGCGATGGCGGCGTCTCACCCGGGTTGGCGTTGATCTCGAACGAATGGCTGAACGTCCGCGGCGAGTCGTAGCGGAGATTCCAGTTGGTGCGGTTCTCCCCCGCGTTTTTGGGGAGCGAGAAGGGCGGAGCGATCCAGAAGTTGGGCTCGGAGGGGCGTGCGGCTTCCGGTACGGGCGTTCCCGGCGCGCTCGTCAGGTGCCTAACGACTGCGCCCGTCGCATCGACAACGTCGAGTGTCACCTCGCCGCGGGGCGCTGTGCCTAACCAGTAGTCGATGATCGCGCCCTCTGGCGGATTGAGCGCGTGCGGCACCTCGGGCGGGAAGGGCGTGTCCGCACCGACGTTTCTGCGCACGCGATACGCGTCTCCTGGCTTGAAGACGTGCGCCGCCTCGCTGGCGACGCTCGGGGTCAGCTGCCGCAGCGGCGAGATGTCGTCGATCACCCAGAAGCCACGGCCGTACGTGGTGACAACCAAATCGTTGTCCTTGATGACCGCGTCGCGCACCGACGTGTTAGGCAGATTCTGCTGGAGCGGCTGCCAGTGCTCGGCGTCGTCGAACGAGACATAGACGCCGCTCTCCGTCCCCGCGAAGAGCAGCCCTCTCTTCTGTGGATCCGCGCGCACGAAGCGCGCGAAGCTGCCAGACGGCTGGTGCTCGGGCAGCCCGTTCGTGACTCGCGTCCATGTCCTTCCGAAGTCGCGCGTTCGAAAGACGTAGGGCGTGTAGTCGCCGAGCCTGTAGAGGTCGAGCACGGCGTACGCCTCTCCTGCATCAAAGGGCGAGCCTTCGATCGAGAACACCTCTGCGCGCTCGACACGGGGCACGCCCTCGATGCTGGCGTCGCTCCACGTCTTGCCGCCGTCCTTCGTGACCTTGATCAGTCCATTGTTCGTGCCGACCCAGATCAACCCTGGGGCCGCGCTCGAGAGCGACATCGACATGATCGCGGCGTTGCTCGCCGGAGCGGGATTGTCGGAACGGGCAGCGAGTTGCGCGCCTCCCCGTGTTGTCACATCGCCGCTCAGTGCCGTCCAGTGCGCACCCGCGTCGGTCGTCGCCCACACCGATTGAAATCCCGCGACCAGCATGTGCTTGTTCCACGGCGCAAATCGAATCGGCGAGTCGCTCGTCGAGCGCAGGTGCCGCGACGGATCCTGAGCAGGGCTGACATTGATCCATTGCTCGCTGGGGTAGCTGATCTTCACGATCCCGCTCCCAGTCGAGTACACCGTGTTCGCGTCGAGCGGATCGGGCATGATCGTCCCCCACTCCCACCCGGGCACCGGATTCCAATCGAGCGCGGTGATGGCGCCGAGGTTGCCGCGAATGCGCGTGCGAATAGCGCCGGCGTCCTGCTGGGTGCCGTACACCCAGTATGGAAACGAGTTGTCCGTGGCGAGATGATAGATCTGCTCGGTCGACTGGTTGTACCACGAGCTCCACGTGTTGCCGCCGTCGAGCGAGACGATCGCGCCCTGGTCGTAGCCGAAGAGAATGCGCTGGCCATTCGTCGGATCGATCCACATCTGCTGCGGGTCGTCGCCGCCAGGCGCACCCTTGAAGCCCGTGAACGTCTTGCCACCATCGTGGGAGACGTAGCTCGCCGTGTTGAGCGTGTAGACGAGATCCGGATTCTGCGGATCCACGTAGACGCCGCAATTGTAGCCGCCCTGACCGTTACGAATGCGCTGATCGTCGGCGGCCATCTGCCGCCACGTCGCGCCGCCATCGTCGGAGCGATACAGTCCCCAGTCGCCAATGACGAAGACGCGCTGCGCGTTCGTGTTGTTCGCGACGGCGACCCACATCTTTCCCGTTAGGCGCTGCGGCAGTCCGCCGCCGGAAATCTCCGACCAGGTGACGCCGCCGTCGGTCGACTTGAAGAGCTTGGTGTTCGTCGGCCCGGTGGTGGCCCCGCGTCCGCCACCGAATGCTGGCGCTGTCGCTGGACCCGGCGGCGGAGGGGGTGTGTAGTGCGCAACGGTCGTCGCGAAGATGACGTTAGGCGTGTCGAACGCGCGCGCGAGCTTCTGCAGCCCCGTGCTGTCGTTCACGAAGAGCGTCTGGGTCCAGCTGGTGCCGCCATCCGTCGAGCGGAAGACGCCGCGTTGGTTGCTCTTCGCGTGCACGTCCCCCTGCGCACCGATGAGCACGATGTCGGGATTGCGTGGATCGACGAGGATTGTCGGGAGCTGCTTCGTGGCGTCGAGTCCGAGATGTCGCCATGTTCGTCCGGCGTCAGTCGACTTGTAGACGCCATTCCCCTCGTTGATGCCGCCGCCGGTGATGATGTCGCCAGTACCGACATAGATGATGTTCGGATCGGAAGGCGCGACTTCGACCGCGCCGATCGACGAGACTTCTTTCACCGAATCGAAGATCGGATACCAGGTCTCGCCAGCGCTCGTGGTCTTCCACACGCCAGCCGCGGGCAGCCCGATGTAGAAAGTCCCCGGCCGCCCAATCGTGCCTGATACCGCCGCGACGCGTCCGGCGCGGAAGGGACCGAGGTTACGCCAGGTGAGGCCGGCGTACAGGCGAGGGTCGACCGTCGCGCTATTTTGAGCGCTCGCCGGCCAATCGGCGACGGCAAGAATAGTCAGCGCGATCGAAGCGCATATGGAAACTCGAATACGGAACGCCGGCATGGTCGCTCTGGTGGAGGTCCAAGCCAACATATCCTCCGGTCTGACGGCCGCCAAATCAAGTCTCGGAGCTTGGAGCCTTCCCACGAACGTGCGGCGGGTCATCGCCTTGTTTGTGCTGATGGTCATGGCTGACGCGACCCTCGAGGCACAGTCGCCGGTCACCGCACAGTCTGGCAGCGCGGCGCGGCGCCGCTCCTCGGTGCGAATCGCCGCGGCGTCGAGTGTCCGGATCGACGGGCGCCTGACCGAAGCAGCGTGGAGCACGGCCGAGGCCATACCTGCGCTCACGCAAGTGGAACCGATGGAGGGTGCTCCGGCGTCAGCACCCACCATCGTGCGCGTGCTCACCACGATTGATGCGATCATCATCGGTGTGCGTGCCGATGACCCCGAGCCGTCCCGCATCGTCAGCTTCGCTCGCCAGCGCGATGCGACGTTGGATAGCGAAGACCACATCAAGATCGTCCTCGATACCTACATGGATGGACGGTCTGGCTATGTGTTCGCCGTGAATCCGAATGGGGCGCGCTACGATGCGCTCATCACTAACCAGGGCGCTGGCGAGAACGCAAACTGGGACGCGGTGTGGGAGGCAGCCACGGCGCGTACTCCCACGGGTTGGTCCGCGGAGATCCTGATTCCAATCAAGAGTCTCCTCTTTCGGCCAGGCCTAACGGCTTGGGGATTCAACGTGCAGCGGCGTATTCAACGTCTTCAGGAGACCGACCGCTGGGCGAGCGCGGAGCGCGATTACAAGGTCACACAGACGAGTCACGCGGGACTGCTCACTGACCTTCCTCCGTTCCCGCTCGGACTCGGCTTGAGCATACGGCCTTCCATAACCGGAGGACGAGCGCGCGATGGCCCGCGGGCGCCGATGGAAGAGCAGGCTCGCCTGAGTCTCGACGCTACACAGCGACTCGGTGCGAACACGCTCGCATCGCTCACGGCGAACACCGACTTCGCCGAGACCGAAGTGGATGCCCGGCAGGTAAACCTCACGCGCTTTCCGCTCTTCTTTCCCGAGAAACGCACGTTCTTTCTCGAAGGCGCTGACATCTTCGACTTTGGTCTCGGATTGACGTCGGATCTCGACGTGCTGCCCTTCTTCAGCCGACGCATCGGGTTGCTTGCGGGAGAACAGGTGCCGATCGACGCTGGTGGCAAGGTCAATGGCCGGATTGGTGGGACGAACTTCGGGGCGCTCGTCGTGCGCACGCGCGACGTCGACACGCTCCGGAGCGCCAGCACGATGTCCGTCGTGCGCGTGAAGCAGAACGTGCTCAGTGAATCGTCCGTCGGATTCATCGCGACGGCGGGTGATCCGCTGAGCCGAAGGAACAGCTGGCTCCTCGGCCCGGACCTGACGTATCAGACGTCGCACTTTCAGGGCGATAAGAATTTTCTCATCGGGGTGTGGGGGCTGGCCACCGGGCGTGAGGACCTTCGCGCGGGCGATCGCACGGCGGCGGGAATGAAAATCGACTACCCGAACGATCTCTGGGACATCTCGGCCAAATACAAGCGCATCGGCGACGCGTTCGATCCATCGTTAGGCTTCGTGCCCCGGCCGGGCGTGCAGATAACAGACCTCACCGCTGACTGGCAGCCGCGCCCGAGTCGCCCGATCGGCCCACTGCACATCCGGCAGTGCTTCTGGGAAAACGAGCTGAGCTACGTCGCCGGCCTGACGGGAGGCTGGGAGAGCTACCGCTACTTCATGGCGCCGATCAACTGTCGTTTAGAGAGTGGTGATCGGTTCGAGTTCAACGTCATTCCCACCGGCGAGCGACTGTCGGCGCCTTTCGAAGTTGCGGACGGTGTGACGATTCCAGCGGGAGGATATCACTTCAATCGCTTTCGCCTGGAGGGAGGCCTGGCGGCCAAGCGGCGATTCAACGCGCAGGCAACATGGTGGTTTGGCCAATTCTACGACGGCCGCCTCGATCAATATGAGCTGACCGGCGCGTGGAAGCCGTCGGCACTCGTCATTGTCGAGCTCACGGGCGAGCATGACGTCGGCCGGCTGCCCGAGGGAAGCTTTACGCAGGATCTCTACGGTACGCGGCTTCGGTTGAACGTCTCGCCGGACCTCCAGCTCACCAGCTTCGTGCAGTACGACACCGAGTCCGACACCTTCGGTACCAACTCGCGTTTGCGATGGACGTTCAATCCGCTCGGCGAGCTGTTCGTGGTCTACAATCACAACTTGCGAACGCGCGATCCATTGACGTTGCGGCGAGAGCTCGTATTCGCGTCGAACCAGCTCCTCATCAAGGCTCAGTATGCCTTTCGATATTGAGCGGGGAGACGATGCTCGATGTTCTACGGGGGAATCGTCATGAGCCGATGGCCTTTGTCTCGAGCGTGCTCGCCGCCAGTTTTTCTGTTATGCCAATCGCCTTCTTTCGTTCCGTTGCCGCGATCCTCATCGGCCTCCAGAGTGTCGCACAGCACGCGCCCACCATCGTCATCGACCCCGGCCATCCGTCAGAGGTGAGCAGCGGCGCGACCATCCAGAACGGCACGAGCGAGGTTCATGTCGCCTGGACCGTGGCGCAGCGCCTCGCGACGTTGCTCCGGGCGCACGGCTACCGGGTTGTGATGACCAAACCCGCGGAACGCACCTCGGTCACGAACGTCGAGCGGGCGCGAATCGGAAACACGGCCGGGGCGGCGCTCGTCGTCAGGTTGCATTGCGACGCGAGTAAGGACAGCGGTTACGCCGTCTATCATCCCGATCGTCAGGGAACTGCGCAGGGACGGACGGGGCCGGGCGCTGAGGTGATGCGCACGAGCGCGGCGGCGGCGGAGTCGATCCATGTCTCCATGGCGCAGCTGCTCGCGGGGAAGTTGAAGGATGGCGGCGTGCGGGGCGATTCGCGCACCGCGGTGGGCGAGCAGCAGGGTGCGCTCACGGGTTCCATTTTCTCGGAGGTTCCGGTTGTGTTGATCGAGATGGTGACGCTCAGCAACGCGCATGACGCTGCGTTCATCGAGTCCGCGGCTGGCCAGTCGCTGATGGCGCAGGCGATCGCGCGCGGCGTCGCTCGATATGTCCCGGCGAGCAACTCACCCAAGGTGCGATGATGCGTCGCCTAACGGTATGGATCGCGGCGATTATCGCTGCCGCTTGTGGCAAGCCGGCGGAGCGCCCTTCGTCGCGTGTGGACACAAGCCCGGCGCGCGTGGCGGACAGCCCCGCTCCAGTTGCGCAGCAGACGACGCTGACGCCGGCGGCGAAGGTCCCAACGACCACTGAAGAGTGGGAGCAGTTCGACTACTCGATCACCGCGATCCCGGCGACTGCTCTCGTCCCGATGCCCCTCACCGAGGTGCAACGGATTCGCGGAATCATCTTCGGCAAGCATGGACGAATCTTCCAGGACAGTACGCTCCAGAGCTGGCTGACGAAGCGTCCCTGGTATCACGGCGACGCGGGCTTCGACAACACGCGCCTGAATGAAGGTGAGAAGGCCAATCTCGAGGTCGTGCGCGAGGCCGAGGCGGCGAAGCACACGCAAATAGAACCGGGCGACATGCGCTTCTATCAGAACCGCGTGATCACGACGGCGATGCTGGGTCTGCACTCTGCGCCCGACTGGGATGTGCTCGAGGGCGAAGTGCTGGCCAATCATGGTTATGTATTCGACCGCGAGGACGGGTACGAAACCAATCAGCGAGCGCTCAACGTCGCCTCCGGCGACCTGCAGGCATACTTCGACGAGCGCTACTGGTACCATCGGGACCCTGATTTCCTGCCGTCGCGACTGTCGGCGATCGAGGAGCAGAATCTCGATACAATCGCGTTCGCGGTGATGAAGCAGAACAAGCGGTCGGTTTCACCGGGCGTCATGCACCTTCTCAAGGCGACGCCGCTGACTGATACGATGTTAGCGAACGTGAACCTCTCTGATCTTCGCCTGATCAGGAACGAGATCTACGCGCGGCACGGGCGTGTCTTCCGCACGCAATGGCTGGCTTCGTACTTCAGCTACAAGCCCTGGTATGCGCCACGGAAGGACTATACCGACGCCGAGCTGTCGCCGATCGAAAAGGCGAACATCGCGCTGATCGTGCGACGGGAGCAGGAGCTGCACGAGGCGCTCGGGACGAAGCTTCTCACGAGAGCGGACGTCGCGGGACTGGATGACGAAGAGGCGCGCCACCTGCGCAACGAGATCTACGCGCGACACGGCCGGCGCTTCAAGGATCCAAAGCTCCAGCGTTACTTCGCAGACTTCGCGTGGTACAAACCAAACGACGGCTTTCGTGAGAGTCAGCTCAATGACATCGAGAAGCAGAACGCGCTGATCATCACGGAATACGAGCACCAGCGGTACACCGAGGGTTGATAACCTCAAGCCGAGTCTCGCGTGGCGAGACATGAGGAGGGGAAGGTTCGGAGGCCGGCGGCGCATGCGCACGCCGGCCTCGATCTTTGGACGCCATCCCGAAACGCCCTAGTCCGCCCGCATCGCGATCGTCGGGTCGATGCGTGACGCGCGCAATGCCGGCGCGAGCGCCGCGATCAGTGCGACGACGAGCAGAAAAGCGCTCGCGCCTCCCAGTGCCATCGGATCACGCGGGCCCACCCCGAACAGCATCGCGTGGAGACTCCTGCCGCCCCAGAGCGCCAGCAGCACGCCAATGCCGACGCCGGCGCCGGCCATTGCCATTGCCTGGCCAACGACCAGCGCCACGACGTCGCGGCGCTGCGCGCCGAGCGCGACACGGACGCCGATCTCGGTCGTGCGCAGCGTGACGTTGTAGGAGATCACCCCATAGATCCCCACCGACGCCAGCGCCAGCGCCACGGCCGCGAAGAGCGTCAGCAGCACCATCGAGAACTTCGGCCCCTCTACCTCCTGCGCCATCGCTGCGTCCATCGTCTGCACGCTCTCGAGCGGGACGTCACGGTCTACCTCGCGCAGACTCCGTCGCAAGAGACCCGCGACCTGCTCCGTGGGCAGTGTGCTGCGAACCATCAACGACCCACTGAGCATCTCCTCCTGCGCACGAGGCAGGTACAGCGTGCCGCGCGGGGCCTCGCTCAACCCGTCGGTGCGCGTGTCCTTCACGACGCCGACGATCGTGCGCCATGCGCTGGTGCTGTTTGCCGGACCAAGCTTGAGATGCTCGCCGATCGGGCTCGCATTCGCGAAGAACTTCCTCGCGACGCGCTCGCTGATGACAACCACCTTCGGCTGACCGGCGACGTCCGACGTGGCAAGCGTTCTGCCCGCCGCCAGCGGAATGCCTAACGTCTCGAAGTAGTTCGGCTCCACGATGGCCACATTCAGCTGCGGCAGCCTGATCGCGTCGTGCTCGTGTCGCGACTGAAAGGACACCGCTGCCTGCTCGTGCGGGCTGATCGGCGTGCTCGACCCGATCGTCGCGTGCTCCAGGCCGGGGATCGCGCGCACGGTGGCGAGCAGCTGGTCCAGGGCGGCGCGCCCCTGTTCTGCGCTCGGATACTTGCCCGGTGACAGCCGCACGCTCGCCGCAACCACGTGCGACGGTCGGAAGCCGGGATCCACGGCAGCGAGCTTCGCGAAGCTGCGCATGAGCAGACCGGCGCCGGTGAGCAGTACGACCGCGAATGCGACTTCCGCCACCGTCAGGAGGGCCCGCGTCCGCTGCTTCGACGCACCGCTCGTTCCGCGCCCACCCACCTTCAACGCGCTCGCGAGCTCGGTGTTGCCGGAGCGCAGCGCCGGCGCAAGGCCGAAGAGCAGGCCAGTGACCACCGATACGATGAGCGCATATAACAACACCGTCTGATTCACCGTGATGTCGTCGAGGCGCTGCATGTGCGGTTGGGCCGCGGCGAGAAGCCTCACGCCGAGCACCGCGATGCCGACGCCGAGCGTGCCACCCGCGAGCGCGAGGACGACGCTCTCCGTCAGCAGCTGCCGCACGATGCGCCCGCGGGCAGCTCCGAGCGCTGTGCGCAGCGCGAACTCCCGCTGTCGCGCCGCAGAGCGCGAGAGCACGAGGCCGGCGACGTTGGTGCACGCGATCAGCAGCACGAACACCACGGCCGCCATCAGGATCTCGAGCGCCGGCTTGATGAACTTCACGACCATCTCCATCATCGGCACGGCCGCCGCGCCGAGCCCCGAGTTTTCCGCGGGATATTCCGATCGCAGCTCCACGCTCACACGCTGCAGGTCTGCCAACGCCTGCTCGACGCTGACGCCCGGCCCGAGACGGCCGACGCCGAACAGAACGGGGCTGTCTCGGCGATACATCGCGTCGTTCACGAAGAGTCCCAGTGGGGCGACGACGTCGGGATCTGCGTCGCCCGCGCGATACGATACGCGCGCGTCCGGGCTCAACACGCCGACAACGGTGTACGCGATGTTGTCGAGCAGCAGTGTGCGGCCGATGATCGACGGATCGCCGCCGAAGCGTGACTGGAAGAACCCATTGCGGAGGACGACTACGCGTGCGGCGCCCGGCGAATCGTCGCTCGGCCCGATGAGTCGCCCGAGCACCGCCTGGATGCCAACGAGCCGGAAATAGTTTCCCGTCACGAGCGTCGCGTCCACGTTCTGGGCGTCGCCCTGACCTGTCATGAGGAACGACGCAAAGGGATTGTAGGCGGCGATGTCCTCGAAGCCGCGCTGCCGCTTCCGCCAATCCAGGTAGTTCGGGTAGGAGATGAGCGGTCGGTCGCCGCCCGGTCTCGTCTCCCATACCATCACGAGCCGCTTCGGCTCGCGGTAGGGAAGGGGCTTGAGCATGACGCCGTTGATGACGCTGAAGATGGCGGTGTTCGCGCCGATGCCTAACGCGAGGGTGATGACGGCGATCGCGGTGAACGCCGGCTGTCGGCGCAGCGAGCGAAGCGCGAAGCGGAGATCCTGTGCGAGCACGGTGAGATTCTCCTGGCGTTGAGCCCGTCCCATGCGGCGTTGGTCGGCGGCGCGGCACCCGCGTCGAAAGGCATCGAAGTCACCGAAGCGCCGCAGCGTCTCGTCTCGAGCGGCGTCGGCGGACCAGCCGCGCGCGATGAGGTACTCGATTTCGGCTTCCACATGGAAATGGAATTCCTCATGGAGGTCGGCGTCGACGTCGGTCCGCCAGAAGCGGAGATACCTGCGCCAGGTGGGAGACGGCACGGTTAGGCGGGCTGGGTCGTGGCCGTGAGCAGTCGCGAAACCGATTGCGCATAGCGCTGCCACGCGGCGATCTCGCTCTTGAGATGTTGACGGCCGGCGGGTGTGAGCGTGTAGAAGCGCGCGCGCTTGCCCTTGTCCGAGAGTCCCCATTCGCTCTCCACCAGACCGCGCTCCTCGAGGCGGTGCAGGGCGACGTAGAGCGACCCGTCAGTGACGTCGAGCGTACCGGAGGTGGTGTCGCGGATGACGCGCGCGACGCCGTGGCCGTGTCGCGCCCCCCACGAGAGCGCCTTGAGGACGAGCACGTCGAGCGTGCCCTGGAGAACGTCGACTGGTGGGGCAGGCATATCATTCCCAAGAATGTCTAGGATATAATTGCGGTGATTCCCTAGAATGTCAAGGAAGCGAGTACGAGGCAGCAGGAGGATGCGCGCCAGTCGTGACGAGCGGGGGGACCGTTAAGTCGGCGGGTCGTTGTGGCGGCGACGAGGCGTCTCCGGCGTGTATTTCATGATTGGCCTCGGCGCCGCGCGTCGAAGAAGATCGATTAAGGAATCGTCTGGGAGATCCGGCCAATCGCGGGGATATCGCTCCAGGTCGATGATGCGGGCGCCGGCGGTGAAGCGGAGCACGGGGCCAACGGCGATATCGGAGTGTGGTGCGATCGCGGCGCTCCAGAGCCTGCCCCCCGGATATCGGAACGTACGCACGACCGTGAGGTCGGTCAGGTCGGCTGTGTCGTCGCGTGCGTCATCGACCTCGATGGACGGCGGGGCTGGTCGTACTACTTCTCGCTCGATCGCTCTCTCCCCCGGTGCTCTCCGGGAGCGTACTGCCTCTGACTCACCGAGGAGCGACCGCAGCGCGTCTTCGCTGGCGCTCTGCCAATCGCGAGGAAATGGGCAGAGTCGGCGCTTCTCGTCCCCGGCGGTCGTCTCGAACACGAGCCAGCCGAGTTGATAGCAGTCGGCGAGATAGTCTTCGGCCCGCGTGACGGGATGTATCGACTCTGGAAGGATGCACCACACCCGCCAAGCTCTGCCGCGCTCGTCAGTGAATTCACGGACTGCCATCGTCGGACTCTCACACGGGTCAACCTTGTGTTTCCCGGCGAGTGCCTAACGCAACTGGCGTGCTCAGGAGCGTCTCGAGGCAGGGACCAGATCACAAATCGCTGCTCGCTGACGGCGATGTGTAGAATCAGTGCACTGGGGAACCAGACGGTTTGCCGGGTTCGTCCTTACGAGTCTTGCGCTGAGGTGCGTTGATCGCTTGCTCGAGCAACCGACACAGATCGGGATCCTTCAACTCGACCCAGTGCTCCGGTTGTCTCGGAAGTCGTCGGCGCGCGCTACTCTCGAGCGCTTCGAAACAGATCCAGCCTTTGTGAAAATCGCCTAGGTATCGCTCGGCGGTTCGACCATGCCGGGCCTGGCCGGGCGTAACCGGCCAGGCTCTCCAGAGGTGACCCTCGGCATCACGGAACTCGCGAACTCGGATGACGGGTTCACTCTCTCTGTTAGGACTGGCGCCAGGAGACTCCGCCTTTCGAGCCGACGCTTCCGCGTTTGCCGCGCGCCGTTCGATATGGCGGCGCAAGGCGATCGTCTGTTCTGCCGCGACCGCCGCGGCGAGCAACGAGTCCTCCAGCTGGCGAATTTCCGCCGCGCTCTCATTGGCAATGCCGTTTGCTTCGGCTTCGCATGCGTCGCGCAAGCGATCTCTCAATTGCGCTTCGACTTCGCGAAGCACCGGCTCCAGAGGGTCCTTCACGGATCGATCGTCGGACGAGGACGGCATGGGATGAGCTCAGGGCTCTTCTCTCCAGTGATTTTGCTCACACCGTGCAACTGGCGTACCCGTTACGAATCCGCTGATCACCGATGGTTGCCTCAGCAGCGACTCGAGCCCTCCCAACAGAGCGAACCCGGTTCGTCACCGAAGAGGAGAATTGCGGCGTTTGACGGAGATGGAAAGGAAATGCCCGCGGCGTCAACGGCCGCTAGTATTCGTCCATCTGACGCCTGGATCGACTGGGCGCGTCGCGCGCGGCGTGACCACTGCGACCCACTTCCACCAAATCCCGAGAGATGACCGATCCGACGAACCCCCGAGCGCTCCAGTGGAACTCTTCGCCGACCGCAAAGGCGAAGAGTGCTGTTCAACGTTCGGTCACCCAGCTGCTCGATGAGCTGGCGCCCGAGCGTGTCGTGAAGCGGGTTGGGGAAGTGAAGGGCCCGGTCGAGCAGCATCGGACGCCCGCCGGGTGCGTGCTTCAGGCGGCGGACTGCGCTGTCAGTGTCTCGTGGTTCGCCGACGCGACCAAGGAGGCCGCCCTCGGCGAGTTGCACGTCGTAGTCTGGCGCGGCAAAGTTGCGCGACGAGGCGGTGCTCGGCCTCCGAAAGGAGCAACTGTCGTCGCCGATCTCATTCTGCGCCCGATCGAGCCACCCGCGGACGACTGTGTCTGGGAAACGAGTGACGGCAGTCGATTCGACACCGCTTCACTCGCGGCGCGATGTCTCGCGCTCCTGGAGGAGCAGATTAGCGTTCGCTGATCACGTCGAGGTCGGATGATCTCGATTCGCTAATTGCCGGTCCCGGTGCTATCTTGTTTATAGCTGGCGAGCAGCCAATGGGCTGCCCCCTTAGGTGCTCCGCGACGTTGTCGATGCGCGGCCCTCCCGAGCCATTCGTGGTCAGCCTTCTCCGTTCACAGGAGGCACGATGGCTCGCCGCCAGTCTTCCGAAAACCCAGACCGTTCACTGGAGTCGATCGTCGACGCCGAGGATCTGCGATCCGTGATGACCGCGGCGCTCGCCGTGCAACCCGTCGACGAGGCGTCGCTGAGGCGCGGCGTGTGGACGTACGTCGGCGGTGAGCGAGAAGCGGGTGTGTCGCCGGGGCACGTGATCCTGAGGCTGACGCGCTTGATCGAGGAAGCGAACCTGACACCCTACGAACACCGATTGACTGTTACACGCCGCGTCATCCTGTGGTGTGTCGAAGCCTACTTCGGTCACCTCGGCGGCGACGTCGTTGGCCGCGAAGCGTCCGCTCTGTCAGACACTGGTGCCGTGCGCGTTCGATGAGCCGCGGCTCGCCCTCGCCACTCGCGACGCAGGAAGCCATCGCCCTCGAGGCCGCGCCGTTTCCAACGGTGACGCTCGCCGAGCCTGACGAGACAGGCTTTGCCGACTGGCGCGTCCGGCTGACGCACAACCTGTCCCGCCGCAGCGACGGCCGATGGGATCCGCTGACGCGAGTGCATCGTGCAGGTGCATGAATCCGTCGGCGGCATCGACCGCCTGGACGCGTTCGCGGGAACGATCCTGATCGCGGAGCGGGATCGCAATGTTAGAGAGCTCGAACAACACTTTCTCGAGAGTGCTGGATTTCTCGTCGAGTTCGCCGATGATGGGCCAGCGGCGCTGACCCAGGCGCGGCGAGGACTCCCACGGGTCATCATTACCGAGATCCTGATTCCAAAGCTCGACGGCTTGCAGCTCTGCCGGGAGCTGAAGCTAGACGCAACGACGCGCGACATTCCGGTGATCGTGTTCAGCGTTCTCGCTGCCGAGACACGGGCCAAAGAGGCCGGAGCGAATGCCTTCCTCCGCAAGCCGCTCGTGCCATCGGTACTCCTCGGCACTATCCGACGGCTCGCCATGCTCGAGGCACACTCTTTCACGGAACCGCAATGATTACGATCGCCGCTCCCGACCGCCGCAAGATATCGCGGTCCGCGGACTATATGGCCGACCGGATGACCTCGGGCAACACCGAGGCCGACTACATCCTCGGTGGCGGATTTCCGCTGAACTCCATCAACATTATCATGGGACATCCTGGCTCGGGCAAGACGATCTTCGCCGAGCAATTGATGTTTCATAACGCGGCCGATGACCGGCCGGTTCTCTATCTCACGACACTTTCGGAACCACTGGCGAAGGTCGTTCGCTATCTCCAGGGCTTCTCGTTCTACGACGAGAACAAGTTCGGCTCA
>JAJKIR010000012.1 GCA_021154325.1 Gemmatimonas sp.
GTGCCTGGGTGGAGACCCCACGATCCATGACGGCAGTGGCGATCATCGAAGCATCGACAACTCCGAGGAACGACGGCGATTCCGACGTAGCCCGTGCCGCTTCGGGGGACCGCGAAGCGTTCGAGCGCCTCTACCGCGACCACGTCAACCGCGTGTTCTCGTTATGCGCGCGCATGGTGGCGGATCGCCTGCGCGCGGAAGAGCTGACTCAGGATGTGTTCGTTCGGGCGTGGGAGAAGCTGCACCTGTTTCGGGGCGAGAGCTCCTTCGGAACATGGCTTCATCGCATGACAGTGAACGTGGTTCTCAACGCGAGAAAGAGCGAAGGGCGGCGTCAGTCGCGCTTCGAGGACTCTGAGGATGACAACGGTGGAGTGGACTCGGTCGCATCGAGCAGCACGTCGGGAACGGTCGGCATGCCATTGCCGCCGGGCGACCTACTCGATCTCGAGCAGGCGATCGGGAAGCTGCCACCAGGTGCACGACGAGTGTTCGTGCTCCATGACGTGGAAGGCTACAAGCACGAGGAGATTGCCGAGATGCTGGGCGTGACGACGGGCGCGACGAAAGCGCAGCTCCATCGCGCGCGGCTTCTCTTGCGGGAGGCGCTGAACCGATGATCAAAGAGACTCAGTGCGACGGGTTCGCCGAGCGTCTTGTGGATCTTCTGGAGCGGGACGTCGACGAGTCGACGCGCGCCGCGCTCGAAGCGCACGCGCTCGCGTGCGGCGATTGCGGCGCGTTGTTGTCCGACCTGCGGAAGCTGCGCATCGATGCGTCGAATCTTCCCACGCTGGTGCCGAGCCGGGATCTATGGGAGGGAATCTCGCAGCGGATCGACGCGCCGGTGATTCCGCTGCACGCCGGTGCCACCGAACGCGGAGCTGCTCGAGTCCCGCGGTGGGCATCGATGAGCGCCGCGGCCGCCCTGCTGATAACGGCGACGGCGGCATCGACCTATTACCTGACGATTCGCTTTCGCGGCTCCGACTCGGCGAGCACAGTGGCGGCGCGTTCGCCGGTGGTGTCTGACACCGGTCGCGCGGTGCCGGAAAGCACGGCGGTTCCGACCGTCGCAGTCGTCGACAGCGCCAAGCGGGCGGCGCCTGCTTCGAAGCAGACCGGTCGAGCCTCGCGCCCTGCGGCCGAGGCGAGCGTGCGGCTCGTGAGCACCAAGCCGAGCGCCGAGCAGGTGTATACGACCGAGATCACTCGCTTGCACGCGATCGTTGAACGCCGGCGCGGGCAGCTGGACCCGGTGACGATCGGCGTCATCGAGCGGAATCTCAAGGTGATCGACGACGCGATCGCGCAATGCAAGCTCGCGCTCACCAAGGATCCCGCGAGCCGGTACCTCATGGAATCACTCAACAACGCTCTCGAGAACAAAGTGCAGCTGCTGCGGACGGCGACGATGCTGCCGGCGCGGAGCTGATCGATATGACAATGCTAAACCACCCGGTGTTCAGCAGATTGCTCTCGAAGCTCCCGATCGTGCCGTTGCTGCTCACGCTGGCAACGTCGGCGGTGGGCGCGCAGCGATCGCGTCGCGATTACGACCGCGACAACCCGTCGAGCGTGGACACGACCTTCTCGTTCGACCGCCGCGGCCAGGTGTCGCTGACCATCGGCAGCGGCGACATCGTCGTCACCGCCTGGGATCGGGATCAGATCAGGGTTCATGCGACGAGCGAGAGCGGTGGCGTGCGTCTCGACGCGAGCTCGTCGCGGGTGGTGGTGGAGCCTCGCGGCGGCTATGGACGCGGCGGCGAGTCGCGGTACGAGGTCACGGTTCCCATCGGCGCGAGGATCGTTGCCCGCGCGCAATCGGGTGACATCGCCATCTCGGGAACGCACGCCGACATCGACGCACGCTCGCAGAGCGGCGACATCAGGATCGAGGACGCGGCCAATCGGCTCGACGTCGGTACGCTCTCGGGCGACATCGAGGTCCACACGGCCATCGGAGACGTGCAGATCAAGTCGGTGAGCGGCGACATCCGTCTCACGGACTTCAAGGGCGATTTCGAGGGCGAAACGGTGAGCGGCAGCATCGATCTGCAGAACGCCGTCGGGCGGCTCGTGCGATCGCACACTACCAGCGGCGATCTCTCGTACGAAGGGAGCATCGATCCCGCCGGCCGCTACGAGCTGAGCGCGCATTCGGGCGACATCCGTCTCGCCATCCCGTCGAACGCGAGCGCGCAGCTCTCGGTGTCGACGTGGAGTGGAACGCTCGACAGCGACTTCCCTATCACGTTGCGGCCGGGCGAGCACGGGATCGGGAGTGGCCAAGCGAAACGATTCACCTTCGACATCGGAAGCGGGGCGGCCCGCATCGAGGCCGAGACTTTTTCGGGTGACATCACCATCAGCTCGCGCGGCAAATCGCCGCGGGACTAATGCAAGCACTTCCTGTCATCCTGAGCGAAGCGAAGGATCTATTCGATTTCCAGTAGATCCTTCGTCGCTTCGCTACTCAGGATGACTTCAGCAGCACGGCATACCTAACGATAACACGACCATGCGCATCGCTCCCGCACTCGCCCTCCCGCTTCTCCTGTTCATGCCGCAACTCGCGCGTTCCCAGAGCCGTGACGGTGACTTCCGGTGGGAGCGTCGGCTCGGTTCCGGCCAGGTGGTTCACGCGCGCAACATCAACGGCGACATCAGCGTTACGCCATCGTCCTCGGGACGAGTCGAGATCGTCGGCGTCCGGCGCGGCAGCGGCCGCTCGGCCGACCGGCTGAATGCCCTCGTCACCGAGACATCGGATGGCGTCATTGTCTGCATCGTTCGCGTTGACGCGGACGATGAGTGCGATGGAAACGGCTACCACCATCGAAGCCACGACGACGACGACAACGACTGGGGCCGGGCGAGCATGAACCTCGAGATCCGGCTGCCGTCGAATGTGCAGATCGATGCGAGCTCGGTGAGCGGCAACGTCGACGTCGTCGGCGCGCAGGGTGACATCCGCGCCGGGTCGGTGAGCGGCGACGTCCGTCTGGAGGGGCTGCGAGCCACCTCGGTCGAGGCGAGAACGGTGAGCGGCGAGATCACCGCCGCGGTGGAAACGCTGACGGGGAGCGGCCCGCTATCATTCAAGTCGGTGAGCGGCGACGTGAAGCTCGACCTGCCGCGGAACCTCGACGCGGATCTCTCGATGAGCAGCGTGAGCGGTCAGCTCGACTCCGAGTTCCAGATGACGCTCGGCGGCGGACGGACGAGCCGGCGACGCATCGAAGCGCGGATCGGGCGCGGTGGACGCGAGCTGAGCCTCACCACGGTCAGCGGCGACGTTCGACTGAAGATGCACAGAGACTAATCCTCACGGGGAACTCGAATGCGACGCAGCGTAATTGCCCTCTTGAGCATTTCCGTAATTGGCGCCTCGCCGCTCGCGGCGCAGCGCCAGTCGGAGCAGAACGCGTTCACCTGGTCGGGACGCGTCCCGTCTGGCCATTGGATTCGCGTGCGCAACCTCAGCGGCGAGATCAACGTCGTCGCGTCGAATAGCGAGCGTGTGGAGGTCACGGCGACGCGGCAATGGCGTCGCAGTGATCCCGAATCGGTGCGCTTCGAGGTGCACAAGTACGGTCCCAACGAGGAAGACGTCGTGATCTGCGCGATCTGGACCGATCGCACCGACTGCGACGAGCGGGGCTACGAGTCGCACAACGTGCGCAACAACGACGTGAGCGTGCAATTCCGCGTCGCCGTGCCGCGCGGCGTGAAGATCGGGGTCTCGACGGTGAATGGCGCCCTGAGCATCGAGGGCGCGACGTCGGAGGTCGAGGCAACGACGGTGAACGGTGAAGTCGAAGCGACGTCGTCGGGCGGGCCGGTGAACGCGTCAACCGTGAATGGCAGCGTCACGGCACGCATGGGGCGCTTCGACAACGACGAGGACCTGAACTTCTCCACGGTGAACGGAACGGTAGTCGCGGAATTCGCCGGCGACCTCGATGCCGACGTGGAATTGAGCACCGTGAACGGCCGGTTCCAGACAGACTATCCCGTTACGATCAACGGCCGTCTCGATCCGCGGCACCTCCGTGCTCGACTCGGGCGCGGTGGACGCCGTATCCGGCTATCGACGGTGAACGGGAACGTCGAGCTACGCCGCCGCAGCTGACGGCAGGTGTCAGGAATCCCGAGGGCGTGTCCCGCCGTATGGCGGGACGCGCCCTTTGTGTGAGATGTTACTGGTGTCACGACGAGAGGTAATCATGCGAACGCTGGTCTCGCTGCTCGCGGTCTGCGCGCTCACGGCGTGCGGACGCCGGGCGCACGATTCGCCCGAGGCGTTCCGTTGGGAAGCCGAGCTCGAGCCAGGCACCACGATTCACCTGCGCACGAATTCAGGCCGTATCGACGTCGTCCCGGGGAGCAGTCGTTTCGCACGGGTCACCGGCGCCACGCATTGGGTAGGACGCAACGATCCGATCCGCTTTGCCTGGAAGCGCGACGGTGACGAAGTCTATGTCTGCGCGCTCTCGAGCAGGCGAGGCGACTGCGAGGGCGGCGGCGGGTCCTTTGGCGATTCCGACCATTCGTGGCTCGACATCTTCAGCCTCTTCAAGCACCGATCGACGAACGGCATGGCATCGTTCCGCGTCGAGCTGCCGACCGACGTCAAGGTCGAAGCTCGCACCATGAACGGGTCTATCGCGCTGGCGGGGGTCACCGGTGGGATCGAGGCACGCACCCTGAATGGGTCGATCAACATCAGCCGCGCGGCTGGACCGATCGAGGCCAAAGCCACGAACGGCAGCATCGACGCGGTCATCGATTCCCTGGGGTCCGACGATGAGGTCACCCTCGAGGGGGTCAACGGAAGCATGACTGCCGTGCTGCCGCCCGATCTCGAGGCGGAAGTGCAGCTGAGTACCGTGAATGGGGGGATCCGCAGCGACTTCCCGGTCACGACGGAGGGAGAGCTGAGCAAGCACCGTCTCCGCGGGCAAATCGGCAGCTCGTCACGCGAAGTCGTGCTGAAGACGGTAAACGGTAACGTCTCTCTGCTGAAGCGGTCCGGCGAGGACGCCGCAGAGGAGACATCCCCGCCCCGTCCTCCAGCGCCACCGAAGCCGCCGAAATCGATCGCGCCCCGCCCACGCACCTGACCACCTCCGGCTCTTTCCGCTCGCCGTTGGGTATATATTCTCGTCGAATTCTCCAACGGAGTCAGAGCTCACCATGGGCTTCTCGTATAACCCGGCCGTCAGAACGTTCCCCATACGCAGCGGCGTCGAGCGTGCCACGCTCGTCCGTCGCACGTATGCGCTCGTCTTCGCGAGCATCATCGTCACCATGCTCGGCGCCGGCTTCGCCGTCACCCAGCCGAGCCTCTTCACTGCGGTTGCACAGCATCCCTTCATCACGTTCATCTGCGCACTCGTGCCCTTGTACATGGCGCTGCGCAATCATCGAACGTTCCCACAGAACCTCGGCTTTACCTTCCTCTTCACCTTCATCGAAGGGATCTGGATCTCGCCCCTGCTCGTGCTCTACGAGCGCATGCAGCCGGGCGTGCTCGGGCAGGCGGGACTGCTCACCCTGACGACGTTCGGGGTGTTGTCACTGTATGCCATCGTGAGCCGCAGAGATTTCAGCGCCTGGGGTGGGTTCTTCACGATCGGGCTCTGGGTGCTGATCGCGACGTCGCTGCTGAACATGTTCTTCCGCAACCCTACGGCGTCGCTCTGGCTGGCAGCGGGCACGATCTTCGTCTTTGGCGGACTGCTGGTGTTCGACACGTGGCGCATCGTGCGCTCGGGCGCGTACGGCGAGGATGATTACGTTCCGGCCGCGGTCCAGATCTACCTGGATCTGCTGAACATCTTCCTTGCGGTATTGCAGCTTCTTGGCGGAGGCAACCGCCGCAACTAGTCCCGCCTAACGGCGGAGCGCCGTGTACCGACTCGGCTGCGTGTTCGCCCACCCGGACGACGAGACGTTCGTGGCGGGCGCAACGATCGCGAAGCTGACGGCGGCCGGAAATCGCGTCGATCTGTTCTGCGCCACCGATGGAGATGCCGGAAAGAGCTCCGGCATCCCAGTTTCGTCGCGCGCCGAGATGGGAGCGCTGCGTCGCGCGGAGCTCACGACGGCGAGTCACGTCCTGGGCATTGCGTCGCTGTCGACACCCGGCCACGGTGACGGCGTTCTGAAAGAAGTGGATCCCGACCGACTGATCGGCGAGATCGTCTACTTCGTGCGGCAGCACCGGCCGGACGTACTGCTGACCTTCGGCCCGGAGGGAGCGCCGACGCAGCATCGCGATCATCGCGCGATCTCGCGTGCGGCGACTGCGGCATTCTTTCTCGCGGGGCTCGAATCCGAGTATGCGGATCAGCTGCGGGAGGTCCAACCCCACTCCGCCGCCCGACTCTACTACGCGGCCTGGGACGCCCCGGCGGCGGATGCGGAGCTGAAAGCGCTGAGTGTGCCGGTCAGCTGTCGCGTGCCCGTAACCGAGCACCTCGCGACCAAGCGCGATGCGTTTCTCGCACATGCGAGCCAGCGGCAGCACGAGAAACGATTCATGGAGCTCACGATGGGACCGGCCGAGCGATTCGCGCTCGCGGCAGGGATGCCGCAACCGAGACCGGTGACGGAAAGCTTCTTCGAAGGTCTATGACTTCGCCGCGGCTTTCTCGATGTCCTCAGCGAGCTTGAGGTCGGCCTCGGTAACACCACCGGCGTCGTGGGTCGAGAGGATACACGTGATCTTCGTGTATCGGATGTCGATGTCGGGGTGGTGATTGCTCGCGTCGGCCGCCTTGGCGACGCGATTCACGAAGCCGATGCCGTCGGCGAACGATCCGAAGGTATACGTCTTCGTGAGAGTATCGCCCCGACGAGCCCACCCGGTGAGACGGCCGAGGGCGCGTTGAATCTCTAGATCGGAGAGCTTGGTGCGCATGGAGCAAAAAGATCCTGAA
>JAJKIR010000013.1 GCA_021154325.1 Gemmatimonas sp.
AGAGAGAAATCAACATGAAATACGGACGACTTGGTATGATCGCTCTGGCCGCGCTGACGTTTGGCGCGATGCCGGCGCAAGCGCAATTCCCGCACTTGAGCGTCATGGGTGGCGTGAGCTTCCCGAAGGGTGATGCGTCATCCGGCGAGGACATGGGCTACAACGGCGGCATGGCGCTCGGCTTCAGCGCGCCGATGATGCCGATCGGCATCCGTCTCGATGCCGCGCTGCACCACTTCCCGGGCAAGGAAGGCAATGTTGGCGGCGGCTTCACGGCGTCGACGAACATCTGGAGCGGCACGGTCAACGCGACGTACAGCCTGCCCCTTCCGATGCCTGTAAAGCCCTACGCGATCGCTGGCCTCGGCTACTACGGCGCGGTCGTGACGGTCGAAGGCGTGCCCGGCAGCGCGAGCGACAAGAAGCTCGGCTACAACGCGGGCGTCGGTGTCGCGTTCTCGCGCTTCTTCGCCGAGGCGCGTTATCACCACATGAACACCGATGGCAGCGCGCTGACGTTCATGCCGCTGACGTTCGGCATCACGTTCTAATACGATTGCGGCGCAGCGCGCCGCAATCGTATTAGAACGTGAAGCGAGGGATCCAGGCGCTAACGCGCCTGGATCCTTTGTTTTATGTGGAGTCGCTCGCGCGAAGCGCTCGCTCCCGCTCCTCTCACCTAGCACCTAGCACCTAGCACCTAGCACCTCATTCCATGATCGCATGATCCCCTCCCGCACCCTTCGTCTGCCTGACGAGGACGAGCAGGGGGATCAACGCGAGAATCAACAGCGCGCTGAGCATGTAAATGCGCGAGTACGCGATGACGCTGGCCTGGGCGCTGAGCTGACGGTCTAGCAGCGTCAATGCTTCCCGCCGCGCGGCCCACATGTCAGCGCCACGCGCCATCATGCCACGCGTGAGCGCATCGATGCGCGACCGGCTCAGCACGTCCGTCGCCGTCACGTGCTCGGTGAGCGTGGCGCGGATCTGTGCCGTGTAGCGCGAGAGAAGCGTCGCGATCGCCGCGATGCCGAATGAGCCGCCGAGCTGACGGAAGAAGTTGTACAGCCCGGTGCCCTGCGGCAGCTCGCGCGGCGAGAGCTCGGCGAGCGTAATCGTCGTGAGCGGCACGAACATCAGGCCGAGTCCCACGCCGCGCAGGATCAGTGGCCAGAAGAAGTCGACGCCTCCGCTCTCACCCGTCATGCGCGACAGCTGCCACGCCGCGGTCGCGAAGATCAGCGCGCCCGCGGTAATGAGCAATCGTGGATCGAACCGCCGCGACAGCCGCCCGACGATGAACATGGACAGTGCCGTCGCGATCGCGCCCGGCAGCATCACGATTCCCGTCTGTTCGGCGGTCATGCGCAGATTGCTCTGCAGGAACACCGGCAGCGTGAACGACATCGCGTAGAGACCAACGCCCATCATCACACCGAGAAGCGTGCCCACGGACATCTGGCGGTGACGGAGCACGCGAAAGTCGATTACGGGATGTTCGGCCGTCAGCTCGCGCCAGACGAGCGCGATACCGCCAACCACACCTGTGACCGTGAGGCCGAGAATGATCGAGGAGTCGAACCAGTCGTCGCGCTGACCGTGCTCGAGGACGTACTGGAGCGCACCGACACTCACGGCGAGGAGCGCGATGCCGATGTAGTCGATCGTCGGCGGCTTCTGCTGGTGAATGGAGTCGTGGACATACGTTCCGATCATCACGGCGGCGAGAATGCCGACGGGCAGGTTGATGTAGAAGATCCAGGGCCAGCCATAGTTGTCCGTGAGCCAGCCGCCCAGCGTCGGACCAATCGTCGGCCCGACCATGACGCCCAGCCCGAAGAGCGCCATCGCCATCCCCGCTTCCTCGCGCGGGAACGCCTCGAAGAGCACGGCCTGAGACACCGTCATGAGGGCGCCGCCGCCAATTCCTTGCACGATGCGCCAGAAGATCAGCGTCCCTAACGAGTGGGATGCGCCGCAGAAGAAGCTCGCAAGCGTGAACAGGATGATCGAGCCGACGAAGTACCGCTTCCGCCCGAACATCGAGCCGAGCCACCCAGTAAGCGGAATGACGATGACACTGGCGAGGATATAGCCGGTCGACACCCAGGCGATCTCGTCGAGGCTCGCGCCGAGATTGCCCATCATGTCAGGGAGAGCGACGTTCACGATCGAGCTGTCGATCACCTGCATCAGCGCGGCGAGCACCACCGCGAAAGCGATGAGATACTTGTGCGGCTCGCCCTGGTCGGCGACGAGGTGAAGCGGCTCGGCTTCGTCCTCACCAGCGACGACGGCTTCGCGCAGCGAGCTAGCCAAGGCGCTCCCTGGCCGCTCCACGGCTCGTACCAGACTTCCGCGCCCCCCGAGACCGCGCACCGCGAGTGCGATCCCTGGCACCACCCGCGCCGCGAGCACGTTCACTCCATTCGGCGAGCGCGGCCTCGACTCGCGAGAGAACGAACGCGTGCACGTCGTCGATGTACGCAAAGCGCTCTCGAACGACGCGCGGCTCGCCCCCGCTGTCGGCCTCCATATCACGAATGAGACGGTGGAGCGCGGACCAGCGGTTGAGGCGAAAACGGACGATCTGGGCGAAGAAGTCGGGGGTGAGTGCGTAATAATCGCGGCGGTCGCCCGTTTTGCCGATACGCTCGGCGACGCCTCGCTCGACGAGGCGACGGGCCTCGGTGCTGACGCTGGCCTTGCTGACGTCGAGTTGCTCGGCGAGGGCGTCGAGGGAGCGGGGCTGGTCGGCCAGGAGCAGGGCGCCGAAGAGGCGGCCGGCGATACGGGAGAGGCCGTCACTTTCGGACGTCAGTCCCATGCGTTCGATGAAGGTGTGTCGGTCGGTCACGGCAGAATAATCATATGGAACATTCAATATAAACTGAACGTCATAAAGCGGCCAGCGCTTTACTGCGGTGCGACGTATATATTCTGGCTGCGGGACCGGCGACGACGCCCAGCGGCAATGCTCTTACGTGCACCGCCATGACGTCCGAGATAGGTTTTTCCATTATGTCCGAGGCGATCCGTCCCGCACTCGAGCCGGGGGAGTGGAAACTCCGTCGCTCGGGTCCCATCTCGCTCGATGTCGTCGATCGCATCGACTACATCGTGATCGAAGGGCCAGGCGGTGAGACCGTCAAAGTCACCGGCGCTGACGAGATCTTCGCGCTGATCAGTCTCGCCAACGACGCGCTGCCGCCGGAGGATCCGCGCAAGATCACGCACGGCTGGCTCGCGCGGATCGAGACGGTGCGCGACATGATCCACGACCTCGCCGAGTCGGGAGATCCGAAGCTGGCCTCGCTGCGCCACGAGCTCGCGGCGGGCTGGGACCAGATGGCGCAGGTGCTGAGCGCCATCCTGCCGCCCGTCAGCGACACGGACCTCCTCGACGACGAGCCCGCGAGCCGTTAGGCGTTAGGCGTTAGGCCATGGCGGCGATGATCCGTGCCGTCGTGTCCACCTGGCCGAGGCGCGGAAAAATCCGCGTCAGGCTGTTCTCGTGCGCCTCGCGCACCATGTCCGTCACCGCATCGCTGGCGATCGCGATCTGATAGTCGAGCTCCCGGCCGTGGCGTGCCGTCGACTCGACGCCGATGCTCGTCGATATCCCAGCGAGCACGATTCCCGTGATCTTCCGCCGCCGGAGCTGCAGATCCAGCTCCGTACCGAAGAACGCGTCCCACTGCCGCTTCGTGATTATGATGTCCGTGGGGCCGGTGCCGATCTCCTCCCGGAGCTCGGCCCAGTCCGCGGCACGAGCGGCAGCTGGCGGCGCCGCGTCCACGCGCGCGCGCAGCACGTCGCCACCATCTGGCGAGAACGCGACGCGCACCCGCACAACCGGGAGATTCCGATTCCGAAACGCCTTTGCCAACTGCGCCGCTCGCTCGACGATCACGTCGGCAGACGTCTCGGTCGGTAACGCCGTGATGCCTTTCTGAAGATCGATGAGAACGAGCGCGGTGCGCGGATCGAGTCGCTGGACTGGCATGCGCGGGATGAGGGACAAGGGATGCGGGACGCGGGAAATACAACTAACACTCCAATCACCCCACTATCCACTTCTGAACTGATGGCTCTCGTTTTTAACAGCGAGAGCCGTCAGTGAAAAAGTGGGGAGTGCCGCGTTCCAAGTTTTACTCCCGCATCCCGCGATTCGCGACCGGCGTCCCTCGTCCCGCGTCCCGCGCCTCGCGCCCCTCGTCCCTCATCAGCGCGACGACGAGTACTCGGTCGTGCCGACGCTCTCGAGGCTGAGGACGCCCACGTCCGATGCGCCATAGCCTTCGGCGATGAGCGAATCCATCCGCGCCGCGAGGCCCGGCAGCACGGCGAGCGGATTCGCGCCGGCCGTCTCGAGCATCAGGCGGACATCCTTTCGTGCCATCGCCAACTCGAAGCTCGGCCTGAAGTCGCCCGCGGCCATGCTCTTTCCTCGGCCGGCGATCACTGCCGCGGGATCGAACAGCTCCACGATGCGCATCGCCTGGGCTGGTGGTACGGCAGCGCCGCCCGCGATCGCGAAAACGTCGGCGACCAGCGCGCTGATCCCGATGATGAAAGCATTCCCGCACAACTTGTACACTGCCGCGAGATCGGGACGCTCTCCCACGAACTCCACGCGGGTCGCCATCCGCGACAGCTCGTCCTGCCGGGCATCGAAGAGCGGGCGCGGGCCGGCGACGAGGATCGTGCCCTTCCCCGCTCGCGCTGCCGCGGGGCCGATGAACACCGGACAGTGGAGGTAACGCACGCCCTCGGCGTTGAGCCGCAGCGAACGCTCGGCGGTGAGCGCCGGCTGGGTGGTCGTGTGATCGAGGATGATGGCGTCGTTACCGAGGCCGGGCCGCAGTTGCGCGATCACGTCCTCGACGACAGCGTCATCCTTGAGGACGAGGTGAACGCTCGGTGCATCCCGCACCGCATCCGCCGGCGTCCGCGCCACGCGAACGCCTAACGGCTCGAGCGCGCGCGCCTTCTCGGGGCTTCGGTTCCAGACGGTGATCTCGTCGCCGCGCTTGGCGGCAGCTTCGACGAACCCGCTGCCGAGCAGGCCCGTTCCGAGGAAAGCGACTCGTGTCATGCGCGTAAGTTAGCGACCGAAGAGCGATCGATCGGCCATGGGCCCAGAGCTCGGGCTGCTTCGGTGTTGCTCACTGAGATCTCACCAGGTACGGCGAGCCCAGAGGCGAGAGGCAAGCTTGGAGCGGACAGCATTGCGAGAACTACCTGAGCTGTCAGCGATGAACGGCGAGCTACCGGCACTCAGAGCTCAGCGCTCCTCACGCCCGCTGTTAGCTGAGGTAGTTCTCTTGATGCCGTGAGCTGTCAACTTGCCTCTCGCCTCTGGGCTCGCCGTACTGGGTGAGATGCCTATGTGGTGACGGACCTCTAGCGCCTCCGCCGCTCCTGAACCACGAGCATCGCCGCCCCAACCAGGAACAGCATACCGGCGATCGTGGCAAGATGCATGACGAACTCCCGCGGCAGCGCCAGCGCCGCGACCATAGGAACGATCGCGATCAGCATTACCACAAGCCACGGCTCCAGGCGAGGGACATCGGCACCGGAGTTGTCGTCTCGGCGCATTTCTTCGGTAGACATGAGATCTCTCCCGCACGCGCCAATCGTGGCGCGCGCTAATCGTTAGGTTCGGAAATTCGAGCGTGACCGAAAAGGTTCGGTAGCGCTAGCCGTTACGATTGTTGTCGGGGAGGAGCGGTCGCGTCGTGCGGGATCGTCAGGCGCTTCGCGCGAAGCAGCAGTGGCTGACGGCGCGACGGGCGCCCGGTATTCGGGCGCATCGCGTTGGCGTCGAGGCCAAAAACGGACTCGACGGCGCCGGCACCGTCGTCTCCCGCGCGCACCTTTCCTGGATGTCGCGGAGGCAGCGTGCGAGGGCCGACATTGTTCGTGCTCCCAACACGCGATGGCGAGTCGGCCGCGACGTCGAGGGCCGAGGTCGCCGCGAGTGCAGGCTCACGCGGATTCCCACGAAGCACCCGGCTCTGCGCATAGCCCACGGGGAGCCAGGCGAGGAGCGCAAGAAGGCCGGTGCAGAGGGAACGCATGAGCATGCGCGAAAGGTAGTCTCATTAACAACCGCGAGACAGCAGCCATTTGTGCGCGAGGCGATCGCGGCGCATACTTGCACTCCCGCCGCATCACGAGCTGCCCCCCGCCACCGATCAACGCCAATGCGCTTCAAGGTCGTCGCCGCCGCGATATGTCTCGCGATCCCCACACCCGCTCGCGCGCAAGCGCCCGCCGACACCGCTCAGCCGCCGCGCGCGAAGCCCGCCGATGTCGCCTCGGTGGACGCGATCATCACCGCGCTCTATGACGTGATCTCCGGTCCCGCCGGACAGGAGCGCGACTGGCCCCGCTTCCGCTCGTTGTTCGTGCCAGGCGCGCGTCTCATCCCGACGATTCATCCGCCCGGCGGTGCAACGCCGCGTACAGCGGTCATGACGCCGTCGCAGTACGTCGAGCGTGCGTCAGGCCTCGCGCGCAACGGTTTCTTCGAACGCGAGATCAGCCGCACCACCGATCAGTTTGGCGCGGTGACGCAGCTGTTCAGTACCTACGAATCACGGCGCGCCGCAACGGACGCGAAGCCGTTTCAGCGCGGGATCAACAGCATCCAGCTCTTCAATGACGGGAGTCGCTGGTACGTCGTGACGATCTTCTGGGATGGCGAGCGCGCCGACAATCCCATCCCCGAGAAGTATCTCAAGCGTTAGGCAGTCACTCCGCGCGCAGGGCGAGGATCGGGTCGACACGCGTTGCCCGGCGTGCCGGGAGATAGCTCGCGAGGAGCGCCGCCCCAATGAGAATCGCCGCGACCGCGCCATAGGTCGCGGGATCGGTCGGCGTCACCCCGAACAGCAGCGCGCTCATGAACCGCGTGAGCGTGACCGCTCCGAGGATCCCCGCCACCACGCCGATGAGCACCAACGTGAGGCCGCGCGCCACGACGTGCCGGCGCACCTGCGCCGGCGCCGCGCCTAACGCGATACGGATCCCGAGCTCGCGCGTCCGCTGCGTCACGACGAACGACAGCACACCGAACACGCCAAGCACCGCGATCACCAGCGCGACGCCCGCGAACACGCCGAGCAGCGTCGTCGACCAGCGCGCCGGCGCGACGGCGGTTGACAGCACGTCGTCCATCGACGCCACGTCGCGAACCGGCAGCGTCGGATCGATTTCGCGCATTGCGCGCCGCGCAGCCGCGATGATTGCGCCCGGCTCCTGCTGTGTGCGCAGGACGTAGGAGAACGCGGGCCAACCCGGCATCACGGCCAGCGGGATGTACACGGTCGGCAGCGGATCGCTGCCGAGGCCGACGTCCCGCGTGTCCGACACGACGCCGACGATCGACGCCTCGCGGAAGAGGCGATTGTCCGGCGCGCCGAGATAGATCGGCTTTCCGAGTGGATCCTCTCCGCGATAGTACTTGCGAACCAGCGCCTCGTTCACCACCACGACAGGTGCGTCATGCGTGTCGGTCGTCTCGATGCCGCGGCCGCGCCGGAGCGCGATCCCCATGGTCTCGAAGTAGCCAGGCGTCACCACACGATAAGCCTCACCGGTTGGATTCACCCCGGCCGGCAGTGGTTTGTCGATTCGATTGAACCATGCACCGATCCCGCGGCCCGTCACCGGCAATTGGCTCGTGAGCGCGGCGGACCGAACGCCAGGCAACGCGCGCAGACGCTCGATGGATCGTGGGAAGAAGGTCCGATCGTCGCGCGGCAGGCGCACCGAGAAAGTCATCACGTGATCCTGCCTGACGCCGGCATCGACACGCTGCAGGAGCGCGAAGCTCCGGAGGAGCAGTCCCGCGCCCGTGAGCAGGACCATCGCGAGCGCGATCTCGGACACGACGAGGACGCTCCGTGCCCATTGCTGGTTGTCGCTCCCCTTCGCTCCCTCACGAAGTGCCGACGTCGACGGTGCACGCGACAGCTGCCACGCCGGAACGCTGCCGAAGATCACACCGGCGAGGAGCGACACGCCGAAGGTGAACGCGAGCACACGCCCGTCGAGCGTGATCTCGTCGCTCCGCGGCAGATTCGTGATCGTTTGCGCGGCGAGCAGCAGATCGAGAAAGAGCTTGCCGACGATGAGACCCAACGCACCTCCAACAATCGCCAGCAGGAGACTCTCGGTCAGGAGCTGACGCGCGACGCGACCCTGACCCGCGCCGAGCGCCTGACGCACCGCGATCTCGCGGCGTCGCCCGCTTGCGCGCGCGAGCAGAAGATTCCCGAGATTGGCGCAGGTGATGAGCAGGACGAACGCGACGGCACCCATCAGCACCATCAGCTGCGTCCGCGACCCACCGACGATCGTTTCCTGGAGCGGCAAGACTAAAATCTTGAGATTGGTGTTGAACGTGGGCCAATCGCGCCGCAGTCGCGCGGCAACGGTCTCCAATTCTGTCTGTGCCTGCTCGACCGATGATCCGGGTGCGAGCCGCCCGACGACTTCGATGAAGTACTGGTCTCGATTCTCGCGGAACTTCGCGTCGAATCGTGCCGGCACATAGAAGGCCGACGGGCCGCCGAGGAAGGAGAACGCGCGCGGCATCACGCCGACGATCGTGCGCGGCGTGCCGTTCATCGTGATCGTCTTGCCGATGGCATCGCGGTCCTCGCCGAAGAGATCGCGCCAGCTCTCGTAGCTCAGCACGATCGCCGCCGGCGCCGCGGCATCCTCGTCGCTCTCGCCGATCAGGCGACCGAGCATCGGCGGCACGCCCAACAATGGCAGGATACCGCCGATGCTCTGCGTGCCGAAAAGCTGTTGGGGCTCGCCATGTGCCATGATCGTCCCCGACACCGACGTAAACCCGGCGATCCGCATCGAGCGTGTGCTGCGCTGCCAGTCGTAGAGATTCGCTGGCGATGTCACGGACACGTTTCCTGGGCCCGCGCTCGCGGACTGCTCACCCACGGCTACGAGCCGGGCGGGATCGCGCACCGGCAGTGGCCGGAGAAGCACCCCGTCCACGACGCTGAAGATGGCGGTGTTCGCGCCGACGCCTAACGCGAGCGTCAGCGTTGCGACGAGCGTGAAGCCCGGGCTGCGTCGCAGTGAGCGCGCGGCGAAGCGGAGGTCCTGGGTGAACGACTCGAGCATGTTTCCCTTCCCTTGGGCGACGTTAGGCAGCCGGGCGCGTTCCGCCCGCTCGGCGCGGCGCTCGCGCGCGGCGAGCCGGAGGAGTCCCGGCAGCTCCGAGAGGAGCGCGGCGACGACGCCACGGCTCCCGGCGCGTGCGCGCGCCTCGGACTCGAGCTCCGCGAAGACCGCGAGCATCTGGTGACTGAACCGCTCGCGAAAGCGACGCGGCAGGACAAGAGCGAGCACGCGCCGGTAGACGCGCAGCGCCGGCGTGAGCGTGTAATCGGTCACGCGCGCGACCCCTTTGGCGCCGCGACGCCGAGCGGCGGCAGGAGTCGCTTGGCGCGGGCCATCGCGGCCAGCTGCTCGAGTCGCCGAGCTTCGACGCGGGCGACCTCCCGGCCGAGCTTCGTGAGCCGGTAATAGCGGCGCCGAGGGTCGTCGGTCGCGCCGGCGGGGCGCGTCGACCGCTCCTCGATCCAGCCGCTCTCGAGCAGCCGCTTCATCGCCGCATAGAGGGTACTTGCGGTGAGTCTCAGCTCCCCGCCGGTGCGCGCCGCGACCTCCTGAATGATCGCGTAGCCGTGCAGATCGTCGTCGACGAGGGAGAGCAGGATGTGAAAGACCTGCGGCGAGATCGCCGGGAGGCTACGGGGCTCACTCTCGGACATGTACCTCCAGGCCGGAGTCTAACGTCGGACGATATACCATCTCGCGGTATATCGCGCTGTGGACGAGTAGTGTCAAGGCCGGCCCTCTTCACGCACAAGAACGGCGGCGAGACTGAGCTCCGAGTCCTCAGAACTCAGATCGATCTCTTTCGGAGCGCCCAACGGGCATCTCACCCACGACAGCGAGTCCAGCCTCGAGACGTTAGCGGCGAGTCTTCAGACGTGAGACAGTGCATCTCGGTCTCGCGTCCGACATCTCGAGGCCGAGGTCTCGATTCTGGACTCGCCATACCGGGTGCGATGCCGATCCGGTGCACCGAAAAGGCCTGATCTCAGCTCTGAAGGCTGAGATCTCAGTCTCAAACCCTCTGGTGAATTGGAGTGGCGGACGCGACTGGGAAGGGCGATTATTGGCATCGCTCGTTTGAACCTCGACCGCGACTACCTTCCCGGAGTGTCTCGAGAGTTAGACGGTCCCGCGTCCTCCTCTCCTCGTCCCGATTCCCAGACGATGGAGCCCGCGCCCCGCCGCCACTCGCCTAACGAGTCGCGGCAGCCCACCGCCGCTCACGCTGTGGTCGTGCGCGAGCGGCGGCCGATGTCGCCCTTCACCCGGTACCTCGTCCCAGTCGTCGCTGTGGGCGTCGCCTTCGGACTCACGGCGCTGCTCGAGCCCTTTGTCTCGCGCGTCATTTTTATCCTGTTCTGGCCCGCGGTCATGATCACTGCCGCGACATCGGGGCTCGGACCGGCGATACTGGCGTCGCTGCTCACCGTGCTCCTCGTGGAGTTCTGGTTTCTGCCGCCGCGACATACGTTCGGAGTCCAGCCCGCCGACACGGTTACCCTGTCGATCTTCCTCGTCATGGCGGCGATTGTGAGCGCGCTCGCGGACCGGCGCCGCGTGGCAGAAGCTCGAGCCGCCGCCGCCGCGCGCGACAACGCCCAGCTCGCGAAACAGATCGAGGAGCAGGCGATGGAGCTCGAGACTCAGCTGGACGAGTCTCAGGCGATGGCTGAAGAGCTCGAGCAGACGACGGTGGAGCTCCAGGAACGAACGGAGGAAGCCGATGCGGCGACGCAGTTCTCGCGCGGCATCCTCGAGAGCATCAGCGATCCATTCGTCGTTCAGGATGGGGACTGGCGCTTCCGCTTCATCAACGACGCCGCGGCGGAGATCCTCGCCTCCCACGGCAATCGCGCTGAGCTCATCGGCCGTGTGCTCTGGGACGTCTATCCCGAGATCGTCGGGACAGCCTTTGAGCGCGAGATGCGCCGGGCCGCGCGCGACCGCGTACCCGGCACCTTCGAGGCGTTCTATCCAGAGCGTGGGACGTGGGCCGAGCTGCACTGCTACCCCCTCGCCGACGGCGGTCTCGCCACCCAGTGGAAGAACGTCACCGCGAAAAAGAAGGCCGAGGAGGCACGGCGTTATCTGGACGGTGTGACGGAGCTGCTGACGGCTCCACTCGACCCGGAAGAGCGGCTCTCGGATCTCGCGCGTCTGGTCGTGCCGAATTTCGCGGACTGGTGCGCGGTGGAGATCGTCGACCAAGCGGGCGTGGCGCGGCAGGTGACGATCGCGCACGTCGACAACCGCAAGGTCGAGTTTGCCCGAGAGCTCAACCGCCGGTACCCGAGCAATCCCAACGCGACGAGCGGTGTGCCTAACGTGTTGCGCACCGGCACGCCCGAGCTGCACGCGGAGATAACGGACGAGATGCTCGTCGCCGGTGCCATCGACGCCGAGCACCTGCACCTCATCCGCGAGCTCGGGCTGCGCTCGGCGATCATCGTCCCGCTGACGGTGCGCGGCCGCACCTTCGGCGCGTTGACCCTCGTGAGCGCGGAATCGCGCCGGCGCTATGGCCCAGACGATCTCGCGCTCGCGATGGAGCTCGCGCGGCGCGCCGCCTTCGCCATCGACAGCGCCCGCCAGCACCAGCAGGCGCTGGCCGCCCAACGCGCGGCGGAAGCGGCGAACCAGGCGAAGAGCCAGTTTCTCGCCGCGATGAGCCACGAGCTGCGCACGCCGCTCAACGCCATCGCGGGCTACGCGCAGCTGCTCTCGATGGGAGTCCGCGGCCCGATCAGCAAGGAACAGAAGGTCGACCTCGCGCGCATCGAGCAGAGTCAACGACACCTGCTCGGCCTGATCAACGACGTGCTGGAGTTTGCGCGCATCGAGGCGGGACGCGTCGAGTACCATCTCAAGTCGCTGCCCGTCGTGACGCTCCTCTCGGAGCTCGAGGATTTCGTGCGTCCGCAGCTGCGGGAGCGCGACCTCGATTTCCATTGCGATCAGCCAACGGATGGAGTGGTCGTGCGCGCCGATCCGGACAAGGCGCGTCAGATTCTACTCAACCTGCTCTCCAATGCCGTGAAGTTCACGGCGCCCAAAGGACGGATCGAGGTGCGCTGCGACCAGGTGGACGGTCGAGTGCGAATCCGTGTGCACGATACGGGTATTGGCATCGCACCCGACCGACTCGAGTCGGTGTTCGAGCCATTCGTCCAGGTACATCGCACTCTCACGGAACCAACTGGCGGTGTCGGCCTCGGGCTCGCCATCAGTCGCGATCTCGCGCGGGCGATGGGCGGCGACCTGCACGCGGAGAGTGTGGTCGGCGCGGGCTCGACGTTCACCCTCGATCTTCCAGCGGTTGCGCGCGTTCAGCAAACATGAAAGTCATGGCCTACCGACGGTTCCTTGCCGGCGCGGTGATCCTGCTCGCGGCCTGGCAATGTCGCAAGAGGGCCGCACCCGTCGAAGAGCTTTTCTCGACGCGCATGCTCGGTCTGAGCTATCTGCAGCGCAACCAGCTACCGGAGGCAGAGACCCAGTTCAAGAAGCTGGTAGATCTCGCGCCGGACGATCCGCTCGGCTACGCCGATCTCGGGCTCACGTACCTGCAGTCGGGCCGGTATCAGGACGCGGAGCGTCAGCTGCGGCGCGCGCACGAGCTGGACCCGCGCAACGCGGACATCGATCTCGCACTCGCGAAGCTATTCGCGCTCACCAATCGCCCGAACGACGCGCGCGCCATCCTCGAACAGGCGCGCCGCGACGCGCCGACGAATGCGCACGTCGCCTACGCGCTCGCCGAACTCGAGGACGGCAGCGACAGCGCGTCGCTGGCCCGTCGCGAGCAGCGACTGCACGACGTGCTCGCCGTCACGCCCGCCAATCTCGCCGTGCGGCTGGCGCTCCTCGACGTCCAGCTCCGCCGCGGCGAGGCCGACAGCGCCGTTAGGCAGCTCGAGGAGATCCGCCGCACGCCACCCGAACCGCCGGCGATCGCGCGCGCGTACCTCGACAGCACCATCCGGCGGCTCCAGGCGGGCCAGGTGGCCGCGGCAGCCGAGCCGCTCGACCGGTTCAGCCACCTGATGCAGCTCACGAAGCCGTATCAATCTTCGCTGGACGAGGTGCGATGGACGGAAGGCCCCGTGCCCGGACGGCCCGTGCTCACCTTCAATCCCAAGTATCTCATCGGGCTGCGAGGTGTGCGCGCTGAGGCCGCGGTGGACTCCGTGCGCTTCACCGACGCGACTGATAACTCCGGTCTGCTGGATGTGGCGCGCCCCGGCACACCGAACGCCGCGGCGGCCACCGCCGGAGCCACACTGGCACTGGCGAGCGGCGACGTGGATGGCGACGGTACAGATGATCTGCTCGTCTCTGCCTGGTCGGCGGCGCGATCGAGCGTGGAGACCCACCTGCTCACCGTGCGCGGCGGATTCGTCCGCGACATCACGGCCGCGTCGGGGATCACGGTGCCTAACGGCGCGACCTTCGCGACGTTCGCCGACTACGACAACGATGGCTGGCTCGATCTCTTCGCGATCGACGGCCGCGGCGCCGGACATCTCTTTCGGAATCGCGGCAATGGCTCGTTCGAGGAGGTGACGGCGAAGGGGGGAATCGCCGAGTTGCACGGGGCGCGCAGCGGAGCGTTCGTCGATGTGGACCACGACGGCGATCTCGATCTCGTTCTCGTGGGCAGCGGCCAGCGTACGCTCTATCGCAACAATCTCGACGGCACCTTCACCGACGCGACCACCAGCTACGGACTCGCAGGGAGCGGCGACGCACGCGCGGTCGTCTTCGGCGACTTCGACGGTGATGGGCGCATCGATCTGTTCATTGCTGGCGCCGGCGGCAACACACTGCTGCACAATGGCGGCGCCCAGCGCTTCAGCGACGTCACTGCGCCGAGTGGTCTCGTCGGCGGCTCCGTCGCCGCGGCTGTTGGCGATTACAACAACGACGGCTTTCTCGACCTCTTTCTCGTTGGGGCGAGCGGCGACGCGACGCTCTGGCTCAATCGCGGCGACGGCAGCTTCAGGCGTGACACGCGCTCTTCGCAGTCGCTGGCGGCGGTGCGCGGCGCTGCGGCGGCCGCCGCGCGCTTCGTCGACTACGACAATGACGGTTGGCTCGATCTGCTAATCGGCGCCGGTGGCCAGGCCGGCAGCGCGCGTGGCGGTCTCGTTCTCCTCCGAAACGACGGCACCGGCCGATTCGTGGATCGCTCGACACTACTGCCCGTGGCGCTGCGCTCCGCGGGCGGCGGCGCCATCACCGTCGCTGATGCCGACGACGATGGTGATGAGGATTTCTTCATCACGGATGCCGCTGGCCTGCCGCATTTACTCCGAAACGACGGCGGCAACAGCAATCTGGCGGTGAATGTCGAGCTCAAGGCGCTCCGCACCGGCAGCGGCAAGAATAATGATTTCGGGATTGGCGCGAAGCTCGAGCTGCGGGCGGGCGACATCTACCAGACGCGCGTCGCCACGGGACGGGTGACGCACTTCGGTCTCGGGCCGCATCTCAAGGCGGACGTGCTGCGAGTCGAATGGCCGAACGGCGTGCCGCAGACGATCTACTTCCCCGGATCGGACCAGGACGTCGTCGAAAGCGAGATGCTCAAGGGCTCGTGCGCGCTCGCCTACACGTGGGACGGTACGCGCTTCCGCTTCGTGACCGATGCGATGTGGCGGAGCGCGTTGGGCATGCCGCTGGGGCTCATGGGCAGCACGAGCGCCTTCGCTCCGGCCGGCGCCTCTCGTGAGTACGTCCGAATCCCGGGCGACGCCCTGCGCCCGCGCGACGGGAAGTACGTCATGCAGCTCACCGAGGAGCTCTGGGAAACGGCCTATGCCGATCAGGTGCATCTCGTCGCTGTCGACCACCCCGATTCGGTGAGCATCTTCGTCGACGAGCGCTTCGTTCCGCCGGGACCCGTATCGCTCCGGCTGTATAGCGTCGTTAGGCAGGCGCGGCATTACCCGGAATCGGCGGTCGACGAGCGCGGCAACGATGTCCTTCCGGCGCTGCGCGCGAGCGACGACGTGTACGTCTCCAACTTCACGCCAACGCGCTATCAGGGCGTCGTCGAGCCGCACGATCTCGTCATGGACCTCGGCGCCGACGCCGGCCGGGCGGGGACGTTCCTCTTCCTCCGCGGCTGGATCTATCCCACGGACGCGAGCATCAACGTCGCGCTCTCGCAGCAGCACGCCATCAAGCTCGCGTCGCCATCACTCGAGGTCCGTGATGCCTCGGGCCGGTGGCGCACCGTGATCGCCGACATCGGTTTCCCCTCCGGAAAGGACAAGACCGTCATCGTCGATCTTGCTGGTCGGTTTCCGACCGCCGATCACCACGTGCGGCTCCGCACCAACATGCAGATCTACTGGGACGAAGCCTTCGTCGCGGCAGACGCTTCGGGAAGTGTGGTGAAGACGACGACGCTGACGCCTACCTCAGCCGATCTGCACTACCGCGGCTTCTCGCGCATGTACCGCAAGGGCGGCCGCTACGGCCCCTACTGGTTCGCCTATGACGACGTGACGAAGGAGTCGCCCTGGCGCCCGATCGAAGGCCGATTCACGCGCTTCGGCGACGTGCTGCCACTCCTGAGAGCGCCCGACGACATGTACGTCATCATGGGTCCCGGTGACGAGGCAACGCTCCAGTTCGATGCCAGCTCCGCGGCCTCCCTTCCGCACGGCTGGACGCGCGACTTCCTGCTCTACACCGATGGCTGGATCAAGGACTCCGACCTGAATACCGCCTTCGGCACCACGGTCGAGCCGCTCCCATTTCACGCGATCCAGGCCTATCCCGGTGCCGCGGCAGACGTCTATCCCGGCGACACGGCCCACCAGCACTATCTGCGCGAGTACGACACTCGGGTCGTGAAGCGGAGATAGCTGTCATCCCGAGGAGCGTAGCGACGAGGGATCTGCTTTTCCCCGGGGATGACAAAGCTTTCGCTCGCCGTGACGGCGCATTAGCGTCTGGGCGTGCCGAAGCGTCCCCGCCCTGCTGTTCGGCGCGGCATCATGGCCGTGCCTTTTCTCGCCGCAATTCTTCTTGCCATGCGACTCGATCGCGGGCCCATCCGGGCGCTCGCGGACGCGTCGCATCCTGGCTTCGTCCTCCGGGACGAGACCCGGGCGGCCGGCATCACCTTCCTCCATCGCCGGCCCACCTTCGATCCGAAGATCGCGAACGTCGAGCCACACGTCGCCGCGCTCGGCGCCGGCGTATCGGTCGCTGACTTCGACGGGGACGGCTGGCCGGATCTGTACTTCACGAACAGCCGGTTCGGCGCGCCTAACGCGCTCTACCACAACAAGCACGACGGCACCTTCGAGGATGTCGCCGCTACTGCCGGTCTCGCCGACCTGAATCGGCCCGGTGAGGGTGTCTCGATGGGCAGCGTGTGGGGCGACTTCGACAACGATGGACGGGAGGATCTCCTCGTCTATCGCTACGGGTACCTCGCGCTCTACCGGAACGTCGACGGCACGCACTTCCAGGACGTGACCGAAGCGGCCGGCCTCCGCCGCTGGGTGAACAGCAACGGCGCGATCTGGCTCGACTACGATCGCGATGGTCTGCTCGATCTGTACGTCACCGCGTACTTCCGCGATAACGTGGACCTCTGGCACCTCACGACGACGCGGATCATGCACAACAGCTTCGAGTTCGCGACCAACGGGGGAAAGAACGTGCTGTTCCACAACCTCGGCGGTGGCAAATTCGAGGACGTCACGAACCGGATGGGTGTCGGCGGCAATCGCTGGACGCTCGCCGCGGCTTCGGCGGATTTCAATGGCGACGGCTGGCCGGACATGTACGTCGCCAATGATTACGGTCCGGAGGAGCTCTACCTCAACGACCACGGCAAGCGCTTCGCGTTGACGACGGCCGGCCTGGAGAGCGAATCCAAGAGCGGGATGTCCGTCGCGTTAGGCGACGCCTTCAACCGCGGCCGCCTCGACGCCTTCATCACCAACATCTCCGAGCGTGGCTATCTCTTTCAGAACAACAACCTCCGACTGAACCAGATGGCCGACGCCCATCGGTTCCGCAACGTGGCCGAGGGCGCGATAGCGGACGCTGGGTGGGCGTGGGGGGCTCAGTTCGGTGATCTCAACAACGATGGCGCGAACGAGCTGTTCGTCGCCAACGGCTTCATCTCCGGCGATCGCGGCAAGAGCTACTGGTACGCGATGTCGAAGATCGCGGGGGCGAACGGACAGCTCTTCGAGGACGCATCGAGCTGGCCCGCCTTCGGAAACGCGAGTCTTTCCGGCTACGAGCGCTCCCGCGTCTACGTCAATCGCGGCGTCGCCGGATGGATCGACGTTGCGCAGACGGTGGGTGCGCTGGACGAATACGACGGACGCGCCGTCGCCCTCGCCGACCTCTCCAACCGCGGCGCGCTCGACGTCGTCGTCGCGAATCAGAATCAGCCCGCGCTGCTCTATCGCGACTACCCCGACAGCAGCAATCACTGGATCGCGTTCACGCTTGTCGGCACACGCAGCAACCGCAGCGCGATCGGCGCCGAAGTCGTCCTCGAGGCAGGCGATCTCACCCAACGGCGCGTCATCGATGGCGGCTCCGGTTTCGCGAGTCAGAATGATCGACGGCCGCACTTCGGGCTCGGGCATCACGAATGGGTCGATCGCGTCACCATCCACTGGCCGTCGGGGCTGACACAGTATCTGGAGCGACCGGCGATCAATCAGTTCGTCACGGTCACGGAGCCGCGACGCTGACATGACCGACGCCACACCGCTCGCTCCCACCAGCCGCCCGCTCGTGACGCAGCTCTGGGCGCGCACAAGCAGGATCGATCCGCGATATCTGATCGCGTTTCTGATCACGCTCGTCCTCGTCGCGGGCCAGTTCCGCTATCACATCCTTGGCGGCTACGACCGGCTCGCGCTCGCGCTCGGCGCCTGCATGGCGACGGAGGCGCTTCTCTCCTGGTTCGATCGCGGCAAGATCGTGAATCTGCAGAGCGCCTACATCAGCGGCATCAGCCTCACCCTTCTCACCAAGCCCCAGGGCGGCGCGCTCTGGCCGTTCGCGTTAGGCGGATTCCTCGCGATCTCGTCCAAGTACGTTCTGCGCTACCGCGACAATCATCTCTGGAATCCGACGAACTTCGCCATCACCGCGCTGCTGCTCGTAGCGCCCGATCGTGTCTCCGTCCTGAGCCATCAATTCGGCAACGATGTGCTCACGAATCTCGTCATCTGGACCTTCGGCCTCATCATCGCCGCGCGGGTGGGCGTCCTCCACATCACGCTCACCTACGCTCTGAGCTTTCTCATCCTTGGCGTCGTTCGCGCCAGCGCCCTCGGGCTGCCGGTGCTTCCGGAAATCGCGCCGATCACGGGCCCGATGTATCAGCTCTTCGTCTTCTTCATGATCACCGATCCGCGCACGGTCGTGCGCGGCCGCCGCAAGCAGATGCTCATCGCGGTCCTCATCGCGGTCATGGAAGCACTCATTCGCGTCGCGGCGGACCTCGGCATGCCGCTGCCGACTGCGTTCACCGCCGGCCCAGCATTCCTCGCGCTCGCGACGGTTGGTCCCGTCGCGAAGTGGATCGATCTGCGCCTTGGCGGCGCGAAGCGAACAACTAGCGCGAATGGAATCGACCTGGCGACCGCATAAGCAGCGCTCAGGAATTGTCACATGGTCAAATCCTGTGAGACCCTCCCACGGTGCACAGTTGGAGGGCTGTTGGATCGCGAATGCCGCGAATCGGAAGCGAATCCAACTTCGCGAATCCGAGCGTCAGCTTCTCAATCAAGCATCTGCAAGGAGCGCTCGACGGACCGTTACGCCAGTAGGTTGGATTCGCTTTTGAATTCGCGGCATTCGCGTCCTACAAACCCTGGGCTCTCCGTGCGGAGAGGAGCCCGTCAGTGGTTTCAGGGCGGGTCAGTGGTCTCAGCGGCCATTCTCACTGCGCAGGGCGACGGCTAAATGCATTGCATCACCACGGAGCGCCGGCAAACCGGCCAGAAGCTCATCCAGCGTGAGTCCCAGCAGTGCGTGTCGCTCGACGAGCACATCGAGATCGACCGGGTAGAGATTGCGTCGCCGAGGATCGGCGAGCCCCGCGACGTTCCTCGACGCAATAGCGCCAGTCACCCAATTCACAAACGCTCGCCGTTCATCACTGGCGAGCACACCGCGACTCGTCGCCTGCCGCAGGCGCCGAAGCGCCTCGCCCGGGAGTGGCTCGAGTACCGGATCACCAACGCCGAGAAAGCCATCCCACGCCGCGGTGTCGTCGACGATCAGGCGCTGCCTCACCTCGGCGAACGACACCGTCGCGAAGTAGATCATCGCCTGTGCGGCGAAGAGATCGAACTGCCCCATCGCTTCATACGCCCCGGCGACGAGCCGGTCGATCTGGTCGGCCTCGCTCGCGAGCAGCGCATCGTAACGGGCCAGCGCACCCACCTCAGGCAATCGGTCGCCCTGTTTAGCATCTTCGAACGCGAGCGCGATTCGCTCGACCGCGCGAAGGCCCCATGCGATGCCAGTCGAGAACAGCGGATCGACGAACGCATACGCGTGCGGCATCATCGCCCAGCGGTCGCCAGCCGCGTGCGTGAGACGGTGCTGGATGTTCGGCCGGAAGGCGATTGGCATCAGCGGGCGCGCGTCGGCGAACGCCGCGCCAATCGTGGGATAGCGGTCGAGCAGCAGGCGCCAGAGATCCTCCGGCTGGAGTGGAGACCGCGATGCCAGCTCCCCTAGACCGCGCGGAGTGAGGAGGAATCCGGCGCTGGTCGTGCCATGATCGAAGCGGAGCGAGTACATCCACCCTTCGTCGATCAGGTGGTGCACCGCGGCCCAGTCCTCCGGGTACGGACCCGCCGAAAGCCACGGAGCCACGTCGCTCATCAAACGCACGTCGTCGACGTGCGAGAAGAGGAGCGACGACCGCGTCTCGGTACGGGAGAGACCGGAAGGAATCGAAAGCACCCTCGCCAGAAAGCCGCCCGGGCCGGAGGCGTCGATGAGAAAACCGGCGCGCAAGGTGAACGCGCGGTCGTCACGGCTGCCGCCGAGGATCCAGTGCTCGCCATCGCGCGTCGCGCTCGTTAGGCTCACCCGATCTCGATAGGCGACGCCCGCCGCTTCCGCTTCGCGCACGAAGTGCTGATCGACGTCCGCGCGCAGCCAGTGCGTATCTGACGAATAATCCGACGGGCTCGCGGCGACGAGTAGACGCTCCGCATCGACGCCCCCGCCCAATGGCTCGCCAGGCTGGTGTCGATAAAAGGTGAAGCCACGCTTGAGCCCCCGCCTCAGCTCGGGATGACACTCCACCCATCGGCCGTGCGCCGCGAGTGCCCAGCAGTCCTCAAGGCCATAGCGTGTTCCGATGCGCTCGAGCGATAGATTCGCCAGCGGGGTCGACGACTCGCCGATCGCGAACCGGGGGTGCGTCCCTCGCTCGAGGAGCACGACGTCGTAGCCGAGCACCGTCAGGATGCGCGCCAGGAGCGAGCCCGTGAACCCGCTGCCGACGATCGCGACCTCGCACGACTCCATCATGCCGCACCACACACGGCGCACGCGACGCGTGATTCCGCGCGACCCCTCACGTTGATTCGCTGCAGCCGCTCGATCCGCGCGAGACGGCACGCGTCGCAGGGCGCAAACTGCTCGGCGTCCCAGCTGTCGGCGGTGACGACGCACCCTGTGAATTGAAGGCAGCCGTCGAGCGCCGCCTCGAGCTGCGCGAGCGTCGGCGGGCTGAACTCGCCTAACGACTTGAGCCGCTCCATCTCGCCGTTGCCGCCGCGAACGGGTATGATCGCCACCACTGACGCGCCCCGCGTCACCGCGTACTCCACGGTCCGTATCGTCCACGCGACGCTCTCCGCCGCCGGCACATGCGGCGCACCGACGAGAACGAAGACGCGAAGGTCGATGCCGTTCTCCGCCAGCAGGCGCGCCGCCGCATCGAATCGCGGAAGCTCCAACCGCTTGTTCAGTCGGCGCGACGCCTCGGGATGAATCGTCTCGAGTCCTACGGCGACCTCCAGGCGGCCGCGCAGAGAGCGCGCGAATGCCAACGTCTCCGTACCGATCGTGTTGACGTGCGACTCGACGGTCACGGCGGCAAACGGCCCGGCGAGCGCCGCCAGCCGGTCGCGATCCGCGAGTGGCACGGCGCGGCGGTCGAAGAAGTTGCTGGCATTGTACAGCTTCAAGCGATCCGGTAGCGGCGTGCCGCTCGCATTGAGCACTTTCTCAACCTGCGCGGCGAGTGCGCCGGGCGGCGTCGGCCCGTCGATCGTGTACCGCCAGAGGTCGCAGAACGAGCAGGTGAACGGGCACTCCGCGCCCGCGAGAAAGATCGTGAGCGCCGTCTCGCGCCGGCCATCAGGCCTCCGCTCGTCCTCGACCAACGCGCCGTGCGCCGTGTACGGATCGACGCGCGGCTTCGGCGGCCGCAGGCGCCGTATCCGTGCGTCCGCGGC
Source organism: Gemmatimonas sp. (assembly GCA_021154325.1). Lineage (GTDB taxonomy): Bacteria > Gemmatimonadota > Gemmatimonadetes > Gemmatimonadales > Gemmatimonadaceae > AG2. The sequence goes on from JAJKIR010000013.1 coordinate 21,642, forward strand.
GGCGACGCTCATGCCATTGCGGCGTGTAACGTCTCGAAGTGGCGCCGGTAACGCAGCTCATTCTCCGGAAAGAGACGCCCGACCTCCTTCTCTCCGACCGATCCGTGCTGGAAGCGTCGCTTCGGAAACACCGGCATCTCGATTCCGAGCACCTGTCGAACGCCTCGCGCCACGATCTGCCCCTTGAGCGCGTAGAGCCGCTCGTGCGACCCATCGGTCAGCTCGGCGAACGGGATCGCCTCCGCCACCGCAATCACCGACGGCCGCGTATACGGGCTGAACGCATCGAATCCATGGGCGCGCGCGCACGCGTAGCTCCGTACGCAACCGCGGCTGTAGCCGCCCGAGTAGGTGAGCGAGTGCTTGATCGACTCCACGCCCCAGCCTTCCTGATAGAGCATCCGATTGTTGACGACGCTGCGGATCGTCAGCTCGCTGTTTGCCTCGATCGGATAGTCCTTGAGATTCTCATCGCCGCCGTCACCATCGACGAGGAGACGCCAGTCCGGATACCGATCGCGAATCGACGCGAGCAGCGCCAGGTTCACCGCCGCGCACTCCACGTCGAGCGGTTTGTAGTCCTCGATCACCGCCACGGCGCGCAGCGGATCGAGGGCGCTCGATGGGACGTCGATCACCTCACCGAAGATCTCGAGATCCGTGCGGCGGAGGAATTCGCGCGCCTGGATCGCGTCCTCACCCTTGCCGTCTACTGAGAGAGTGAACGCCTTGAGCCGAGCGGGCGAGTGGCCCTCGTTCAATAGCAGCTTGTACAGACAGAGAAACACGGCGCCGCTATCAATTCCTCCGGAGAACGGCACGCCGATCGGTGCCGACGACGGTTGCGCCGAGAGCCAGCGACGCAGCTCATCGTACACCGCCTCGACGTAGTGGCGTCCGATCACGTCCAGGTCCTTCGGAAGCACGCCACGCGGAGGATCGAAGAATCGTCGGTGCACCGGATTCGGATCCGGGCAGCCCACGAGCCGCAGCGTCGTCACATGATGCGCCGGCACCATCCGCGTGTAGCTCGGATGAAATTGCGCGCTCCACCCGCGGCGCCTCAGCTCGGCCGCGATCTCGTCGATCCGTTCGGCGACGATCAGCGCGGGCCCTTCCACCGCTTTCGCCAGGAAGTAGCGCATTGGCCGGTCGAGGCTCCGCGCCAGGACTACCCGCTCGCCGTCCTGCGCCACGAGCGCGAATGATCCCTCGATGGCGAGAACCGCGTCGGGATCACTGGCGAGCAGCCTGCGCAACCCTTCAGATTCGTCGACCGACCAGAGCCGTTGCGAATCCGCGGGAATGAGGTTGATGATGCGCGAGACATACTGGTGTCGATTCATGCGAAGCGATTCCTCGAACAGGTATTCATGGTAACAGGCTCCCCGTGTGTCACCGCCGCCAGACTCGGCATCCTGGTCGTGTTCGGCTGCCTGACGAGTTGTCGCCTCGGCACGGGCGAGCACGCCGTCTTCGAGCTCCTCGATTCCAAGCGGACGGGCGTGACCTTCTCGAACACGATCACGACCAGTGATTCACTGAACGTTCTCAAGGACTCTTACGTCTACAACGGCGCCGGCGTGGCTGCCGGGGACGTCGACAACGATGGTCTGCCCGATCTCTTCTTCGCCGGCAACATGGTCTCGAGTCGCCTCTACCTGAACAAGGGCGGCTTGCGGTTCGAGGACATTACCACCGGCGCCGGCGTGAGCACGCATCG
>JAJKIR010000014.1 GCA_021154325.1 Gemmatimonas sp.
AAGGGCCAGCTCCTCGGCTACACGACGGATTTTCTCGGCCGTAAGACGGGCGAGGTGCGCTCGCCAATCGACGGCCTGGTGACCTTCATTCGCGGCGTGCCGTCGATGTGGCCACGGGCAACGCTGGCGAACGTGTTGCCCGTGCTGGAGAAACCTGTGCCCTGGAAGGCACCTGCGGCGCGGTAAACGAACTGGTGGTTGGTGGTTGGTGGTTGGTGATTAGTGGTTAGTGACCACCATTCACGAATCACCAACCACCAGCCACCAGTTAGGGCTTGGACGTCCGATCGATCGGCGCCGGGCGTGCAACTCGAACGAAGGTTTTCTGTTTCAATAACGCTAATCCTTCCTGCACCGCCCGCTCCAGCTGCGGATCGCGACCCTTGATGACGTCGGCCGGGGTGTACTCGACCTCGATGTCCGGAGCGATGCCTTCATTCTCCACCGCCCACTTTCCCTGCAGGTCATAGAAGGCGAGGCTCGGCGCAGTGATGCCGCCGCCGTCGATCGTCGGGGGGACGCCTAACGTGCCAACGAGGCCGCCCCAGGTGCGCGTGCCGACGAGCGGTCCGATCTGGCGTTGGTGAAACATGTAGGGCAGCGCGTCGCCACCGGAGCCCGCGGATTCGTTGATCAGCATCACCTTCGGACCGTAGATGCCGGCGGTCGGCGATGTCGAGGTCTTGCCGTCGCGCGTGGCGAAGTAGCCCATCGGCTTCCGCTCGAGCTCATTGACGATGTAGTCGGCGACCATGCCGCCATGGTTGTAGCGCTCGTCGACGACCGCACCTTCCCGGTCCTGCTGCGCGTAGAAGTAGCGCGTGAAGGCCGTGTACCCCGGACCAGCCGTATTCGGGAGCCAGACGTACGCGAGCTTCCCGCCGGACAGCTGATCGACCTTGCGCCGGTTCTCCTCGATCCAGGCGCGCGTGCGGAGGCCGTCCTCGTTAGGTATCGGCACGACGGTGACGAGGCGTGAGGCGTCGCCGGTGGGCGACTTGCCGACGCGAATCGTTGTCTGGTGGCCCGCCGTGCCCTGGAAGAAGCTGTAGAGATTCGCCGGCGGAGCAACGGGGCGACCGTTCACCTCGAGCAGATAATCGCCGTCGGCCACCTGAATGCCGGGCGCGCTCAGTGGCGCGCGCAGCTCCGGATTCCAGTTCTCTCCGCTATAGATGCGCGTGATGCGGTACTTCCCGTTCTCGACCGCGAAGTCGGCGCCTAACAAGCCGACGTTCTCCGGCTGGTCCTCGGGCTCGTCTCCGCCGCCGGTGAGGTACGAATGTCCAACGGTGAGCTCCCCACCCGTGAGCGCGATGAGATAGCTCAGATCGGAACGGTGGCCAACATAGGGCAAGAGCGCGCTGTATTTATCGTACACGGCCTGCCAGTTCGCGCCGTGCATCTTCGCGTCGTAGAAGTAGTCGCGCTGGTTGCGCCAGGTCTCCTTGAAGATCTCCGCCCACTCGGCGCGTGGATCGACGAGCATCTCGAGCTGCCCGACGTTGATCGCGCCGTCACCGACTTTCGCGGGCTTGTCGGTGGCGACGATTCCCCAGCGGCTTTCCGGCGCGCCGCGCGCGGCCTGATAGAGGAGCTTTTTCCGGTCGGCCGAGAGCGTGTACGAGCGAATGCCCTCGAGGAACGGAGCCGGCGCGCGCTCCTTGATCGAGAAGCGCTGGAGGCGCAGGCCGGCCGCCGCGTTAGGCATCGCTTCGGCGTAATAGAACGAGCCCGCCGCACCGGGCTGGAGATCGCTGAAATCGCCCGCGGGAATGGGCAGCGCGAGAATGCGCTGGCCGATGCCCGCGAGATCGATGCGCACCGTCGAGGCAGTCGTGTCTCCCCGCGGCTTCGACGCGAGCGCAATGGAGGGCGACGGCGCCGCGGGCTCGTCGCCCGACTCCGGCAAGAACGGCGATGGCTCGTTCGCGGGAAGGACCGCCAGATACACCGCCCGGCGCGCCGGACGATCGAGAGAGCTCATCTCGAGCCATCCCGTACGCGGCCCGTAGTCGGTGCTGGCGAGGAAGTAGAGATACTTCCCGGCGGCGTCGAATGCGGGAGAGACGGCATCCGACATCGCGTCGGTGATCTGATGCGGCTTTCCCTCCTCGAGCGAATAGAGGAAGACGGCGCGCAGATGGCTTTCGACGTTGCGCGAATATGCGACCCACCGCGAGTCGGGCGACCAGGCGGCGTCGATGTCGCGCGTCGGGTCGTAGTACGTGTCGCTGTCGATCTTCGTCGCCTTCCCCGTCGCGACCTCGAGCGCCCAGAGACCAAGGTGGTTGTCTTCCAGGAGAAGGTGTTTGCCGTTAGGCGACCAGATCGGCGCGAAGTAGTACGCGGCGCTGGGCAACGCGATCGCGCGCGCCTTGGTGAGGCCAGTCTGATCGCCGATCATGAGCTGATACTCACCGGTGGCATCGGACAGCCAGGCGAGCTGGGAGCCATCGGGCGACCACACGGGACTGTGCTCGTGCGTGCTCGTGGAGCGGGTGAGATTGCGGTAGTCCCCTTGCGTCGCCGGCACGGAGAAGATGTCGCCACGCGCCTCGAAGGCGGCGCGCACACCCGTTGGCGAGAGCGACGCCCCGCGAATCATGCTTGCCACGCGTTTCATCTGGGGCCGAGCCCACGGGAGGTCGCCCTTGACGTCGATGTCGAGTCGCTTCGTCTGACCGGTCTTCGGATCGAAGAGATGGACATAGCCACCCTGCTCGTAGACGATTGCATCCGACCCCGCCGACGCGTTCTGGATGTCGAAGTCGTCGTGATGCGTGAGCTGCTCCGTCTTCTTCGTATCGAGGTGATACGCGAACAGGTTGGATGTGTAATTCCGGTCGGAGATGAAGTACACGGTGTTGCCGATCCACATCGGATCGCTGTCGTTGCTGTTCGCGCGCGGCAGCTTCTCGACCGAGTAATCGGCGAGGCTCATGATCCAGATCGGATGCGTGCGGCCGCCGCGGTAGTGCCGCCAGCCACTCACCTCGTACCAATCGGGAATGAACTGCGTCGAGATCTCCTCGTAAGCGAGGCGCTTCCCGTCAGGAGAGTACGTGCCGGTGAACGCGCGTGGCATCGGCAGCGCTTCGGGCAGCCCGCCGTCGAGCGCGACGCTGAAGAGCCGGAGATACGATTGCTGCGGCGCGCTCACGCGGGCGGAGCCGAAGAGGACGCGCTTGCCGTCCGGCGTCCAGCCGCGCACGCGGTCCGCGCCGGGATGGTAGGTGAGCCGCTTCGGATCACCGCCCGCGGCGGGAACGACGTACACGTCGGTGTTCCCGCCGACGGTACCGGTGAACGCGATGAGCGAGCCATCCGGCGAGAACGACGGCTCGGTCTCGACGCCCGGCGTCGCCGTTAGGCGGCGCGCCGAGCCGCCACTACGCCCGACGACCCACAGATCACCCGCGTACTCGAAGGCGACGAGATCCTTGCTGACGGCCGGGTGGCGGAGAAGGCGCGTGCTCTGCGCCGAGGCCGCGCTCGCGGCGCCAAGGAGGGCTGCCGCGAGTGCAAACGAAGTCTTGGAAAACATGGTCACTGTATTGAGGAATGATTGCTTTAAACCGCAGAGGACGCGGAGGACTCTTGGCAGTCCTCCGCGTCCTCTGCGGTCAATCAAGAAACAAGATCGTCTCGCCTACGACGTCTTACCGATATTCGGATTGTTGTTGCGCTCGACGTCGGGCAGCGGGAAACACAACTGGATGCCCGTGTTCGGACCGTACGATCCGCCCTTGACCGGAAATGCCGTTCCGGGCGCCGGCTGGATGGCGACGTTGTACCGAATGAGATCGCCAAAACGCTGACCCTCGAGGAAGAGCTCGCGGCGGCGCTCCTCGATGATCTGCGCCTTCACCTCCGCCTGCGTGCCGCCGGCATATTGCGGAATGCCCGCTTTGGTGTGCAGCGCGTTGATGATGTCCACGGCACCCGCCGTATTGTTGGCCGCGTTGTCCGCTTCGGCGAGAATCAGCTGGGCCTCTGCATAACGAGCAATCGGGATTGGCGCGCCGATCGCCGTGTACTTCGTCTGGCGCCAGATCTCCGTCCCACGATCCGCGCCGACCACTCCAGCGTCGACGACGTTCACGCGAGGATCCGGTTGTCCGCCGAAGGTGAGGCCGCGGTAGCTCGGATCGACGGCGGAAAACAACCCGCGGTACATCTGCGACCAGACCAGGTTCTCGCGACGTGTAGCGGTCGCTGAATAGGTCGCGTTGAGCACGAACGCCGTATCGGTGACGAGGGCCGCGTCAGCGCCTGCTCCCGTCAGGTTGTTCTGATTGAGTCGTGCCCGTGCCCGTCCAACGTATGCCGCCTTGAGCATCGTCGGATTCGTCCCGGTCGCGGCAGTGATCGCGGTCGTGAAGCGGGCCTCGGCGGCAGCGAAGAGCTGCTGGCGCGTCATTTCCGGACCAAGATCAATCGCCCCGCTGCACATCGCCTCGCCGAGGAGCTCGAGGCCATAGCCAGCATACACCGCCGCCTGGGCAATCAGACTCTGGCGATTCGGTACCTGCGCGTCGGTCCAGCCCTGCAACTCCTTCAGGATCTTGTCCGCATCGAAACGCGCGACGGCGAGCGGCGTGTAGAGCGACGGCACCTGTGTCACCCCGCACCCGCCGAGCGAGTACGGACCCGACGCCGGGAAGATCGTACGCCGGTCGTAATCCCATCCCGCCTGCGAGAGCTGCGCGTCGATCAGCTCGTCGCCGACCAAACCGGTGGCAACGATGTACTGGGTGAAGGCGCACTCGAAGTCGCCAATGGCGCTGGTGACCAGTAGCTGCGCGTACGCCGGGTTGTCCAGGTCGGTCGCGGTGACACGGCTCGGCGCATCCTGATCGAGAATCTTGCCCGCGTCATAACAGGCACCGGCGACGACGGCAATTGCGCCGACCACCGTCAGGCCCCGCATGAATCGACCCGCACCGTGCGATGCAAATATGCTAATCATTCGTGGCTCCGCGCGGTTAGAAGGTGAGCGTGAAAGTGGTAACGAACTGCGCGAACGTCGGCGAGACAGCCTGATCGAAGGCATCGTTCTGAATGCCGAGCTGCGAGCGGGCTTCCGGATCGAGGCCCTTGTAGTGCGTCCAGGTGTGCAGGTTGCGGCCCGCGAACGTGATGCTCGCCGCGCTGGCGTTGAGCCGCGCCGCAAAGCGCTCCGGCACGGTGACCGTCGCCGAGAGCTCACGCAGACGCCAGAAGCTCGCGTCCTGGGCGAACTCGTCGTTGTAAATCAGCCCCGATCCATTCTGGACCGTGACGAGGTACCGCGGATCGTAGTTCTGCGGGTTCACGTTCTCGTCGCAGACGAGGAAGATCGAGCAACGAATCAGGGTCGTCGCATCGAGCAGCTTGTTCCCCTTTCTGAAATCCGCCATCCCGTAGAGCTTGAGCCACTTCCAGAGCGTGAAGGTCGTGTTCACCGCGCCGGTAGCCTTTGGTGTGCTCGTGCCGATGAAGACTTGCGGCGCGGTAGCGCACGGCACCGCTGCGCCGCCCTGCTTATCACCGATACCGCCATCGCAGAGCGCGTTGATCGCTTTCTTCGTCGTCGGGTCGTACGTCGCGCTCAGGACCTTCTTCGAGAAGTAGCCGGAGATCGGGAAGCCCTGTTCCTGGTGCTGGAACGGAAGTCCGTTGAAGACGATTGGCGGCAGGCCGCCCATGTCGGCGATCCGGTCATGGTTCGTCGCCACACTGGCGCCGACGTCCCAGCTGAAATCCCGGCGGTTCGCCGCGTTCGCGTTGAGCGCGAGCTCCATACCGTGGTTGTCGATCCGGCCGATGTTCACGAACTGTGGATTCGGGAAGCCTTGCGACGGAGCCGTGCCCCGTGAGAGAATCGCGTCGTGCGTCGACTTGTTGTAGTACGTGAAGTCCACCGAGACGCGCTTGAACAGAGACATCTCGAATCCGCTCTCGAACTCCTGCGAGCGCTCCGGCTTCAGATTCGAGTTACCGGGGAACTGCGGGGTAACGATCGGTTGATCGAGTGGACCGGTGCTCGGCACGTACGTCTGCAGCGCCGCGAAGGCGTCCGGCTGTTGGCCTGACAACCCGTAGGCGGCGCGGAGTCGCAGCTGGTCAATGACGCCGAGGCGCCAGAAGCCCTCATCGCTCACGACCCACGAGCCGCTCACCTTCGGATACGTCACGAGCTTCACGTCCTTTCCGAAGGCACTGTTGTTGTCGACACGCACCGCGCCGGTGAGGAACATGCGGTCACGCCAGCCCATCTGCTGCTGCACGAAGAAGCCGAGCGTGGTGTTGGTCACGTAGTTCTGGCTGCCCTTCACGATTGCGGCGGCGGCGGCGGTCGTGAGGTTTGGCGCCGGGAATTGAGTCGCCGTGATGCTCGTGGAGTCGATGCGCTTCCGATAGAGCTGGCCACCGATCGACGAGGTGGACACCAGTGACTTCGGCAGGTTGAACGTCGCCGTGCCGCTGTAATCCGCCGTTGCGTAGCTGATGTTGCGCAGATCCTGATTGAGTCCGCCCTGCGACGCCACCGCGCCGAAGAACTGCACGTACTGTGGTGGCAGATAGTTGGACAGCGCCTGGTTATCCTCGTTCGTCTGATCGAGGCCAAGGGTGAGTCGCTGCGCGAACCAGTGCACCGGCCGGTTATTCAACTGTACGCTGCCGGTGAACCGGTTGAGTGCTTGTGAATTGAGGTACGCCGCATCGAGTGCTTCCGGGGGCGCCTGGAAGAAGCCGCGCGTCGGACCGCTCAGGGTGAGCGGGCTGCCGAACATTCCGCTGAAGAAGCGGCTGGAGCCGTAATCGTTGCCAAGGTACGACAGGCCTTTGATGACATGCAGGCTCGTCGACACGTCGTACTCTGGTCGTGGCGCGATGGTCAGGTTCGCATGCCCGGTGAAGCGCCCGACGCGATTGTTCGGCTCGATGCCGGTATCGTGATCGTAGCTGGAGGACAGGTAATAGTTGATTGCTCTCTCACCGCCGCGGAGATTGACCTCGTATGTCTGCAAGTGGCCTGTGTTGAAGAGCGGGGTACCGCGCGCCGCCTCGGACTTCACGGCGTTCCACGAGACGATGTTGCCGCTGGCGTCTTTCGCGAAGTTGGTCGGCCACCGATTGGCCGCGTCCATGAACCACTGTGTTCCCTGACGTGTGGACGCCTGGAAATGTGGAGAGCCCGAGCCGCCCTTTTTGGTGATGATCTGGACCACGCCGTTCGCCGCCTCGGTGCCGTACAGCGTCGCCGCCGACGGCCCTTTGATGATCTCGATCGACTCGATGTCTTCCGGATCGATGTCATCGAGGCGTGAGACGACGTTTCCACCCTGCACCCGTGGGCCCGTGCCGACGTCGTTCGACACACGCACACCGTCGATGTAGATGAGTGGTTGCTGAGTCAACGACAGCGTCGAGCGGCCGCGGATGTTGATCACCGTACCCGCGCCCGCGCGGCCCGTACCGCCGGTGACGACGACGCCGGGAGCGCGCCCGTTGATGAGATTGCTCAGCGTATTCACAGCCGCGGCCTGCGCTACATTCGCCGCGTCGATCGTCGGGATGGAATTCCCGATCGACCGCTTCTCCACCGCACCGGCCTGACCGGTTACAACGAGCGCGTTCAGCTCGAGCGGCGTCTCACTCAGGACGAGACGGACCGCGTCGGTGCCGACCGCGACGCGCTGCGTGAGCGGCCGGAAGCCGACCCGCCGGACCTCGAGCACGACCTCGCCCGCGGGCAGGCCCGTGAGGCGGAATCGTCCGTTGACGTCGCTCAGCGTTAGGCGATTCGTTCCCTGCGCCGCGATCTGCGCGCTGGCAAGGGGCGCTTCGCTCCCGGCGGCGATTACGCTGCCGGTGATCGTGCCCGTGGCTTGGGCGGCGGCGGGCGCGGCACGCGTGACGGCGAGCAGAAGGCAGGCGGCAACGTGCGGCAGCCAGCGGAAAGACAGGTGTCGCATGGCGTTCACTCCGGGAATGAGCAGCGCGGTGGGCGCTGGCCGGGATGGATGGAGCGGGGCGAGCGGAGGGGCATGGGCCAGTGGGCCCGGATGGGGGCGGGCGAATATGCTGGTATACCAACCCGGCCGCAATGCCGCCGCGTCACACTGGACGCGCGCTCAGCGCAGGTGCCAGATCCCTCGCTCGCCCAGTTCCGCGATGACCGCTGAGAGACGCGAGGCGGCATTGCGCCAGTTCGTCTCGACCGCGGTCTGGGCCGCGCGCGGCTCGCCGGCGCCGATACCGCGGATGATCGCGTCGTGCTCCTTCACCGACGTCGGCAGCTCGTCCAGGAGCACGCTGACGTAGAGCCGCGTGTAGCGCTCGCTCTGCGGCTTGATCACGCGGTGGAGCGCGAGAAGCCGCGGTCCGACGATGCCGTCGACGTACGTGCGGTGGAACTCGAGATCCAGCTCGAAGGCGCGCGCCTGATTGCCGCGCGTGCGCGACGCGATGCCGAGGGCACGGTTCACTTCGCGGAGCTTGCGGACGAGCGCGCGGCGGCGGTCGAGCGGAAGCGTCGCGGCCTCGCGTACGGCGAGCCCCTCCAGATGGCCGACAATGAGGAGGAGCTCGCGGCCGTCGTTCTGCGTGAGCGGCGTGACGATGAGGCGCTGATCGCGGCCCGCGCCTGACGAGGCGACGAACCCCTCCGCCTGCAGCCGGTGCAGCGCGCTCCGCACCGGCGTGCGGCTCGACCCGAGCCGCTCGACCACCGCGCGCTCGGCGATGCGCGCTCCGGGAGGGAGCTGGCCGGCGACGATGAGCGCGCGGAGCTCGTTGTAGACGCGCGACACGTGGTCCGAGCGTCCATTGGTGGACGACGCGCGGTGGCCGTTCGATGACGCGCGACCAGTGCGACCAGTGCGACCGGCGCGCACGGTGGCGCGCGGCGAGGCGGGGGCTGACACGGCAGCGAACCTATGAGCGTCGCCGGGGGCGCGCAAGAGCGGCGCGCGTGAGCGGCGCGCGCGAGCGGCGCGATGCCTAACGGCGACGTGCGGCGCCCTGGCGGGTGCTCTTGCGTATGCCATCTTGGTGTACCATACTCGTCGCGCCCGCATCTGTTTTCCTGATTCGGCAGCCCCCCCTCGCGTGTGCCTAACGCGTGCCACCCGTGCATCAGGACCGGCCCATGTTCAGACCTCCGTCCCCGCGGCCCATCGTCCTCGCCGCAGCCATTCTCCTCGCCGTCACCACGCGCGCACACGCCCAGCGCGGCGCCGCCGCCGACACCTCCTACGCGCGCGAGCACTACACCAAGTCCGAATACATGGTGCCGATGCGCGACGGCGTGAAGCTCTACACCATTGTCTACGCGCCGAAGGACACCACCGCCGTCGTGCCGATCATGCTCCTCCGCACGCCGTATGGCATCGGGCCATACCCGCTCGACGAGTTCCGCCGTGTCCTCGGCCCGTCGCCGGAGTTCGACCAGGACGGCTACATCTTCGTCTATCAGGACGCGCGCGGAAAATTCCGCTCCGAAGGGACGTTCCGGGTCATGAACCCGTACAAGCCGGTGAAGCACGGCCCGCAGGACGTCGATGAGAGCTCTGATAACTACGACACCATCGATTGGCTGCTGAAGAACATCCCGCGCAACAATGGCCGCGTCGGGCAATGGGGGATCTCCTATCCCGGCTGGCAGACAGTGATGGGCATGATCGCCGCCCACCCCGCACTCAAGGCATCGTCACCGCAGTCGTCGCCGTCGGACATGTTCGTCGGCGACGATTTCCATCACAACGGCGCCTTCCGCTTCATGTACGCGTTCAACTGGCTCGTCGGCAACGCGCGGCCGCGCGCCACGCAGACAACCGACCGTCCGGTACCGTTCGACTACGGCACCCTCGACGCGTACCACTTTTTCCTCGACCTCGCCACCGTGAAGCGCGTCAACGACGTCTACTTCCACGGCGCCGTGCCGACGTGGGACGACTTCCTCAAGCATCCGAACTACGACACGTACTGGCAGGAGCAGAACGTCCTCAAGGACCTCAAACAGATCAAGCATCCGATCCTGAACGTCACGGGCTGGTTCGATCAGGAAGATTTCTACGGCCCGATGAGCATTTACTATACGATCGAGAAGGAGAACCCGAACAACCAGAGCACGCTCGTCGTCGGCCCGTGGAATCACGGCGGCTGGGGCGCGGGCGGCGGCGACTCGCTTGGTCCAGTGAAGTTCGGATCCGCGACCGGCGAATACTTTCGCAAGAACGTGCAGCTGCCGTTCTTCCAGCACTATCTCAAGGACGCGCCGGCGAAGCTCGCCGAAGCCGTGGTCTTCGAGTCGGGAACGAACGTCTGGAAGACGTACGACCACTGGCCCCCGCGTGAGGCGGTGAAGCGCAGCCTCTATATGCGCGCCGGCGGCAAGCTCTCGTTCGCCGCGCCCACGGAGACGACCGACGCGTACGACAGCTACCTCGACGACCCGGCGCACCCAGTGCCGTTCACGCAGGAGAAGCGGCCAACGCAGGGATTCCTCTGGATGGTCGAGGATCAGTGGTTCGCATCGACGCGTCCCGACGTGCTCACGTACCAGACCGAGCCCCTCACCGAGAACGTGACGATCGCGGGCCCGGTGCTGGCGAAGATGCGGCTCTCGACTTCCGGCACCGACGCGGACTTCATCGTCAAGCTCATCGACGTCTATCCCGACTACGGACCCGCGGGCTTCAACGCGAACGTGAACGCGCGTGAGCGCGCCGCGCTCGCGCGCGACGAGAACGACCGGCGCATGCGCGGCTATCAGATGCTCGTCGGCGCCGAGGTGTTCCGCGCCAAGTATCGCAAGAGCTACTCACGCCCCGAGCCAATGGTGCCGAACCAGGTGACGCCGCTCGAGTGGGATCTCCGCGACAAGAACCACACGTTCCAGAAGGGCCACCGGATCATGGTGCAGGTACAGAGCACGTGGTTCCCGCTCATCGACCGCAACCCGCACCAGTTCATGGACATCTACTCCGCCAACGAGTCGGACTTCCGCAAGGCGACGCAGCGCGTGTACCGCTCGGCCGCGCAGCCGTCGCGTCTCGAGATCCTCGTGCTCCCCCAGGAACCCTAAGGAGGCTGCTGTCATGAACACGTGCAGACTGCTCCGCATAACGACAACGACCGCGGCCGTGCTCGCGCTCTCGCTAGTCATGCACGGAGTCGCCCGCGCCCAGAGCGGTACCGTCTCCGGCATCGTCGTCGCCGGCGGAACGCAGCGCCCGCTCGGGGGCGTGCAGATCGGCGTCGAGGGAACGGCTGGGCGCGGCGCGACTACCGACGGCTCCGGCCGATTTACGATTTCCGGCCTCACCGGCCCGACGGCCGTGCTCACCGTGCGCTTCATCGGGTACCGCCCTGTGGCCGACACCGTGCGCGTCGGCGCCACCGACGTGCGGATCGCACTCGCTGAGCGCGTGCTGGAGCTGGACCAGATGGTCGTCACCGGCACAGCCGGAGGCGCGGAAAAGCGCGCGCTCGGTACCTCGGTGTCCACCGTGAACGTCGCGAACGTGATGGCGCAGAGCGCGGTGCCGACGGTTGAGGGCTTGCTCAACGGCCGCGCCGCCGGCGTCAACATCATCGCCACGACGGGCCAGGTCGGCGCCGGCGCGCAGATTCGTGTCCGCGGCGTCGGCACCTTCTCGCTCTCCGCGACGCCGCTCGTGTACATCGACGGCATCCGCACGAACAACGGCGAGACTGGCATCGTCGGCCGCTTCAACGACATCGCGCCCGAGGAGATCGAGAGCATCGAGGTGCTCAAGGGCCCGGCCGCGGCAACGCTCTACGGCACCGAAGCCGCGCGCGGCGTCATCAACATCATCACGAAGAAGGGAGACGCCGGCGCACCCAAGTTCACCTTCATCGCGCAGAGTGGGTCGCAGTGGTTCGACAACGCCGCCGGCCGCTTCCCGACCAACTACTGGGTGAACCCCGCCGACAGCACGCTGCACTCGATCAACTTCGTGAAGAGTGAGGCCGCGAACGGCACGCCGCTCTTCGAGCACGGCGCGATCAACAACTTCATCGCGAACGCGAGTGGGGGATCTACGGCGTATCGGTATTTCGTCGCCGGTGAATTCCACGAGGCGAACGGCATCGTCGCCAACAACGGGCGCGATCAGAAGAACGTGCGCACCAACCTCTCGCTCGTGCCGAACAGCAAGATCGACATCGAGACGAACGTCGGTTATCTGCTGAGCCGCACGAAGACGGCGCCCGAAGGCGGCGGCTCGGGACCGATGTGGGGCGTCTTCGCGCTGCCGCAGCGCACGACGATCGCGTGTCCAACGGGGGCGCCGCGCGGCTGCGGCTGGTCCCGTGGCGCGATCGTCGGTCCTCCTGAAGTCCAGGCAGCGACGCAGCGATGGCAGGACGTCAGGCGCTTCACCGGAAGCGGCTCGGTGAAGTACGACCCCTTCCCGTGGATGTCGAACCGGTTCCTCGTCGGCACGGATTACACCGTCGAGGACATCAACCAGTACCTGCCTTACCAGAAGGATACGATCATCACCTTCTTCCTCGGCTCGAACTTCGACGGCAACCGCTCGCAGACGACGCAGCAGACGACGTTCAACACTTTCGACTATGCCGGCAACGTGCACTTCAGCGTCAGACCGACCATCGAGTCGAAGAGCACGTTAGGCGTCCAGTACTACACGAACCAGCAAACGACACTCGCGGCGTCGGGCACACACTTCCCGAGTCCCGGGCTGTCGTCGATCACGGCGACGGGCACGAAGCAGTCGCCGACGTCGAATCTCATCGCGAACAACACGTTAGGCGCCTTCGGCCAGCAGGAGTTCGCGTTCAGCAACCGGCTCTTCGTCACGGGTGCTGTTCGCGTCGACAACAACAGCGCCTTCGGCAGCAAGGCGAGCTTCACCACCTACCCGAAGATGAGCGTCTCGTGGGTGGCGACCGAGGAGCCGCGGGCGAAGCGATTTCTCCCCTCGTTCATCGACGAGCTCCGTCTCCGCGGCGCGTTTGGCGGCTCCGGCCAGCAGCCGCTCGTGAATTCGGCGCTGCAGACGCTCAATCCCGTAGCCGGCCCAGGCGGCGCGACGACGCTCACCAACGCCTCCATCGGCAACTCGGAGCTCAAGCCCGAGCGCGTCCTCGGAAGCGAGGCTGGGTTCGAGACGGCGCTCTGGGGCGATCGCATCGGCGTCGACTTCACGTACTTCAACGAGGTCTCACACGACGCCATCCTGGCGCGCAAGGTGGCACCGTCCACCGGATTCGGCGCGAGCTCGCAGTTCGTGAACGCCGGCCAGATCAACAAGCACGGGCTGGAGCTGTCGATCAAGGGCTCGGTGCTGAACCAGCGCCGGTATGGCTGGGACATGCAATTCAACCTTGCCAACACGAACTCCAAAATCATCCGGCTCACCGGTTCGGATACGCTCATCAACGTCACCGGCGGCAACACGGGCGTCGGCACGGTGGGCGATGTCTTCCACCGCGTCGGCTACTCGCCATTCGACCTGTTCACCTATCGCGTCGTGAGCGCGACGTTCGATCCGACGACGAAGAAGGCGATCAATCCAATGTGCGACGACGCCAAAGGCGGCGTGATCCCCTGCTTCATCCCGGGCACGTCGACGATCCAGGCGCCGCTGATGTACTTCGGGCATTCAATCCCCGCGACGACGGGCTCGCTCACGAACTCGCTGCGCTACGGACCGATGCGTCTCTACGTGCTCGTCGACTTCCAGAGGGGATTCCGGAAGACCGATACCAACGCAGAGCAGGTGTGTCAGGTCTTCCTCGCCTGCATCGAGACGATTTACCCCGAGCGCTACGATCCGAAGATCATCGCGACCGCACAGAACGACGGCCGGTTGCAGGACTACTTCGTGCGCTCGGCGAATTTCGCGAAGCTCCGTGAAGTCGCGCTCTCCCTCGACGCACCATCACGGTTCGCCGGACGCGTCGGCGCGAAGGAGCTCGGCCTCACGGTGACCGCGCGCAACCTGCACACCTGGACGCCGTACTCGGGGATCGATCCCGAGTCGAGCATCCCCGCCACCGGCGGCATCAGCAACAACATCGGCACCGACCAGACGGAGTATCCGCAGTTGATGTCCATGGTGTTCGCCGTGCGCGTCTCCTACTGACCTTCGCCACTCACTCCCATGACACACATCAGATTGCGGGTGATCGGAGCGCGGGTCTCGGCCGCGCTGCTCACCGCGTCGCTCGCGACCGCGTGCATGAGCACCTCCGACCTCCTCACCGTGCAGGTCCCCAACAGCGTCGACGCCGGCGTCTTCGACGATCCGTCGAACGCGACGCTGATGGTCAACAGCGTCATCGGCGACTTCGAGTGCGCCTACGGCAGCTTCGTGATGGGCGAGGGCATCGCCACGGACGAGCTGCATGACGCGACGCTCAACAATGGAAACTGGAACCTCGACCGGCGTGACAACGGATTCACCTCCGGGTTCTACGGCGTGAACTCCTGCGCGACGACGACCGGCGTGTACACCCCGATGTCCACAGCGCGCGCTGAAGCCGACAAGGCGATCGAGCGGCTGACGGGATGGACCACGACGCAGGTGCCTAACCGGACGACGCTGCTCGCGCAGGCGAATCTCTACGCCGGCTTCACCTACTCAGCGCTCGGCATGGCTATGTGCCAGGCGGCTTTCGATCTCGGGCCCCTCGTCGATCAGAAGGGGATGTTCGCCCTCGCCGAGAATCGCTTCACCGCGGCCATTGCGGCGGCCCAGACGGCGGGGCTCGCGAGCGTGCAGAACGCTGCCACGCTCGGCAGGGCGCGCGTACGACTCTTCCTGCATAACGCGGCGGGCGCGATCACCGACGCCCAGGTCATTCCCGCCGGGTTCGCCTTCAACGCAGCGATGGACGCGACGAACCCGCGGCGCTTCAATCCCATCTTCACCTCGATCTCGACGTCCGGCACGAGCACCGTCGAGCCAACTGCGCGCGCACTGGCAACGGAGAACAACGAGATCGATCCGCGCTCGGCGATGGTGAAGCTCAACAACACGCGCTCGGCCGATCAGGTGTCGGTGATCTACATCCCCGCGAAATACAACGCCGCTACGCTCACCGCGGGCGAAGCGATTCCGATTCCAATCGTGCGTTATGCCGAGGCGCAGTTGATCCTCGCCGAGGCGCAGGGCGGAGCGAATGCGGTGAACATCATCAACACGATGCGCGCCGCGGCGAACCTCCAGCCGTACACGGGGCCTGTGGACGCGCCGTCGATCACGGCGCTCATCGCCGGCGAGCGGCAGCGCGTGCTCTTTCTCGAGGGCGTCCGCGGCTTCGACATCGAGCGCTTCTCGCTGACCCTCGTACCCGCCGCTGGCTCACCCTATCAGCAGGGCGGCGTGTATGGAGCGACGGTGTGTCTGCCGCTGCCGGACATCGAGCGGTTCGCAAATCCGAACATCAACGGCGCCAACCTGATCGACGGCGTGCAGGGGCACTTCCCGCCTCCGTAGGACGCGGGGCGCGATTGCGGGATGCGGGATGCGGGATGCGGAATGCGGGATGCGCTCCAACCACTCGAGGCTCCCTACTGCCCACTTTTTCACTGACGGGTCTCGCTTTTTACAACGAGAGCCATCGGTTCAGAAGTGGGCAGTGGCGCGTCTGGAGTGCCAGTCGTATTCCCCGCGTCCCTCATCCCTCATCCCGCGGCCCGCCTCCGACGCCGAGCTTCGCCCACATGATCAGATACGTCACGATGCCGGGCAGGCCGAATGTCGCCAACGTCAGCGCGCTGTAGCCGACGCGCACCAGCGTCGGCTTCACGCCGAGCCAGTCGGCGACACCGCCCAGTACGCCCGAAACCACCTGATTGGTCGCCGAGCGGCGCAACGGCTGCGACGGACGCTTCGCGCCGTGGGTGCGCGTAATCCCCCAGATCGTCAGATACGGCACGAGCACCGGCAGTGCGCCGATCGGAAGCGTCAGCACGCCAAGGAGTCCGACGAGAATGCGGAGCGGCTTTGCCTCCCACCCGAGCTTCTCCGCGATCCCGCCGATCACGCCGAGCGCGACGCGGTTCGTCGCCGAGCGCCAGAGACGCGGCGGCGGCGCGCTCGAGCGCGCGACGGAGGGTGGCGGTGGCGATGGCATCGTTGGCATTGCCGAATGCTCTCAGTTCCGGCCGATTCCCGCCAGTGCGAGGCCGCGTCAGCGCGGCCGGGTGACCCACGCTGGCCGGCCGCGGCGTCGCTGCTCGTTAGGTGGCGCCGCCACGGGGGCGAGAAAGGGGCGCGGCGGCTCGAGCCGTCTCGTGAGGTAGTCGACGTACGCGGCTCGGCGGGCAGTGAGCGTCTCCTCGCCATTGACGGAGATGAGCGGGAGAAGGAACTCGTCCGGCACCTCCGACACGGCGCGGGCAACAGCGTCCGGGGAAATCCGCGATGCGAGGCTCGCGTCCCATGTCGCGAGGTCTGGCACGCGCGACTGCAGGAGATGGGGCTCACGGAGTGTGTATGGCCGCCGTGCCGCCGCGGGGTCGACCTCCGGCAGCGCGTACTGGAAGCCTAACGCGGCGCCGTGGTCGATCAGCCAGAGGGCCTCACCCTGCCAGAGCAGATTGGGATTGCGTGCGCTGCGATCCTGGTTGGCCACGAGGCCATCGAGCCAGAGAATCGCCGCTGCTTCTTCCTCCCCCACGCGCGCGACGTCCGTCGCAGGCACGAAGTTGGACGCGCCCTCGAGATACGAGAAGCCGAGGTTGAGACCGGCGCTGGCCCGGAGCAGATCCGCCAGCTCGTCGTTCTCGTCGACCGAATCGACATTCATCGGAACCTGGACGAGCGCCCGCCCCGGCACGCGCAGGCCTAACGATTCCGCCAGCTCGGCGACGATCACCTCGGCGAGGAGCGCGCCCGTCCCCTGCGCCGCGCCGCGCAGCTTCGTGAACTGCCGCTCGCCTCTCTCTTCAGTCTCGACGAGCACCGGCCACGAGCTGCCACGCTTGTCCGCCCCGAGTACCCGTCGAGTGTGAAGTGTGCGCACTACGGCTCGAGCGACAACGTGAGGCGTCCCGACTTCGCCTCCAGATCGGTGAGCTGCGACGGAGGCCAGGTCACATAGGCGCCGGTACAGTCCGCGGACGCGGTGTACGCACGCACCTCGGTAGTCGGAAGAAGCCGATAGTAGCCGGTGAGGGTGAAGCCCGGGAAATCCGCCGACGCCGCCGGCAGGAGCGCCGCGCACCAGAGCGTCGACTCCTGGAAGACGCCGATCGACACGCGTGCGCTCGTGAAGTTGAAGATGCGCGCCGTGAAGTACGTGTAGCCGCCGATGACGTTCGTGATCTCGAGCGTGCCGCCGTTGCGCACAGCCGCAACGATCTGTTCACCGATCTCGTCGGGAATCAGCTCCCCATGTGCGTCGGCCGGCTTGGCCGAGGTCCAGGTGAGCCGCGTGTTCGCTGGCAGCGTGAGTGGCGCCGATCCGCCCGACGAGAGGATGAGATACGGCGATCCGTCGGCCTTGATCGTGACGGGCGCGATGAGATCGTTCGCCGCCTGGAAGCTCACCGTGCCGGTCTGGATCGGGAGCATCACGCTTTCATGGCTGCAAGCCGTGAGCATGATGGTCGCCGTGACGAAGCAACACTGTCGCGAGAACGTGTGCGCCTCCCGATGGATCGCCGCCAAAGTATCAGTCCGCGTGCTTCACACGATAGGTGCTGTAGACGCACCCACCGGCGATGCAACGCGACGAGATGAGCTCGAGCGGTACCCGACGCCCTGCATCGGTGAACAGCGGAATCCCTGCGCCGAGGAGGACCGGATACACGTTCAGCCCAACCTCGTCGATGAGATCCGCTGCGAAGAGCGACCGCGCGAGATCACCACCGCCCATCATGCAAATCCCCTTCCCATTCCCTGTCCGGAGGTCGCGAACGACCCTCGCGGCGTCGTCGCGCACGAGCTCGACACCTTTCGCATCGATGGACGACAGCGTTCGCGAGAAGACGAAAGTCCGCATCCCCGACGACATCGACCCGCCACCTCCCATCTTCACCGCCTGATCCCAAGTCTTCCGGCCCATCAGGATGGTGTCGATCGACTTCCAGTACTCCCGCATGATCTGGTTGACGTCCTTGCTCATGTGCAGCCAGTCGATCTCCCCATTCTTCCCGGCAATGAATCCGTCGAGCGTGCATGCTGCTCCATACGTCACGCTCCGCATGGCCTCCTCCTGTGCTCACGGTGCCCATACTAAATTGCCATTTAGGAACGATTCTATATGACCGTTTAGAAACTGTCAACGTGTGAGTCCGCGCCCTCGAAAGGTCAGCGACGACGAGGTCTTCGCCGCCGCCTATCGCGCCATGACCCGGCTCGGTCCGGGCGAGCTCACCCTCGCGGAGATCGCCGCCGAGGCCGGCGTCACCGCCGGCGCCCTCGTGCAACGCTTCGGGTCGAAGCGGGAGCTACTGCTTCAACTCTCGGCGGGTGCCGCGGACGGCAACGCGCAATTCATCCACGGACTGCGCAAGAGCCACAGGTCGCCGATCGCGGTACTTCGGGCATACGCGGAGTGTCTGGCCCATCTCGCCGCGTCACCGGCCGCGCTCGCGCGCAACCTCGCCTACCTGCAGATCGACCTCACAGATCCGGACTTCCGCAAGCACCTGCTCGCCCAGGCGCGGGCGACGCGCGTCGCGCTCCGCGAGCTGATCGACGACGCGGTCGGCGTTGGCGAGCTCTCGAGCGACGTGGACGCGGACGCTCTCACCCGCATCATCGAGACCACGCTCAGCGGCTCACTGATCACCTGGGCGATCTACCGGGACGGCGACGCGGCCGCCTGGCTTCGCGCCGACGTCGATGCCGTGCTCGCCCCCCACCTGCCGCGGCGCCGCCGCCGTTAGGCGCCGCCCCTCGAGCTCCCGCGCGCCAACGCGCCCCAGAAGATCGCCGTCGATGAGCAACTGCTGAAGTCGCGTCACGCACGACTCGGTGAGCACGAATCGATACCCGTCGTGCGCCAGGCCGGTGACCGCGAGAAACCCGACGACGACTGCCACCGGGCCCAGCCCGACCGTGGCGAGCGCCCCCGCGAGCGCCGCGACACCGACCGCGGCGGTCGCGAGCACGCCGGTCATCCTGCCGAATGGACCGAAGCGCGACACGAGGCGCAGCCTGCCGCTCGATGAGTACACGCGAACGCTCGCGGCGAGCGGGAGCCGCACGCAGAGGTGGTCCCCGTGCGGCACCACGACATAGCCGAGGCCCTCCAGCGTCTGGCGGAGCTCAATTAGGGGATTGTCCATGCGCGGTCTCCTTCTCCAAATAGCAAACGTCGTTCGTGAAGCGGCCACCGCTCTCCTTGCCGCCCAGTGCCCATACTCTATCTCGAAACACCGTGGACGCGAGAGCGAAGCGCGGGCTCCACGTTGCCTAACGGCAAGCCATCAAATTTGGGCTGGCTCTCGAACGAGCCCGAGCCAGGAATCGTCAGGATCCGGGAGATCGGCGTACACCGGATTCGAGAGATAGCGCTCGCCGAAGTCGCACACGATCGACACGACGAGCTTTCCCGCATACTCCGGTCGCGACGCCACCTGCAGCGCCGCCCACGTGATCGAACCCGAGGAGATGCCCGCGAAAATCCCCTCCTCGCGCGCGAGCCGGCGCGTCGTCTCGATCGCCTGCTCGTTGGTCACGCGCACGACCTCGTTGTAGATCCCCGTGTCGAGATTCGCGGGGACGAAGCCGCCGCCAATCCCCTGCTGCTTGTGCGGCGCCGGCGTGCCGCCGGAGAGGACGGCGCTCTCGTTAGGCTCCACGGCCACGATGTGGATCCCGGGCTTTCGTTCCCGCAGAAAGCGGCCGGCGCCGGTGATCGTGCCACCCGTGCCCACGCCGGCGACGAAGACGTCCACCGCGCCCGCGGTGTCGGTCCAGATCTCCGGACCCGTCGTCTTGTAGTGAATCTCGGGATTCGCGGGATTGTCGAACTGGCGCATGCCTATCGCGCGGCTCCCGAGCTCGGCGAGGAGCTCATCGGCCTTCGCGATCGCGCCTTTCATCCCCTTTGGCCCCTCGGTGAGCACCACGCGGCAGCCGAGGGCGCGCAGCATGTTCCGGCGCTCGAGCGTCGCCGTCTCCGGCATCGTGAAGATGCAGCGATAGCCGCGCACGACGGCGGCGTACGCGATGCCGATGCCGGTGTTCCCGCTCGTCGGCTCGACGATCACCATCCCCGGCTTGAGCATGCCGCGCTGGATCGCGTCGTCGACCATGGCGGCGCCGATGCGGTCCTTCACCGAGTTGAAAGGATTGTAGCCTTCGTGCTTCACGACTACCCGCGCGGATAGTCCTTTCGTCAAGCGGGTGAGCTCGATCAGGGGCGTGTTGCCCATGGTCGCGGTGACGTCGCGGAAGATGCGGGGAGCGGGCATGGTCTCTCTCTCGGCGTTTTGACGTATTCTACTCTGCCGGGCCCACCCCGCCACGCCGCGTCCCACCGTTCGTCCCTCGCTTCAACGATTTTCCACGACTGCTTGTCTAGTCAGCAAACGTGACCGGACCCCTCCCTATGCTCGCCGACATTCGCTCCGCCGCTCGCGGGCTCCTCCGCGCTCCGACAGTCGCCATCTCGGGTGTGCTCTGCCTCGCGCTCGGTATCGGCGCCACGGCGGCCATCTCCAGCGCCATAAGTCGCGCGCTCTTTCAATCGCTCCCCTTTCGCGAGCCAGCCCGCCTGGTTGCCGTCCATCGGACGACACCTCATTCCGGACCGCTCGGAACGTGGCCGCTCTCGGCGCCGACGTACAGCGATCTCGCCCAGCGCTCGCGGCGGATCGAGGGTCTCGCCGCGCTCTCCTTCGGCACGGCGCTGGTCTCGCTGCCGACCGAGGCGGTGCAGGCTAGCCAGATCTACGTCACCGGCAACTTCTTCGCGATGCTCGGCGCCCGCGCGTCACTCGGGCGACTCATCCTCCCCGACGACGATCATGTGGGCCAGGCGCCCGTCGCCGTGCTGAGCGACGAGTTCTGGCGCTCGCGCCTCGGCGGCGATCCGTCGATCGTCGGCAAGACGATCGCCATCGACGGGGAGCCGACGACGGTCGTCGGCATCACGCCGCGCGACTTCCACGTGCCGCACGGATTCAACGTCATCCGCGCCGACATCTGGACGCCGATCCGCTTCACCGCCGAGCAGATGGCACAGCGCCGCAGCAACTACCTGCGCGTGCTGGGACGCCTGACGAGCGGCGCGACGCCCGCGTCAGCGCAGTCGGAGCTCCGAACGGTATTTTCGGGAATCGTCGCCGAGAATCCGGTGCTGCGTGGTGAGGACGTCCGCGTCGCGCCACTCCAGGCGGAGAATGTCGGCGCTGTCCGCAAGCCGCTGCTGCTGCTCCTCGGCGCCGTTGGCATGGTGCTGCTCATCGCGGCGACGAACGTCGCGGCGATGCTCCTCGCGCGCGGCGTGCAGCGCCGACGGGAGATCGCGGTGCGCACCGCACTCGGCGCGAGCCGCTGGGCAACGATGCGCCCGGCCCTTGTCGAGAGCTTGCTCATCACGGCCGCCGGCGTCGTGCTCGGCCTTGGCGTCGCCATCGCGGGCGTCCGCACGATCGGCGCGCTCGCCGGCGCGCAGCTTCCGCAGCTGGACGGGCTGAGCGTCGACGGGAGGGTGATTGCGTTCGCGCTCGCGCTCTCGCTCGTCGTCGCGGGCGTGTGCGGGATCGTGCCCGCCTGGCGCGGCGCGGCGGTCGATCCGCAGGACGCCCTGCGCGGCGGGCGCGGAGGCGGCGCGGGACGGGAGCAGCACCGCGCGCTCAGAGGGCTCGTTGTCCTCGAGATCGCGCTCTCCCTCGTGTTGCTCATCGGCGCGGGGCTCACGCTCAAGGGCTTTGCCGGCCTGCTCGGAAATGACCCCGGCTTCGAGACGGAACACGTCCTCACCATGAACGTG
This sequence comes from Gemmatimonas sp., assembly GCA_021154325.1. Classification (GTDB taxonomy): domain Bacteria; phylum Gemmatimonadota; class Gemmatimonadetes; order Gemmatimonadales; family Gemmatimonadaceae; genus AG2. The sequence continues at coordinate 21,940 of JAJKIR010000014.1, forward strand.
ACGATCGCGCCGACTCGTTATGCAGTGCGGCCAGCGCAAAAAGCCTTTCTCGAGCCCGCCATCGAGGCGATCGGCGCGCTGCCGGGCGTCGAGAGCGCCGGGTCGGTATCGGCCATTCCGTTCGTGAACTGGGGCGTCAACGGCAACGTCTGGTACGAGGGGCAGCCAAAGGAGGATCCGACGCGCCAACCGATGGTCGAGTTCCGGCGCGCGACGCCGAGCTTTTTTGCCGTCACTCACCAGCGGCTTCTCGCCGGGCGCCTCCCACTGCGCAGCGACGGCGATTCGGCCGCGCCGACCGTGGTGGTGGTGAACCAGGCGCTCGTCGATCGCGACTTCAAGGGCCGCGATCCGATTGGCAAGCGCTTTCACCTTTCGGACACGTCCTTCGCGACGATCGTTGGCGTTGTTTCGAATATACGAAACCTCGGACCGTTCGCGGATCCCGCGCCCGAGATGTACTCGACGTATCCAGCCACCGAGCAATGGACGGGCTTTCCGTTGATGATCCGCGTGAAACGCGGCGACCCGGCGGCGATCGCGCCAGCGGTGCGCGCGGCGATTCGCGCCATCGATCCAACGGCCGCGGTGGCGAGCGTCCGGCCGATGCCGGAGGTGATAGCGACCAGCCTCGGCCAGCCGCGCTTCTATCTCAGCCTGCTCGGCGCCTTCGCCGTCGTAGCGCTCGTCCTTGCGGTCGCCGGACTGTATGGTGTGCTCAGCTATGCCGTCGCCCAGCGCACCCGCGAGCTGGGGATTCGGTCGGCCCTCGGCAGCTCGGCGTCGGCGTTGATGGGGCTGATGGCGTGGGAGGGGATGCGGCTCGTGGCGGTCGGTCTCGTCATCGGAGCGCTGGCCGGAGCGGTCGTCACGCGGCTCCTGACGTTCGCGCTTTACGGGGTGAGTCCGCTCGATGTCCCAACGTGGAGCGCGGCAATTCTGCTGATGTTCATCGCGGGCCTCGTGGCGACGCTGGTGCCGTCGCGACGGGCAACGCGGGTGAATCCGATCATCGCGATTCAGACGGAGTAGCCGTGAGCGAGCGGCGCATCAGTGCCGTCTCGAGGGTGACTCCGTCGGGCATGCTGACGCTGCCGCGCTCGACGACGGCGAAGCCGAGCGTCGCGTAGAGCTGCTCGCCGGGGAGTGTGGCGGTCAGCTCGAGCGCGCTGAAGCCGGCGGCGCGCGCCGCTGTTGAGCAGATGTGAAACATGAGGCCGCCAATGCCGCGCCGCGCCCACCGCGGGTCCACGAAGAAGGCGCGGAGCCGCGCCGGCTCCCGGTCGGGGTCGATCAATGGATCGTCGCCATGCTTGAACTGGTCGCCGCCGTGCAGCGTCTGGCGGCGACTCCAGCCACCGGCCGCGATCACTTCGCCGTCAACCTCGGCGAGATAGTACGTCCCATCCGCGATAAGTCTGCTGTCCGGCCCGAAGAGATAGCGCAGTGCGCTGTCGATCTGCTGGCCTGAGTAGAGCGGCTCGCTCAGTCCACGGACGGACGTGTCGATGAGCCGGCGGACAGCCGGGACGTCGCCGTCGGTTGCGAGGCGGAAGCGCGGCGTCGGCTTGCCCGCGATCGCGGCATCGAGGAGCGGCGACCGGGCAAGCAGCGCGAGGTCGATCGTTGGCACGGGCGGCGTGTCGTCAAGCGGCACGAGCGCGCGCTCGAGCCAGAGCACATCGTGCCACCGTCCGAGCTTATACCCGACTCCGCGGTAGATTCCCACCGGGGTGAAGCCGAGGGCACGATGGAATCCCTCGCTTGCCTCGTTAGGCATCGTGATGCCGGCGTAGGCGTTCCGGAACCCTTGCAGGGCGAGGACGCGGAAGAGGGCCTCGTAGAGCGACCTGCCGATGGCCCGCCGATGCGCCCGATTGCTCACGTACGCCGAGACGTCGACCGACCACTGGTAGGCAGGTCGCGTTCGATGAGCAGATGCGTACGCGTAGCCCGTTACTTCTCCGTCCTCTTCAGCGACAAGCCATGGAAAGCGCACGAGACAGCTTTCGATCCGCGTCGCCATCGCTTCCGCATCGGGCGGATTGATCTCGAACGATGTCGCGCGCTCGACAACTGCGGGACGGTAGATCTCCGCCACGGCGGCGCCGTCGTCAGGCTTTGCGAGGCGAATCAAGTGAAATGTCATCCTGAGGAGCGCAAGCGACGAACGAACGAACGAAGGATCCAGGCGCGCTAGCACCTGGATCCTTCGCTTCGCTCAGGATGGCATCTATTCGCTCAGGATGTCAACCCTTGGAAATCGTCCAGGCACGCCCCGGCCCCGCCATCGAAGCCGGTGCGGAAGTTCTGAACTCGCTGCTCGCGCGTGCCATGGCCCACCATCTCCATGCGCGCGAGGATACGCTGATCCATGCGCTGGTTGCCCGTGAGCTCGGGCGTCGGATCGCCGGCGCTCGCCATACCGAACACCGCCTCCTCCACGTCACCCGCCTCGAGTGAGCCATCGCCCTGAGCGTGCTTCGCGAACGCGCCGGCGAGACAGTCGGCAACTGATTCGTTCTCGTACGACACGCGCGACGCATGGCCGAGCTGGATTGCCACGGCATGCCCCATCTCGTGCGCAATGACGCCGAGTCCGGCCATGTCGCCGTCGGTGCCGAGCGCGCGCGCCGCCACCTTCGCCTGCGCGGCGACGAAGATGTCGTCGAAGTAAATGGTGTTGTCCGCCGAGCAGTACCCGGCGTTGTTAGGCGTCATGACACCGCACCCGGTGCGGATCGGTGCCCGATAGCGCGCGATGCCCGGCGCGGCGAACCGCTCGCCAATCGCCTTGAAATCGGCGCGCCACATATCGATGAGGGCGCTGTACGCGGCCTGAACTTTCGCGTTGGACGCGGCGAGCTCCTGCGTCGTGATCTCGATCCTCGGCGCGGCCGGGGGCGCCGGTGCGGCGAAGCTAGCCGAGGTCGGCATGGCAGCCGAGCCGAATCCGAGGGCGAGCGCGACAACGCTGTTCTGGATTGTTCTGATTGGTTTCATCGTCACATTCCTCCCGCGTCTTACTACACTTGGCGCGGCGGGGGGTTGCGATCGATGACCACCTCGAATTCCTCTTGTGGTCGAGCTTAGGGGGCCCCTGATACCACTGACACGACGCTAAAACCACTGACGGTCTCCTCAGCAGTGACGTCTCCACTCACCAGTAAAGCATCCTACCGACGGTGCATAGTTGGAAGGCAGTTGGTTCGCGAATGCCGCGAATCGGAAGCGAATCCAACCTCGCGCATCCGAGCATCAGATTCTCACCCAAGCATCTGCAACAACCGCTCGACAGACTGTTACGCCAGTAGGTTGGATTCGCTGAAAATTCGCGGCATTCGCGTCCTATAACCCTGGGCTCTGGTTTCAGCAGTCATTTGGCAGTGGCGGATTGAAGCCAACCTAAGGCTTCGCCTTCCCCGCCTGCACCGCCGTCGGATGCTCGAGCGCAGCCAACTTCTTGAGCGTATCCTCACTCGCCGGCTTGCCCTGCCTAACCGCGACGTCCCGTGCCATCCGGAACTGCGCCCGGGCGGCGGTGCTGTCGCCAGCGGCGAGGAGTCCGTCGCCGAGGCTGTCGTACACGTTCGGCGAGTCGGGATAGCTCTGGACGTTCTTCCTGAAGATCCAGACCGCGACGTTAGGCATCTTGTACGCCTGAAGCACGCCGTACCCGTAGTTGTTCATCTGCAGCTCCGGAAACTTGTCGGGCAGTCCGAGCGAGCGGGCGGCGCGCACGTAGCCATCCTCCGTCTCGGCGATCGCCTTCACGATGCCCGCTGAATCAGGGTGCGGGCCCAGCGCCGTCATCGGTGACCGCGTCAGCGCGATGGGCGCGAAGACGAATTGCAAACCATCGATGAGGCTCGGCTGCGGCGTCAGCCCATGGCTATCACCTGGATAGTAGTGATACGCGAACGCGAGCGACGGGGGTTTGATCGAATCCAGCCGCGCCGCGAAGATCTTCGTCGTGACGTCGATCGGCGGCTCGAGCTCGCCGCTCGTGGCGAAGAGACGCGTCGTGGCTGGGAGCTTCGCGATCGCTGTCGCGTAGTCGCGGGCCGGCGTCGAGTCGTTCCACCATAACGAGGGACTCATCGCGACGATCCCCACGAACGCGCCGGGCCGCGTCGCGGCTACATCGAGCGCGAACAGGCCGCCGAAGGAGTGGCCGGCGAGGATCGTCGATGGCAAGGCGCGGTAATGCGACCGTACTCGTGGCAGCACCTCGTCGACGATGAAGTCGGTGAAGGCGTGCGCGCCGCCGGCCGTCGGAAAAGTCTTTGCCGTGCTGCCGGTGGCAGCGGGCGTGAGGTCATGTGTTCGATCTTTCCCGTTCGTCACACCGACCACGATCAGGTCGGGTATCGCGCCGCGATTCGAGAGAAAGGCGACGTTCGCAACCGCCGCCGTCCACTGCGGCTCGTCATTGGCATCGAGGAGGACGAGCACCGGATAACGCTGCGTCGTCCCATTGTAGTTCGCCGGCGTCGCGACATAGATCGTGCGATCGTCGCCCAGCTTCGCGGACTTGAAGGTCTCCTTGAGCCAGGGCGCCGGAGACTGCTGTGCGCGGGCAGCGGTGGCGAGCAGAATGAGCGGCACGATCGCGCGAGCGAACTTCATAGAGCACCACCGGTGAAAGAAGCGACGGGAAGCGGGCAGGCAACTCTACAACCTGTCCGTCCTCCCGTCGAGATCAAACCTCCAGGTGGTCGCCCTCGCGGGCCGAGACGGCATACAGCACGGGCATGAGGAACACGCTGATGAGCAGTCGCGAAAAAAGCCCGCCGACGATCACGAGCGCGAACGGCTTCTGCGTATCGGACCCGACGCCGGTCGAGAGCGCCGCCGGAAGCAATCCGAGCGCGGCGACGAGCGCCGTCATCATGATTGGCCGCAACCGCAACAAGGCCGCGGTGCGGGTCGCGTCGGCGATGCTGAAGCCGCTGAGGCGCAGCTCGTTCGCGTACGAGATGTACACCACGGCGGTCTGCACGCTCACGCCGAAGAGCGCGAGAAAGCCAATCATCGAAGACACCGACAGCGGCGTCCCCGTGAGCGCGAGGACGAGCAGGCCGCCGAGGGGGGCGGAGAGGATCACGCCGACGACGGTGATCAGTGGAAACTTGAAGTTGTGATAGAGAATGAACAGGATCCCGAAGATGAGCACCACGGTAAGCGGGAGCACGACGTTGATCTGGCTGCGCGACGCCGTGTACTCCTCGTACTCGCCGCCCCAACGGGTCGAGTAGCCCGGCGGCAGCTTGACTGCTCGCTCGACTGCCGCCCGCGCATCGCGAACCGCGCTCGCGAGGTCGCGGCCCTCCACCGAGTACTGGACGCCGATGTACCGCGAGTTGTCCTGCCGGTAGATGAAGGCCGCGCCATTCGCGACCTGAATGTCGGCAACCTGTCGGAGCGGAATCTGCGCTCCTTCGCCGGTCGCAACGAGAATGTTGCCGATCTGCTCCGGCGTTTCGCGGAACTGCGGCTGGAGGCGCACGACGAGATCGAAGGTGCGTTCGCCCTGCACGACCTGCGTTGCGGCCGAACCGCCGACCGCGGCGTCGATGAGGCCATTGAGATCCGCGACGTTCAGTCCGTAGCGCGCCATCTTCGCTCGATCGGCGCTGATCGTCAGGCTCGGCTGTCCGAGCTCCTGCACGAGCGTCACGTGCTCGATCCCACGCACCGACTCCAGCACGCGCTTGATGGCGCGTCCTCTCGCCTCGAGCACAGACAGGTCGCTGCCGAAGACCTTTACATCGAGAGAGCTCTTGAGGCCCGTGAGCGCCTCGTCGACGGCATCCTCGGCAGGTTGAGTATAGTTGAAAGTGACGCCGGGAAATGCGGCGAGCTTGCGCTGGATCGCGTCGATCAGCGCGTCCTTGTCTCCGTACGGTCCCGTCCAGTCCTTGTATGGCTTGAGGCCGACGTAGAACTCGGCGTTGAAGAACCCGGTCGGGTCGGTGCCGTCGTCGGGTCGGCCGTGCTCGGAGGTAACGACGGTGACCGGTGGAAACGACGACAGAATCTGCCGGATCTGGGGCACGAGCCGCGACGATTCCTCGAACGAGATGGTGTATGGCATCGTGGCTCGCACCCAGAGCGCGCCCTCGTCGAGCTTCGGCATGAACTCGCCGCCGATCGCCAGGGCGATGATCATCGACAGCACGAACAACGCCGTCGAGACGCCAATCGTTAGGCCTGTCCGCTCCAGGCACCAGTCGAGGCCGCGCTGATACCGGTCGCGGAGCCACTCGAAAGCCGCGTTGCGCTTCTCCCGCACACCGCCGCGGAGCGCGAAGACACAGAGCACCGGCACGACGGTGAGGGTGAAGAGCAGTGAGCCGAGCAGGGCGTAGATCGTTGTGTCCGCCATCGGCTCGAAGAGCTTTCCCGATGGCCCGGAGAGCGCGTAGATCGGCAGGAACGC